>NZ_BCRK01000099.1 GCF_001552555.1 Nocardiopsis trehalosi NBRC 14201 | reverse complement strand
CCCTTCCTCCCGGAGATCGCCGCCGGCAGCATCTCCCCGCGCAACGTCGTGGTCCCCTTGCGCAAGGTCTTCAAGCGCGTGCGCGTCCTCAACGGCTACGTCGTCCGCATCGACCACGCCGCGCGCAAGGTCGACTTCGCCCCGCACGTCGGCGACCGCCGCGAGATCGCCTACGACCACATCGTCATGGCGGCCGGCGCGGTGTCGCGCACCCTGCCCATCCCCGGCCTGGCCGAGAACGGCATCGGCATCAAGACGGTCGAGGAGGCGGCGTACCTGCGCAACCACGTCCTCGACCAGCTGAACATCGCCGACTCCACCGACGACCCGGTCGTGCGGCGCAAGGCGCTCAACTTCGTCTTCGTGGGCGGCGGGTTCGCCGGCGCCGAGGCGATCGCGGAGCTGGAGGACCTCGCCCGCGACGCCACCCGGATCTACCCCTCCATCAGCGTCGACGACCTGCACTTCTACCTGATCGAGGCGGCCGACCGCATCCTGCCCGAGGTCGGCCCCGAGGTCGGCGAGAAGTCGCTGAACCAGCTCAAGCGGCGCGGCATCGACGTCCGGCTCTCCACCTTCCTGGAGTCGGCGGTCGACCAGCACATCAAGCTGAGCGACGGCGCCGAGTTCGACGCCGGCACCCTGGTGTGGACCGCGGGCGTCAAGCCGAGCCCGGTCGTGCAGGCCAGCGACCTGCCGCTCGGCCCCAAGGGCCACCTCGACACCAACGAGTTCCTCATGGTCAACGGGGTCGAGAACGCCTTCGCCGGCGGCGACAACGCCCAGGTGCCCGACGGCAGCGGCGGCTTCTACCCGCCCAACGCGCAGAACGCCGTCCGCCAGGCCCCGGTGCTCGCCGACAACGTCATCGCGGCGCTGCGCGGCACCGAGCCCACCGCCTACCGGCACAAGAACCTCGGCGCGGTGGCCGGGCTCGGCCTGCACAAGGGCGCGGCCCAGCTGTTCGGTCGCGTCCGGCTGACCGGGCGGCTGGCCTGGTACGCGCACCGGTCCTACCACCTGTACGCGGTGCCGACCTTCAACCGGAAGATGCGGGTGCTCGCCGACTGGACGATGGCGCTGCTGTTCCGGCGGGACTTCGCCGCCCTGTCCGAGATGGACGAGCCGCGCCAGGCGTTCGAGGACGCCAGCTCGGCCAAGGTCGAGAACGGGCAGCTCCTGCGCCGCGTGAGCTGACGCGCCCGACGCGACGGCCGGCCCCCCGGGGGGCCGGCCGTTTCGCCATTTCACCCCCGAAGCGGTGCGAAACAAGCGGAAACGGCCGCTGCCGGTATGATGGGTCCGCCCTCGTAGCCCAATGGTAGAGGCAGGCCCCCTAAAAGGGTCACAAGTGTCGGTTCGAGTCCGACCGGGGGTACCCGTGGCCTGCCGCGCCGGCTACCCCCCGCACTCCATCAGCAGCTGCAGGTGGGCGAACAGCCGCTCCCGCGCGTCGCCCAGGTCGATCCCCGTCACCGCCTCGGCGCGCCGCACCCGGTACCGCAGCGTGTTCGGGTGGATGTGCAGCCGCCGGGCCGCCGCCCGCACGTCGCCGAACTCCTCCAGGTAGGCCATCAGCGACACCGCCAGCGCCGACCCCGCCTCGGCGTCGTGCCGGGCCAGCAGCTCCAGCCGCGGATCGCGCAGCGTGGGCGTCGCCCGCAGGTGCGCCAGCGTCTCGCCCACCAGCACCCGCGACCGCACGTCGGCCATCGTGGCGACGTCCAGCGCCAGGTCGCGGCCCATCGCGTCGAGGACCCGGTCGGCGTCGGTGCGCGACCGCGGCACCTCGGCCAGCGCCGCCACCGGCGACCCCACCGCGCCCTGGACCGCCACCCCCAGCACGCCGCGCGCCGCCTCGACGGTGCGCCGCGTCAGCGCCACCACCGCCGCCTCGGCCCCCGCCAGCTCGGGCAGCAGCACGTAGACCCGTCCGCCCAGGGCCGTGACCAGGGCCGTGCGCCGGTAGGCGGCGGTGTGCACCGCCACGAGGTCGATCATCCGGCGGCGCTGCAGTTCGCGCTCGGAGCGGTCGTGCTCCTCGGCGGCGGCCGGGCGGCCGCCGGGGGACAGGGCGAACGCGGCCACCACAGCGGGCCGTCGCGCCGTCACCTCCACGGTGTCGGCCAGGGCCGCCGCCTCGATCCGGCCCTCCAGCAGGCTGGCGAGCAGGTCCTCGCGCAGCCGCAGCCCCACCGACGCCTCGGTCCGCTGGCGCAGCAGGTACAGCGCCGTGGTCCGGGCCGCCCCCAGCAGCGCCTCCTCCGAGCCCGCGGTGAACGGCCGGTCGCCCTCCTGCACCCAGATGGTGCCCAGCGGCTGGGTCCCGGCGTGGATGCCCACGGCGAGCCGGCGGCGGATGCCCAGTTCGGGGTGCTCGTCGATGCGGACCACCTCCTCGCCGGAGCGCAGCCGGGAGAAGACGCCCCATTCGCGCAGCAGCGCCAGGTACTGCTCCGGGCCGCGCCGGCCCAGCACCGACAGCCGGCGCAGCTCGTCGACCTCCTCGCCGCTGGAGTAGGCCAGGACCCGGCTCGCGGAGTCCTCGATGCTGACCAGCCCGCCCGTGAGCGACGCGATGGTCTGGGCCAGCGAGAACAGGTCGCCGGACGCGTCCCCGGGGTCGGCGCCCGCAGCCAGCCGGGCGTCGTCCAGCACACCCCGGCACAGCGACTGCACCTGGTCCCAGCGGACCTCCGGGCGCACCGCCAGCAGCGCCACCCCGGCCTCGCCCGCCGCCGCGCGCAGCAGCGCCGCCTCGTCGACGCCCCGCTCCGCCCCGGCCGGGGCGTGCGCCCGCCCCACCTTGACCGCCACCGCCGACGCCCCGCGCCGCGCGGCCGCCCGCACCAGGTGGCGGGCCGCGGCGCCCCGGGCGCCGATCAGCAGGACCAGGTCGCGGGGTTCGGCCTCGGCGGCGTCCTCGGGGTCGACGATCACCACGTCCTCCACGCGCACGTCGAGGCCGGCGGGCGCGGCGAGGACGTCCACCATCGGCCGCCCCACCGCCAGCAGCAGGCGGCGCAGCGGCACCCCGCCGGACGGCGGGCTCGGAGCGGATTCGATGCTCATGAAAGGCCAGTTTGTCCTATCGGCCAATCCCATGGGCGAAAAAGTGGCCGTGTCCCCAAAGCGAGTGCCGCGAGCCCCGCCGTACGTTTGTGCAATCCGACACGTCAAGCAGGGAGGTGCCCATGGACGCCATCACGAGCGTTCCCGCCCCGGTGAACGAGAAGGTGCTCACCTACGCGCCGGGATCGCCGGAGCGCGCCGAACTCGTCGACCGCCTCGACGCCCTGGCGAAGGACCCCGTCGAGCTGACGATGACCATCGGCGGCGAGCGGCGCATGGGCGGCGGTGAGCGGATCGACGTCGTGCAGCCGCACCGCCACGCCGCCGTCCTGGGCACCCTCGGCAACGCCACCCACGACGACGCGGCCGCCGCGGTCGCCGCCGCCAAGCACGCCGCCCCGGAGTGGCGCTCGCTCCCGTTCGACGAGCGGGCCGCGATCCTGCTCCGCGCCGCCGACCTGCTGGCCGGCCCGTGGCGGCAGACCCTCAACGCCGCCACCATGCTCGGCCAGTCCAAGACCGCGATCCAGGCCGAGATCGACGCCGCCTGCGAGCTGATCGACTTCTGGCGGTTCAACGTCTCCTACGCGCGCCGCCTCCTCCAGGAGCAGCCCTACAGCCCGCCCGGGCAGTGGAACCGCCTGGAGCAGCGCCCGCTGGAGGGGTTCGTCTACGCGATCACCCCGTTCAACTTCACCGCGATCGCCGGCAACCTGCCGACCGCCCCCGCGCTCATGGGCAACGTGGTGGTCTGGAAGCCGTCGCCCACCCAGCAGTTCGCCGCGCACCTGACCATGCGGCTGCTGGAGGAGGCCGGGCTGCCGCCCGGCGTCATCAACATGGTGACCGGCGACGGGCTCGCGGTGTCGGACGTGGCGCTGGCCGACCCCGACCTCGCCGGGGTGCACTTCACCGGCTCCACCCGCACCTTCCAGCACCTGTGGCGGACCGTCGGCGAGAACATCTCCGGCTACCGGTCCTACCCGCGCATCGTGGGCGAGACCGGCGGCAAGGACTTCATCGTCGCGCACCCGTCCGCGAACCCCGACGCGGTGCGGACCGCGATCGTGCGCGGCGCCTTCGAGTACCAGGGCCAGAAGTGCTCGGCCGCCTCCCGGGCGTTCGTCGCCCGCTCGGTCTGGGACCGCATCCGCGACGACCTGGTGGCCGAGGTGGAGGCGCTGCCGATGGGCGACGTCACCGACCTGTCCAACTTCATGGGCGCCGTCATCGACCGCCGCTCCTTCGACCGGCTCGCCGGGGTCCTCGACCGGGCGCGCTCCGACGACTCCCTGACCGTGCTGGCGGGCGGCACCCACGACGACTCCGAGGGCTTCTTCGTCCGGCCGACCGTGCTCCTGGGCACCGACCCCGGCCACGAGGTCTTCCGCACCGAGTTCTTCGGCCCGCTCATCGGCGTGCACGTCTACGAGGACGCCGACTACGACCGGGTCCTCGGCCTCGTCGACGAGGGCTCGCCCTACGCCCTCACCGGCGCGGTGTTCGCCGACGACCGCCGGGCCGTCGCGGCCGCCCACGAGCGGCTGCGGTTCACCGCCGGCAACTTCTACGTCAACGACAAGCCCACCGGTTCGGTGGTCGGCCAGCAGCCGTTCGGCGGCGGCCGCGCGTCGGGCACCAACGACAAGGCGGGCAGCGCGCAGAACCTCGCGCGCTGGGCCAGCCCGCGCTCGATCAAGGAGACGTTCGTCCCGGCGACGTCCTCCGCCCACCCCCACCAGGGCTGATCCCCGAGGCGACGGCGGCCCGCCCCACCGGGCGGGCCGCCGGCCGCCCGCGCACGAGAGACTGAGGTGCACCATGCTGCGCACGGCCCTCCTGGCGGTGTCCCGCTCCGCCACCTGCCGCACCCTGGTCGAACGGACCCCCGTCACGCGGGGGCTGGTCGCCCGCTACGTCGCCGGCTCCGACCTCGACGCGGCGCTGCCGGTCCTGCACGACCTCACCCGCACCCGGCTGGTCACCCTCGACCACCTGGGGGAGGACGTCACCGACGCCGCCCAGGCCGACACCACCGTGGCCGCCTACACCCGGCTGCTCGCCGAACTCGACCGGTCCGGGCTGGCCGACCGCGCCGAGGTGTCGGTGAAGCTGTCCGCGGTCGGGCAGGCCCTGCCGCACGACGGCGAGAAGATCGCCCTGGACAACGCCCGGCGCATCTGCGCCGCGGCCGCCGCGGCCGGGACCACGGTCACCCTCGACATGGAGGACCACACCACCACCGACTCCACCCTGGCGGTGCTGCGGGAGCTGCGCACCGACTTCCCGTGGGTGGGCGCGGTCCTCCAGGCGTACCTGCGCCGCACCGAGGCCGACTGCCGCGACCTGCGGCACGCCGGGTCGCGGGTGCGGCTGTGCAAGGGCGCCTACGACGAGCCGGCGTCCGTCGCCTACCGCGCCAAGGCCGACGTCGACCGGTCCTACGTCCGCTGCCTGAAGGTGCTGATGGCGGGCGAGGGCCACCCGATGGTCGCCAGCCACGACCCCCGGATGATCGCGATCGCGCGCGTCCTCGCCGAGCGGGCCGGGCGCCGCGCCGGCGACCACGAGTACCAGATGCTCTACGGCATCCGCGACGAGGAGCAGCGCCGCATCGCCGCCCGGGGCGACCACATGCGGGTCTACGTCCCCTACGGCGACGAGTGGTACGGCTACTTCATGCGGCGGCTCGCCGAGCGCCCCGCCAACGTCGCGTTCTTCCTGCGCTCGCTGGCCGGGAACTCCTGAGCCGGGCCGCCGCCCCCGGGCCGCGGGGGCGGCGGCCGCACCGGCCGGGCTAGAACGGGCGGTCGCCGACGATCGCCACCCGCTCGGCCACGCGCCGGTGCGGGTGGTAGTCGTTGGCGGCGTAGTGCTGGGTGGCCCGGTTGTCCCAGAACGCCACCGAGTCCCGCTCCCACCGGAACCGCACCTGGTACTCCGGCACGTGCGCCTGCTGGAAGAGGAACCGGAGCAGCGCGTCGCTCTCCTCCCGGTCCATGCCGAGGATGCGGGTGGTGAAGGAGACGTTGACGAACAGGGTGCGCCGGCCCGTCTCGGGGTGGGTGCGCACCACCGGGTGGCGGACCGGCGGGAACCGGTCCTGCCAGGAGCGGAGCCGCTCGGCGTCGAGGAAGCGGGCGAACCCCGGGACCACGTCGTGCTCGGCCACCGCGCCGTCGATCCGCTCCCGCACCGCCTCGGGCAGGTTGTCGTAGGCGGCGCCCATGTCGGCCCACAGGGTGTCGCCGCCCTGCGGGGGCACCTCCACCAGGCGCAGGATGGCGCCCATGGCCGGGTTCTCCCGCCAGGTGACGTCGGTGTGCCAGACGTTCTCGAAGCCGGTCGGCATCGCCCCCTTGGCGAACCGGGCCACGTGCGGGTCGTCGCCCTGCTCGATGAACGGGTTGGTCTCCAGCTCACCCCAGAGGCGGGCGATCTCGCGCTGGCGGTCGGCGTCGATGCGCTGGTCGCGGAAGAAGACCACCTTGAACTCCAGCAGCGCCCGGTGCAGTTCGGCCCGCAGCTCCGGGCCGATGGGGGCGCGCAGGTCGACGCCGTGGATCTCGGCGCCGATGACCCGGCCCAGCGGCCGCGCCTCGAACAGCTCGTAGGGGCGGTCGTCGGCGGAGTCGGGGAGCCGGCGCAGGACGCGCGGCCCCTCCACCACGGCCTCGTCCACGGCCCGCGTGTCGCGCAGGCCCTCGGCGGACTGCGCGGAGGTGAGCACCGTCATGTTCTCCATCCTTCCAGTCGGAAATGTGGGGTGAAAGGCGCGGGGCGTCCCCGCCGAGGGCGCCGCGCGGAGGTCCGGCGGACGGGCTTCAGCGGGGGCGGGCGGCGGTCGGGCCGGGGGAGCGCGCACACCGCGGGACGGCGGCGCTCGACACCGGCGGGACTACGTCACCGCGGGTCAGCGGGTGCGGGGCGGGGAGCCCAGGCGGCCGCGCCGACAGAGCAGCCCGGCCACGCCGCGGCGGACGCCGCGGGCGGGGGACCGCCGGCCGGCGGTCGGGGAGGGCGAGGGCTGCGCGGACATGGTCCGAGCATGCGGACCGCCCTCCACTGTTGTCAAGGACGCCCGGCCCGGCGCGGTGCGCCCCGCCCGGCCGCCGAGTCCGACCCGTGACACTTCACGGGAACCGGCGGACGGGGTCGTACGTTACGTTGAGGGCACAGACGTCACGCCCTGGAAAGGCTTGCGAAGACATGCGGATGAGGAGTTCGAACCCCGTCATCAAACGGGCCATGCGCTCCGGGCAGGCCGGGTACGGCCAGCCCCACGCGGCGCCATACGGCCAGGGCGGGCCCTACCAGCAGGGCTACCAGCAGCCCTACGGCCAGCCCTACCAGCAGCAGGGGTACCCGCAGCCGGGCTACGGCCCGCAGGGCTACGGCCACCCCCAGCCCGGATACCCCCAGCAGGGAGCCCCCTACGGGCAGCCGCCGGCGGCGGCCCCCGCCGGCGCGCGCATGACCATCGACGACGTGGTCATGCGCAGCGGCATGACCATCGGCACGGTCATCGTCGCCGCCGTGGTCAACTTCTTCCTGTTCGACCCGCTCAACCCCGGCCTCGGCATGGGGCTCACCTTCGTCGGCGCCATCGGCGCGCTGATCCTCGGCCTGGTCATCGGCTTCAAGCAGTCCACGAACGCCGCCCTCATCCTGACCTACGCGGTCCTCGAGGGCCTGTTCGTCGGCGGCATCAGCCGCGTGTTCGAGACCGCCGCGGGCGCCGCCCCCGGCGCGCTCGTCACCCAGGCGGTGTTCGGCACCATCTTCGCGTTCGCCACGATGCTGGCGCTCTACCGGCTGCGCATCATCCGCGTCACCAACACCTTCGTGAAGGTCGTCTCGGTGGCGCTCGTCGCCGCCCTCGTGATGCTGCTCGCCAACTTCGTGCTGGGCTTCTTCATCGACGGCGGCCTCGGCCTGCGCGAGGCCGGCCCGCTGGGCATCGTGGTCTCCCTCGTGATGATCGTCATCGCCTGCGCCACGCTGGCCATCGAGTTCCGCGGCATCGAGGACGGCATCTCCGCCGGCCTGCCCGCCCGGTTCGCCTGGCAGTTCGCCTTCGGCCTGACCGTCTCCCTGGTCTGGCTCTACATCGAGATCCTCCGCCTCCTGTGGATGATCCAGGCGATCTTCAGCGGCGACTGATCAGCGGCACCGCCCGCGTCGTCATAACGAAGCGCCCCGCCCGGTCCGACCGGGCGGGGCGCTGCGCTCTGCGGTACGGGGACGTGTCGGCGGACGTCGGACGGTCGGCGGGCGGGGCCGTCAGCCCCGCTGCTGCGGGATCGGCGAGCGGTTGCGGCGCCGCCGGTCGTACTCCTGCACGATGGCCTGGGCGTAGCCGTGCGACAGGTTGTACTCGTCGGCGAGCCAGGTGGTGCGCTCCGAGCAGCGGGTCAGGCCGGGGCCCTTCTCCAGGGTGTCGAACCACTCGTGGATCGCGCGGCCGGTGACGGTGGGGATGCGAGCGATGAGCAGCGCGTGGGTCTCCGGCGAGTGGGTGACCGACATGAGCACCTCCGAGAGATGTACGGCACTTACCTGCGACCCTGCAACAGGATCACGGTACGGACAAGACCCGGAGCCGAGCTTTTACGCTACTTTCCGTATCCGCGTCGGCTCAGCTCAGCCGCTGGTGTTCTCCGCTCGCGCTGAGCCTCACCTCTGCTGCGGGCGGGAGGCGTCGGCTTCGCGCGGTGCGCCTCCCACCCTCCGCGTCGGCTCAGCTCAGCCGCTCGAAGACGGCGGCCATTCCCTGGCCCCCACCCACGCACATGGTCTCCAGGCCCCACGTCTTGTCGTGGAAGGAGAGCCCGTTGAGCAGGGTGGTGGTGATCCGGGCGCCCGTCATGCCGAACGGGTGGCCGACCGCGATGGCGCCCCCGTTGACGTTGAGCTGGCGGTCGACGTCGATCCCCAGGTCGTCCGCCGACGGCAGCACCTGCGCCGCGAACGCCTCGTTGATCTCCACCAGGTCGATGTCGGCGATCGTCATGTTGGCGCGCGCCAGCGCCCGCCGCGACGCCTCCACCGGGCCGAGCCCCATGATCTCCGGCGACAGCGCGCTCACCCCCGTCGACACGATGCGGGCCAGCGGGGTCACGCCCAGCTCGGCCGCCTTGGTGTCGCTCATGATGACGAGGGCGGCCGCGCCGTCGTTCAGCGGGCAGCAGTTGCCGGCCGTGACGGTGCCGTCGGGCCGGAACACCGGCTGGAGCTGGGAGACCTTCTCGTAGGTGGTGCCGCGCCGCGGGCCGTCGTCGGTGGAGACCACCGTGCCGTCCGGCAGGGTCACCGGGATGATCTCGCGCTCCCAGAACCCGTTGTCGAGCGACTTCTCCGCGAGGTTCTGCGAGCGCACCCCGAACTCGTCCTGGCGCTGCCGCGACAGGCCGCGCAACTGGACGACGTTCTCGGCCGTCTGCCCCATGGCGATGTAGACGTCCGGCACCTGGTCGTCCTCGCGCGGGTCGTGCCAGGTGCCGGCCCCGCCCTCGGCGCGCTTGGCCGTGCGCTCCTCGGCGGTGGCGAACAGCGGGTTCTTGGTGTCGGGCAGGGAGTCGCTGTTGCCCTTGATGAACCGGCTGACCATCTCGACGCCCGCGGAGACGAACACGTCGCCCTCGCCGGCCTTGATCGCGTGGTAGGCCATGCGGGTCGTCTGCAGCGACGACGAGCAGTAGCGGGTGATGGTCGCCCCCGGCACGGTGTCGAGCCCGAGCTGGACCGCGATCACCCGGGCCAGGTTGTTGCCCTGCTCCCCGCCGGGCAGCCCGCAGCCGAGGAGGAGGTCGTCGATGGTGGTGGGGTCGAGCTGCGGCACCTTCGCCAGTGCGGCGGAGATGATCTGGGCGGCCAGGTCGTCCGGCCGGATGTCCTTGAGCGACCCCTTGAACGCGCGCCCGATGGGCGAGCGCGCGGTCGCGACGATGACGGCTTCAGGCATGGGCGCGGCCCTTCTCTCGAACTCTCGAACTCGGCAGACCGGTCGGTCGGTCGCGTTGTTACTCGCACGTTAACCTGTCGGCCGGCGGTCGCCCACTCCCGGGGTCGCCTTGCCGGGCGCGCCGCCGGGCCGCGCGGCCTCCGCCGCCTCCCCGGCCCCCTCCGGCCCGGCCGCCTCCGGCGCGGTCCCCTCTGCGCCGACCGCCTCCGGGTCGGGCCGCCGCCGGATGAGGGTGGCCCAGCGGCCCCGGGGCCCGCGCTCGCGCCCGCCGACCCGCGCCCCGCTGACCTCGGCGCCCGGCTCCTCGACCGCCGCCGCGGCCGCCCGGTGCACCGGCAGCACCCCGTCGCCGGCGTCGGCGAACGGGGCGGCCTCCAGTTCGGGGAGCAGTCCCAGGGCGACGCAGGCCGACGGCAGCACGGCCGCCGCCGCGTGCGCGTAACCGCGCGCCGACGGGTGGAACCGGTCGGGGCCGAACAGCTCCTCGGGGTGGGCCAGGAACTCGTCGGCCAGCAGGTTGCTCATCGACACCGTCCGTCCGCCCGCCTCGACGACCGCGATGGTCTGCGCCGCCGCGAGCTGCCGCGAGGCCCGGCGCGCCACGTAGCGCAGCGGCTGCCCGATCGGCTGCACGGTGCCCAGGTCGGGGCAGGTGGCGACGACGACGGCGGTGCCCTCGGCCACCAGGTCGCGCACCGCCGCGCCCAGGTGGCGCACGGCGTCGGCGGGCCGCACGCGGTGGATGACGTCGTTGGCGCCGACGAAGACGACGGCGATGTCGTAGCCGCGCCCGCGGATCTTGTCGACCTGCTGGGCGAGGTCGCGCGAGGTCGCGCCGACGCGGGCCAGCCGGCGCAGCCGCACCGGCCGCTCGGCGACCGCCGCCAGCCCGGCGGCCAGCATGGCGCCGGGGGTCTGCAGCGGGTCGGTGACCGCGAACCCCGCCGCGGTGGAGTCGCCCATCATGGCCAGCCGGATCGGCGGGCCCTCGCCCGCGCCGTAGACGCCGTCGGCCTTGGGCGGCATCCACGTGGTGAACCCCACGGCGCGGTGCGCCATGCGGGCCTGGAGGTAGAGCAGCCCGACGGTGCTCGCCCCCAGCAGGGTGAGGCCGCCGCCCCCGACCGCGGCCGCGGTGGCGATCCTCCTGGCCCGTGCCGCCCGCAACCGCATGCGACGCCTCCCGTGCCTCGGCGGTACGACCCTCCTCGGCGCGCCGCGGGGCGGTGCCCCGGGCCGTGCGGCCCGGCACCGGCGCGGCCCGCTCTAAGGGCTGATCTACCCGTCGGTAACCCCAATGTCAACGACCCTGGCGGGCGGCGGGTTCCCGCGTCCCGGGCGCCGCGCCGCCGCCTCGGGCAGAACCTGTCCAACCGGCGTGTGGGCAGGGTGGATACCACGTTAAAGTCGGGGGACACGGGGCTGACCGGCCCGTGCGCGGTGCGTTCCGCCGTGACCGGAGAGGCGGTCCGCGCGACCCGCGACCGCCTGAGGCGTTGGAAAAGGGGGCTCCGCTGATGCGGGTGCACAACTCATTGATCGAGCTGGTCGGCAACACCCCGCTGCTGCGGTTGAACAAGGTCACCGCCGGCCTGGCGCCGACCGTGCTGGCCAAGGTCGAGTACTTCAACCCCGGCGGGTCGGTCAAGGACCGCATCGCGCTGCGCATGGTCGAGGACGCCGAGAAGAACGGGCTGCTCAAGCCCGGCGGCACCATCGTCGAGCCGACCTCGGGCAACACCGGGGTGGGCCTGGCCATCGTCGCCGCCGACAAGGGCTACCGCTGCGTGTTCGTCTGCCCCGACAAGGTCGGTACCGACAAGCTCTCCGTGCTCCGCGCCTACGGCGCCGAGGTGGTGGTCTGCCCGACCACCGTGGCGCCCGACCACCCCGAGTCCTACTACTCGGTCTCGGACCGGCTGGCCGCCACGATCCCGGGCGCGTGGAAGCCGAACCAGTACACCAACCAGAACAACCCCGAATCGCACTACCACAGCACCGGTCCGGAGCTGTGGGAGCAGACCGAGGGCCGCATCACGCACTTCGTCGCCGGCATCGGCACCGGCGGCACCATCACCGGCACCGGCCGCTACCTCAAGGAGGTCTCGGGCGGGCGGGTCCGCGTCATCGGCGCCGACCCCGAGGGGTCGGTCTACTCGGGCGGCACCGGCCGCCCGTACCTGGTCGAGGGCGTGGGCGAGGACATCTGGCCCGAGACCTACGACCCCGCCATCTGCGACGACATCATCGCCGTCAGCGACAAGGACTCCTTCCTGATGACCCGGCGGCTGGCCCGCGAGGAGACCCTGCTGGTGGGCGGGTCCTGCGGGCTGGCGGTCGAGGCCGCCCTGCGCGTGGCGGCCACCGCGGGCCCGGACGACGTCATCGTGGTGCTGCTCCCCGACGGCGGGCGCGGCTACCTCGGCAAGATCTTCAACGACGAGTGGATGGCCGACTACGGCTTCCTGTCCGCCGAGACCGAGGAGGCCACGGCCGGCCAGGTGCTCGCCGCCAAGGGGCGCGACCTGCCCGAGTTCGTGCACATCCACCCGCACGAGACCGTGGGCACCGCCGTCGCCATCATGCGCGAGTACGGCGTCTCGCAGCTGCCGGTCATGAAGGAGGAGCCGCCGGTCATGGCGGCCGAGGTGGTGGGTGCCATCGCCGAGCGCGACATGCTCGACGCGCTGTTCAACGCCCGCGCCAAGCTCGACGACCCCGTCGAGATGCACATGGGCCGCCCGCTGCCGGTGGTCGGGTCGGGCGAGCCCGTGAGCCGGTGCGTGCAGCTCCTCCAGGCGTCGGGCGCCGTGGTGGTGCTGCTCGACGGCAAGCCCGCGGGCGTGCTCACCCGCCAGGACCTCCTCGCGCACCTCTCGGGCTGACGGGCCGGGCGACACCCGCCGCCCCGCGCGGGATACTGTTCACCTCGTCATTACCGGACGGTAGATGTGGGGTTTGCGGGTGTCGCGGCTGGTGTCCTGGTTGGTGCGGGGGGCGTGGTCGTGGGCGCGGCGGCACGCGGACGTCCGCGCGGGGTCCCGCGCGGCCCGGCGGTTCCGCGCCTACGGGCCGGGCACGTCGATCGCGTTCCCCCCGGCGACCATCTTCGGCGAGCCCTGGATCGAGCTGGGCGCCCACACCCTGATCGGCGGCGACGTCACGCTGACCGCCGGCATGGTGCCCGGCCTGGACCTGGGGCCCGAGCCGCTGGTCCGCATCGGCGACGGGTGCACCATCGGGCGCGGTTCGCACGTGGTCGCCCACCGGTCGATCGAACTGGGCGACGACGTGTTCACCGGCCCCTACGTCTACATCACCGACCAGAACCACGTGTACAGCGACCTGGACGTGCCCGTGGGCCGGCAGTGGCCGGCCGACCGGCCGGTGCGGATCGGCGCCGGCAGCTGGATCGGCGCGAACGCGGTCGTGCTGCCCGGGGCGCGGCTGGGCCGCAACTGCGTGGTGGCCGCCGGAACGGTGGTGCGGCCGGGGGAGTACCCCGACCACAGCGTCATCGCCGGCGTGCCCGGCAAGGTGGTGCGCCGCTACGACGCCGACGCCGGGTGGGTGCCGCCGCTGCGCGGGACCGACGCCCAGCCCGCCCGCGGCGGCCCGCCCCGTGCCCTCGACGGCGGGGTGGCCCCGCCCGAGGTCTGAGCGCGCCGGGCGCCCGCGGCGCCCGGCGGCCCCGCTGCCCGGCGGCACGCGGGCGGCTACGCCTCGCGCCCCCGCCGCAGCCGGGCGGTCAGGGCCGCGGCCCCCGCCGGATCGAGGTCGATGCCGAACAGGTCGCGCAGCGCGGCGGGCGCCGCCTCCGGGTCGAGCGGGCGCCGTTCCTCGGTGCCGTCGGGCCGGCTGTCCACCAGCTCCCCCTCGTCCAGCACCGTGAGCCCGTCCGGCCGCAGCCGCTGGAGGAACACGTGGTCGGAGAACGGGGAGCGGGGGTGCGTGGCCACGTAGTGGTTGGCCACGACGTAGTCGATCTCATGGCGCGGCTCCAGGGTGAACACGTACAGGCCCAGCCACCCGCCGGCCCGCCGGGACCGCAGCCACCACTCCCCGCCGCCGCCGGGGTCGGCCTCGACCCGGAACTCCCAGTCGCCCTGCCGCTCCTCGGCGCCGTCGGCCAAGGCGATCGGCTCCAGCAGGCCGCCGCCGAACCCGACGTCGGCGAGCAGGTCGCCGCCGTCGAACCGCACCCGCAGCACCATGTGGGTGGCCGGGCGCGGCCGCGACGCGCCCACCTGCACCCGGCCGAGCAGGCCGTCGAAGGTGAAGCCCAGCCGCTCGAGCACGGCGGCGAACAGCAGGTTCTGCTCGAAGCAGTAGCCGCCGCGCCGGCGGACCACCAGCTTGTCCTGGACGCGGTCCAGGCCGACCTCGACGCCCCGGCCGAGCGGGGCGTCGAGGTTCTCGAACGGGATGGCCGCCATGTGCGCCCGGTGCAGCGCCCGCAGGGTGGCGGGCGTGGGGTCGAGCGGGCCGGTGTGGCCGATCCGCGCGAGGTAGGCGTCGAGATCGAGGTCGGCGCCGCCCCAGGAGGGGGCGTCGACCCGCTCGGGCAGGCGGACGTCGGGCGTGGTCGCGGGCGCGGCGGGCGCCGGGGTGGTGGACACGGGTCTCCTCGTGGTCGGGGGTCGTGTACCGGTCGAACGCCGCCCCGCCCCCGGCGATTCCACCCGGTGGCGCGCCTCCGCCGCCCGGGAATAGGCCGCCGTCAACGGACGTTGCCGGCCCACCGCCACGCCGCCGGCCGCGGCCGGCCGGGGAGGTCGCGGCGCCCGGTGCACCACAGCAGCGCCTCTCCCGGGGCCGCGTCCCCGGGGGCGTCCGGGAACAGGCGGCGCAGAGCGGGGGCGGCCAGGCCGTCCTCCGGGGGCCGCGTGTCGCCGAAGGCGGCGGCCACGTCGTAGGCGTGCACGGTGAGTTCGACGACCGCCATGGCGGCGAACCCGGGCCCGTCGGCGGTGCCCCACGGGTGCCACGCGCGGGCGCCGGCGGGCGCGTCGCGCACGGCGGCGGCGCAGATCGCCGCCGCCGTGGCGACCCCCTCCAGGCACGCGGCGGGCGGGGCGCCGTCGGCCAGCCCGGCCGTCAGCGCGGTGAACCGGTCGGTGGGCCGCGCGGTCAGCAGCGCGGTGTAGTGCACCAGGCCGAGGACCTGGTGGTCCAGCGTCTCCCGGCACGTCCACTCCAGGCCCGCCGCCGGGCGGGTCCAGTCGCGGTCGGTGAACGGGGCGAGTCGGCGGGTCGCGGACGCGGCGGCGTCCACGACCAGGGCGGTCCAGTCGGTGGCCATGGTCGGTTCGGCTCCTCGTCGCGGCGCGGCGGGCGGGCGGCGGGTCACGGCGCGGGGGCGGGCGCGGGGGCGGGCGCGGGGGCGGTCAGGACCTCGGTGACCGCGCCGAAGCTCGCACCCCCGTGCCCGGCGGCGATCGCCCGCTCCATCAGCAGGCCGACGGCGTCGGGCAGCGTGGTGTCGACGCCGCGCGCCCGGCTGGCGTGGACGAGGTGGCGCAGCGCCGCGACCTGCACGTCCAGCGTCGCGTCGGGCGGGTAGGAGCCGGAGTCGACCTGGGGCGTGAGGAACTCGAAGAAGCCGCCCACCGCGCCGAGCCAGTGCAGGGCGAACGGGGTGAACCGGGTCGCGGCGACGCCCTCGGCGCGCAGCAGGGCGGCGCCGTGCGCCCAGCCGGCCAGCGAGGCCCACATCAGCCCGAGCAGGGCGGTGTCGTACAGGGAGGCCAGGCCGGGGGCCTCGCCCAGGTGGGCGCTCGCCCCGCCCAGGCGGAGCAGGGTGTCCCGGTGCTCGTCGAACGCCGCACCCGGACCGCTGTACAGCACGGCGGTCCCCGCCGCGCCGACGTGCTGCGGCGTCGCCATGATCGCGCCGTCCAGGTAGGCGATGCCGCGCGCCTCCGCCCACGCGGCCGTCTCCGCCGCCTCCTCGGGCGTCCCGGAGGTGAGGTTGACGAGCGTCCGGCCCGCGAGCACGTCCGCCAGCGGCTCCAGAACGCCGCGCGCGGCGGCGTGGTCGAGGACGCAGAGGACCACGAGCGGGGCGGACGCGGCCGCGTGGGCGGCGGAGTCCGCGCGGGCGGCCCCGCGCTCCAGGAGGTCGGCGTCCCGGCCGGGGGTCCGGTTCCAGACGGTGACGGGGTGCCCGGACCCGAGGAGCGCGCCGGCCAGGGCGGCCCCCATCAGGCCCAGGCCGAGGACCGCCACGGGGGTGCGGGGGCGGGGGTCCGTGCCGGTGGTCGCGGGGCGGGTGGGCTCGCCGGTCGCCATGGTGTTCCCTTCGTCGCGGCCGCCCGGCGGCTCCGGGCGGCACCGCGTCAGGCTCCCAGCCGCCGGACCGCCGGGGACAGTGGCAGGACTGCCGTCATTCGCGCAATTCCTGCCGTACTCTGAGGGCATGTCCGCCGGAACCGTCGCGATCGCCGTCATCGACGACCGCGACCTCGCCATGTGGGACGTCTACGAGCTGGGGATCGCGTGCGCGGTGTTCGGCGTGCCGCGTCCCGAACTCCACGACCCCTGGTACCGCATACGGCTGTGCGCGGTGTCCGGGGAGGGGGCGCCGGACGGCAGCGGCCTGGCGCTGCGCACCCCCTACGGGCCGGACGACCTGGTCGGCGCCGACACCGTCATCGTCCCGTCCGTGCCCGACCCCTGCGTGGCCGGCGACCGGGAGCTTCCCGAGGAGCTGCTGACCGCCCTGCGCCGGGCGGCGGCGGGCGGCGCCCGCATGGTGTCCATGTGCACCGGCGCCTACGCGCTCGGCGCGGCCGGGCTGCTCGACGGCCGCCGCGCCACCGCCCACTGGTCGCACACGGCCGACCTGGCGGCGCGCTTCCCCGAGGCCGAGTTCGACCCGTCCGTCCTCTACGTCGACGACGGCGACGTGCTCACCAGCGCCGGTGTCAGTGCCGGGCTCGACCTGTGCCTCCACCTCGTCCGCCGCGACCTGGGCGCGCACGTCGCCAACCAGGTCGCGCGGGGCATGGTCGTGCCCGCGCACCGGGCGGGCGGGCAGGCGCAGTTCATCGACCTCGCGGTGCCCGCGGCCGCCGACGACGGCCTCGCCCCGGTCCTGGAGTGGGCGGTCGACCACCTCGACCTGCCGCTGACGGTCGACGGCCTCGCCCGCCGGGCCGGGATGAGCCCGCGGACCTTCTACCGGCGGCTCCGCGCCGCCACCGGCACCACGCCCCTCCAGTGGCTGCTCGACCAGCGGCTCGCCCGCGCGCAGAGCCTGCTGGAGGCCACCGACCTTCCGGTCGAGCGGATCGGCGAGGCCAGTGGACTCGGGTCGGCGGCGAACCTGCGCCGGCACTTCCTCCAGCACGTCGGCGTCACCCCGACCGAGTACCGGCGGGCCTTCCCGGCGCGGCCGGACGTCCCCGAGCCGCCGGAGGCGGCGCCGCCCGCGGGCGGCGACCGCAGCCTGCGCGCCGGCCGGCCCGTGCCGCGCGGGGCCGCTAGGAGGCGGTCGGCGGCAGGGGGGAGCGGGTGGCGAGGAGGGCGGCGCCCGCCCACAGCAGGTCGCCCGCCGTCATGACCAGTCGCGACAGGGCCGCCACCACCAGGGCCGACCCCGGGTCGAGCACCGGGGCGAGCCCGGCCACGAGCACCGCCTCGCGCACCCCCAGGCCGGCCGGGGCGATCACCACCAGCACGCCCAGCGTCCAGGCCAGCGCGTAGGCGCCCGCGGCGGCGGCCCAGGCGCGGGCCCCGCCGTCACCGCCCACCCCCGCCACCAGCAGGCCGATGTGCGCGCCCAGCGGCACCCAGGCGGCCAGCGACCAGCCCGCCGCAGCGGCGGCGCCGCGCCCGGTGAGGCGCACCGGCGCCCCGCCGTCGGCGTCCGGCAGCCGGCGGGCCGCGCGCAGCACGAGGCGCAGAGCGGGGTTGACCACGCGCGGGTGCAGCGCCGCCAGCAGCAGCGGGGCGCACGCGAGCGCCCACCACCAGGAGCGGGCGGCGCCGGCGGAGGCGAAGGGCAGGGTGGCGGCGGCCACGGCCAGGTTGACCGCCAGGGTCACGCCGACCGCCAGGACGGTCGCCGCCGCCCCGCGCCGCCGGGCCACCTCGTGGTCGCGGGCGAGTTCGACCTGCGCGAGGAACGCCCACACCGACCCGGGCAGGTACTTGCCGAGCTGGCCGACGAACATCACGCGCGCCGCCACCCGCACGGGCAGGGGCGCCCCCAGGTCGGCCAGCAGCGCCCGCCACGCCAGCATCTGCGCGCCCAGCCCGGCGAGCGCGGCGGCCACCGAACCGGCGACCACCCACGGCGACAGCGCGGCGAGCGCGGCGCGGGCCTCGCCCCACCGGTCGTAGAGCGCGTACCCGGCGCACGCCAGCACGAGCGCCACCACGGCGAGGCGGAGCCGGCGGTCGGCGCGCAGGCGGTTCAGCACCCGGCCAGCGTAGTGCGCCCCCGACCCGGCCGGGCCGCGCGGCCCGGTGGGCGCCGCGCGTGTGGCCCCGGGGTCGCGCGGCAGGGGTGCGGGCGGCGGTTCCCGCCGACCCGTTCGGCGTCGGGGACGGGGCCGCGTCGGCGCGGGCCGGTCTCGCTTCGAGCGGCTCGGTGGGCTCCGTCGCGCCGGCCGCCGGTACCCGCGCCACGTCCTCCGCCCGCCGACCCGTTCGGCGTCGGGCCGGTCCCGGTCGGACGGCCGGCCCCGTCACGCCGTCCTCCCGCCGCGTCCGCGCGACGCGGGGCGGGGCGGTTCCGTGGTCCGGGGGGTCAGGCGGAGGCGGCGGCGTGGACGAGGTCGGCCACCAGGGCGGGGGCGGTGAGGTGCGGGTGGCCGCCCTCGACCGGGCGGACGGTGAGCAGCGGGGCCTCCGCCGCCAGCTCGGCGGCGGTGCGGGCGGCGAGGACGTCGGCGTAGCGCTCGGGCGCGCCGAGCGGCACCGGGGCGGGCGCCGTCGACACCAGCTCCACGGCGGGGGCGAGCAGCCGGTCGTGCACGCAGGAGGGGCGGTACTCGTCGAACGCCGCGTCCAGGGCGCGGACCGCGCGCGGCCCGGGGCGCGGCGCCACCACCCCGTCGCCCATCCGGACCGACCGCAGCGCGGAGGCCGCCAGCACGTCGCCCGGCGCGCCGCACGGGCCGCCGCGCAGCTCGGCCAGCCGGCGTTCGAAGGCGTCCAGGGGCACGGGCTCGGTGCGGGCCAGCGCCTGCGCGACCGCGAACCGGTGCGCCGCCGCGGCCAGGTCCTCGGCGGCGCACGGGGAGACCCCCAGCCGCTCGGCGAGTTCGGCGCCCCGGGGCCGGCCGTGCGCCTCGATGGCCACCACCCCGGCCAGGCCCGAGCGCCGGGTGGCGCAGGCCAGCGCCACCGCGCCGCCCAGCCCGTACCCGGCGAGCACCGGGCGCTCCAGGCCGAAGTGGCCGATGACGCGGATGAGGTCGTCCACGTGCCCGTCGAGCGAGGAGGCGGCGTCCGCCGACAGCCCGTGCCCGCGCAGGTCCACCGCGTAGACCGCGTGGTCGCGGGCGAGCAGGGCGCCCACCGGCTCCCAGTCCTCCAGGGTGCGCCCCCACCCGTGCAGCAGCACCACGGGCGAGCCGCGCCCCTCGCGCACGCGCACGGCGAGGGCCGGCGCGCCCTCGATCCGCGTCTCCCACGGCTGCACCTTCGTCTCGGCCATCGCCCGTCTCCTCGCCCCGGGGTCGGCGCCCCACCGCCCGATCCCGTGCCAGGACGGTAGACCCCGGGGCTTCCGTTCGCCTGACACCTCGCTGACGGCGGTCCCGGCGGCGGCCCGGCCGCCCCGGTCGCCGCGGGCCGCCCGCTGCCCTAGGGTGAGGCGCGTGGGAATGTCGGATGTCGTCGCCTTCGCCGGGCACCAGGTGCACGTGTGCCGGTACCGCGAGGCCGGAACGCTGCTCGACTGGCTCGGCCGCGACCTGCGCGGCCGGACGGTGCTCGACGTCGCCGGGGGCGACGGCTACTGGGCCGCGCAGGCCCGCAGACGCGGGGCGCGCGCGGTCTCCATCGACCTCGCCCGGCACAAGATGGTGCGCGGCGCCCGGTTGCGCGACGCCCCGGCGCTGCTGGAGGGCGACGCGCTGCGCCTGCCGCTGCGCGACGCGTCGGTCGACCGGGTGCTGTCGATCTGCGCGATCGAGCACTTCGACGACGGCCCCGCGTCGCTGCGCGAGATGGCGCGGGTGCTGCGGCCCGGCGGTGAGCTGGTGATGTCGGCCGACTGCCTGTCGCGGCGCGAGGAGTGGCCCGCGCTGTTCGCCGCGCACGCCCGCCGCTACCACGTCAAGCGGACGTACACCCACGAGACGCTGGGCGGTATCCTCGCTGACTGCGGTCTGGAGCCGGTCGAGCACTCCTACCAGTTCCGCGGCCGGGCGGCCGAGCGCACCTACCTCGGCCTGTCGGCGTACGGGGGCCGGTTCGGGTTCAACGCGGCGGCGCCGCTGGTGCCGCTGATCGCGGCCGACGACGCGCGGCGGCCCAACACGCGCGGCAGCATCGTGCTGGTCCGGGCCCGCAAGCCGCACTGACCGCACGGCTGCGCGCGGGGCCTGCCGCACACGCCGTGAAATGTCGCGTGTGGGGTGATTTGGCGCTGCCGGTACGGGGACACCGTGGGTGAGCGACGGGTGGCCGCTTCCGGACAGTGCAACGGGAACACGAACGCACCACCCGATCGTCTGCGACAAGGGGGACGGGTGGAGGAAGAGCCGAACCCAGCGGGGAACGGGCCGGCCTTAGTCGCCGCTTACGCGCCGGGCGGTACGGTGCGGCGCGGCACGGGCCCCACCACCTCCCGGCCGGCCGCGGCCGGCCGGGGCGGGCGTTCCGGCCGGCAGCCCGTCCCGCTCACGGCTGAACGATGACGTCGTCCACGGACGGCCCGCCGCACGGTTCCGACCCCGGACCCGGCGGGCCGCCGCTGAGCCATGGGGGCGCAGTGCTGGCAGAGTTGAGTCGGATCGACAACGGAGACGTGCTGGAGCTGCGCCTCCCGCCCGGCGGCCGGGCCGGGGCGCCACCCGGCGGCGGCACCCTCGAACTGCGCCTCGACGGCGACCCCGACCGCACCGTGCCGGTGGCCGCCGAGGCGCTCGACGGCGGCCGCCTGCGCGCCGACCTCGCCGGCCTGCCGCTGGACGACGGCATGTGGGACGTGCTGTGGATCGGCGCCGACGGCGCCGCCACCCCCCTGCTCACCACCGACCCCGGCGTCAACCTCGCCGACCGCTACGCCTACCTGAGCCGCCCCCGCCACCGCGAGCTGCGCGCCGTCCGCGACCCGCGCGGCCCGCTGCGCGTCCGCGCCCGCACGGTCGGCCCCTACGCCGAGGCCACCTGGGTCGAGGTCGCCCCCGACGCCGTCACCGTCAGCGGTGTCCTCGCCTACACCCCGCCGGTCGGCTCGGGCACCGGGGTGGCGGTCGTCGCCCGCCAGCGCGAACTCGACGGCGTCGTCACCGGCCCCGCCGGACTCGACGGCGACCGGTTCACCGCCACCGTGCCGCTGCCCCCGGTGGTCGACGGCTTCGAGCCCGAGCGCCCGCACAACGAGTGGGACCTGTGGCTCTCCCTGCCCGGGACGGGCGACCTCCGCTTCTCCGCGCACGCCGACGACATCACCGCCAAGAAGAAGAAGTTCGTCTACCCGCACGTCGTCCGCTCCGGCGTCCGGGTCCGCCCGTACTACACCGTCGACGACGACCTGTCCCTGCTCGCCACCGCCGAGGAGGCCCGGTGAGGATCGCGATCTTCATTGCCAACGCCTATGGCATGGGCGGCACCATCCGCACCGTGTTCAACCTCGCCGAAGGGCTCGCCGTCCGCCACGAGGTCGAGATCGTCAGCTTCGCCCAGCACCGCGAGGAGCCGTTCTTCCCCGCGCCCGCCGGGGTGACCCTGCACCCGCTGGCCCCGTTCGGCGAGGACGCCGAGGAGGAGCCGCCGCGCGGCCTGATCGGCCGGTGGCGGGAGCGCCGCGCCACCGAGCTGGTCCCCGACAGCGAGGCCCGGCGCAACCAGATCTTCGACGCCCGGCGCATCCGCCGGCTGCGCGACTACCTCCGCGCCAGCCGGGCCGACGTCGTCATGGGCACCCGCCCCGGCATCAACCTGCTGCTGTCGCGGTACGCCCCCGCGCGGATGCTGCGGATCGGCCAGGAGCACGTGAACCTCGACGCGCACGCCGCCGACCTGCGCGAGGCCATCCGCCGCAACTACCCGCGCCTCGACGGCATGAGCGTGCTCACGCAGTCGGACCTGCGGGCCTACACGTCCTTCCTGGAGTCCGCCGACGGCTGGGTGCGCCCCATGCCCAACGCGCTGCCCGCCGGCACCTATCCCCGTTCCGCCCAGGACAACCCGATCATCGCCGCCGCCGGCCGGATGTCGCCGGTCAAGCAGTACCCCAAGCTGCTCGACGCCTTCGCCGTCGTCGCCCGGCGCCACCCCGAGTGGCGGCTGCGCATCTACGGCGGCGGCAAGAAGGACGAGAAGCTGCGCGACCGCATCGCCGCCAAGGGGCTGAGTAACCAGGTCGCGCTGATGGGCCGCACCAAGGACCTCGCGGGGGAGCTGGCCAAGGCGTCCATCCTGGCCGTCAGCTCCCGCCACGAGGGGTTCGGCATGACCATCATCGAGGGCTTCTCGGTGGGCGTGCCGGCCGTCAGCTTCGACTGCCCCTACGGCCCCCGCGAGATCATCGACCACGAGCGCAACGGGCTGCTGGTGCCGCACCAGGACGTCGCCGCCCTCGCCGATGGGCTGCTGCGCCTGGTCGAGGACCGCGACGAGCGCGTCCGCATGGCCCAGGAGGCGCTGACGTCGGCGGCCGACTACGACGTCGCCGCCATCACCCGCCGCTGGGAGGACTTCCTGGCCGAACGCCTGGCCGCCAAGAGGGGCACCCGCGCCGCCTGACCCGCCGCCCCCCCCCCA
>NZ_BCRK01000098.1 GCF_001552555.1 Nocardiopsis trehalosi NBRC 14201 | reverse complement strand
TTGTAGCGGCGGCGGCCGCGGCGGACCGGCCGCCAGCCGTGGGTGCCGCGCATGCGCTCGATCTCCACGATGGACCCGCCGTGGGCGGCCATGCTGATGCGGATCTGCTCCTCGGTTGCGGCGTTGCCGTCGGTGTAGTCGGGGAACATGAGGTTCTCGTTGGTGTACTCGTGGTTCACCCAGAGCAGCGCCCGGTCGTCGTCGATCGGCAGCACCCCGACGAAGTCGCAGTTGTAGCCGAACTGCTGCTCCTGCGCCTCGGCGGTCTGGTTCGCGAAGTCGAACTCCGGCGCGCCCGGCAGCACGGGGTCGCCCCAGCGGATCACGACGTTGTGCTCGTAGCCGCGGGGCACGGTGATGGCGTCGTCGTTGTTCGGGGCGACGCTGTCGAAGCGCAGCCGCGGGTTGCCGCGCCCGTTGGTGGGCTGGGCCGAGGCCGGGGCCAGGGCGCCGAAGCCCATGGCGGTGGCGCCGGCGCCCACGGCGCCCGCGCGCAGCAGGTTGCGGCGCGACAGCGCGGCGGCGAAGACGTCGCCGAAGTAGGCGTTGCCGCTGGTGTTGGGTGCCTCGTGGAAGCAGGCGTCGCCGCAGCGGAAGCGGCAGGTGACACGGGATCGGCCGCCGTTGTGGCCGACGAGCGGCAGCAGGCGGCGGGGCGCGGATCGGGGCACTGGTCCTCCTGTGAGGCGTCGCGGGGATCTGCCGCCGGAGCGTGCGGTCGCGGTCGGCCGCTCCGGCGGGAGCGGGTGCCGGGGCATGGGGCGGGGGGTTCCCGAACGGTCTTGACCTTGGACGACGCACCGCTCGGGAGCGTGAATCGGCGGTGAATGGGCCGCCAACTCTTCCGCCATGGGTTTTCCCCTTCCCCTGGTGTGACCCGGTGGACGCGTTCCGTGACCGGAGGATGCCGCATTGCGGTCCGTCCGCGGCAGCGCGGCCGCCGCTCCGGAACCCGTCCGCCCGGGGTATCTACCCGGTTCGCGGCACTTCCGCCCCTACCACCGCGAAGACGTGTGCTCCGCACCGGGCGGAACGGGCGCCACCCCCACCTGTCCCACCAGGAGCAGGCCGCGTATCCTGGGCGAGGATGCGACCTCCAACGCTGTGCCGCCCGGCCCGCGCACCCGCGGCCGGGTACCCACCGAACGCACTACCCCACGAGCGGCGCCCCTCCCGATTCCCCACCGCGTCGTGACCCGGCAGCGGGCACGAACGCACACCCCGGGGGCCCGCTCATCGCACGCCGCCTCGGTCCGAACCCGTCGCGGCGCCGCTCGACGCCACCGGGGAGTGATCAGCACATGCCCGATACCCCTGAGACAAGGTCACGGCAGCACGCGCATACCCGCGGCGCCACCGCCCCCGCGGGCGGCGCCCACCCGACCCCCGACCGCCCCGCGAGACCCATGGAAGAGCGCCCCATCCCTCCCGACGTCCTCGGCCCGCCCGCCCGGCGCCGCTTCCCGGGGCTGGCCAACCAGATCCAGTACGCCCGCCGCTTCGTCGAGCGGGTCCTCGGCGCGGGCTCGCCCGAGCTGACCACGGCGACGCTGCTCACCAGCGAGCTGGCCACCAACGCGGTCACCCACAGCTCCTCCGGCTCGCCCGGCGGCAAGTTCGAGGTGACCGTGTACACCGCGCCCGGGTGGGCGCGGGTCGAGGTGCGCGACCTCGGCAGCCCGGAGCAGCCGCGGGCCCAGCACCGCGACCCCTACGACGTCAGCGAGCACGGGCGCGGCCTCGACCTGGTCGAGGCGCTGGCGGCCAAGTGGGGCACCGAGCCGCGCGCCGACGGCCTGGGGCGGATGGTCTGGTTCGAGCTGGCCTGGGACGCGGGCCCCGCGGCGGACCCGGCGGGCTGAGCCGGACCGGGCGCCGGCGCCGCCCCGGAGCGGCCGCGCCCGGCACGGCGAAGGGCCTCCCCGCTGCGCGGTGGAGGCCCCTGGTCGCGGCTGCCGCGGGAGCGCGGCGGGTGGACGTGGGCTATCGGTCCTCCCCCGTGTCGGCGTCGGCGGGCTGCGGTGCGGGCAGCCGGTACTTCTCGTACAGCTCGCGCGCGTAGTCCTTGGCCTCCTGGGAGGGTTCGGCGCCGAGCTCCTCGCGGACGAGCCGGTCGAGGTCGGTGTTCGTGGTGTCCATGTCCGCAGCTTGCCCGTCGTGCCCCCCTGTTCACAAATTCGTGCGACCGAGTTGCGCGTGTCGCAACGATTTCCGACAAAACGGTCAAGTGTGGGTTCGCGGTCGGAAACAGCGGCGGCCGCCGCGGGGGTTCCGCGGCGGCCGCCGTCAGCGTCCTCGCTCCGGTCAGGACGTGCCGCGCACGTCCGCCCCGGTGCCGGAGTCGGCGCCCTCGGCCGGGGCGTCCGCGCCGGCCGACGCCGCGCGGGCCTCGGCGAGCCGCTCCTCCCGCTTGGCGGCGCGCCGCCTGCCGCTCCGCTCCTTGGCGCCCTCGGCCATGGTGTAGAGCACCGGGACGAGCACCAGGGTGAGCAGCGTGGAGGAGATCAGGCCGCCGATGACCACGATCGCCAGCGGCTGCGAGATGAACGCGCCGCCGCCGGTGATGCCCAGCGCCATGGGCGTGAGCGCGCCGACCGTGGCCAGCGCCGTCATCAGGATCGGGCGCAGGCGGTGCCGGGAGCCCTCGACGACGGCCTCGCGCAGCTCCATGCCCTCGTTGCGGTACTGGTTGACGAGGTCGATCAGCACGATCGCGTTGGTCACGACGACGCCGATCAGCATGAGCAGGCCGATCATGGCCGGCAGGCCCAGCGGCTGGCCGGTGACGAGCAGCAGGCCCAGCGAGCCGGTCGCCGCGAACGGGATCGACACGAGCAGGATCAGCGGCTGCATCAGGCTCTTGAACGTGGCCACCATGATCAGGTAGACGATCGCCACCGCCGCCAGCATGGCGACGAACAGCTGGCTGAACGCCTCGGCCTGGTCGGTGCTGACGCCGCCGATCTCGGCGGTGGCGCCCTCCGGCAGGTCGAGGTCGGCCAGCGTGGTGGTCAGCTCGGCGGTCACCGCGCCCAGGTCCTCGGCGGTGGGCGTGGCCGAGACGGTCGCGCTGCGCACGCCGTCGGAGCGGGACAGCTCCGGCGCCTGCAGCACCTCCTCGACCTCGGCGACCTCCTCCAGCCGGACCTCGCCGGCGGGCGCGGCGATCTCCAGGTCCTCCAGCTCGGCGGCCGTGGCGGGCGGGTCCTCCAGCCGCACCACGACGTCGCGCTGGACGTCCTCGATGGTGGCGGTGCCGGTGGTGGTGCCCTGGAAGGCGTCGGACACGGCCTGCCCGATCCGCCCCTCCGTCAGCCCCTCCTCGGCGGCCTGCTCGCCGTCGACCCGGACCTCCAGGGCCGGCTGCGCGGCGGCGATGCTGTTCTCGACGTCCTCGGCGCCGGGGATGTCGCGGACGGCGTCCTCGACCAGCGCCGCGGCCTCCTCCAGGGTGGCGCGCTCGTCGGCGCGCACGTCGACCTCCAGCGCGGTGGCGCCCATGCCGCCGCTCGCGTCGACCTGCGGCTCGGCGTCGGTGTCCACGTCGGCCATGGCGTCGCGCAGGCGCTCGGCGTTGGCCTCCTGGTCGCCCTCGGGGTCGGCGGTGATGGTGTAGCTGATGTTGTCGGCCCCGCCGCCCATGAGCGCGGCGATCCCGCCCCCGCCACCGCCGCCGAACGACGCCTGGTAGGAGTCGACCCACTCCAGCTCCGACAGGCGCTCCTCGACCTTGGCGGCCTCGGCGTCGGCCTCCTCCAGGGAGGTGCCGACCGGGAGCTGCTGGGAGACGGCGAAGGTGTTCTGGCCCTGGTTGCCCAGGAAGTTGGTCTGCAGCCCGCCGGCCAGCACGACCGTGCCGGCCAGGATGACGAGCGACGCCACCAGGGTGACCCACCGGTACCGGGTGGCCCAGCGGATCACCGGCAGGTAGGCGCGCTGCAGCGGGCTCCGCAGCTCGCGCTGGTACTCCTCGGCCTTGACCCGCTCCAGGTCCTCCGGCGGCACCACCCGGGGGCGCATGAACCAGTAGGCCAGCACCGGGATGATCGTCAGCGAGACCAGCAGGGAGGCCGCCAGCGACAGGCTGACGGTGACCGCGAACGGCCGGAACAGCTCGCCCACCTGGCCGCCGACGAAGCCGATCGGCAGGAAGACGGCGATGGTGGTGAGGGTGGCGGCGGTGACGGCGGTCGCGACCTCGCGGACGCCGGTGTAGACGGCCGCGTACCGCTCCTCGCCGTAGGACATGTGCCGCTTGATGTTCTCCAGCACCACGATGGAGTCGTCCACCACGCGGCCGACGGCCACGGTGAGCGCGCCCAGCGTGAGCAGGTTCAGCGAGTAGCCGAAGACCTGCACGCCGATCATGGCGACCAGCAGCGAGACCGGGATGGACACCGCGGTGACGATGGTGGACCGGATCGACAGCAGGAACACCAGGATGATGACGATGGCGAAGACCAGGCCGAGCACGCCCTCCTCGGCCATGGCGACGATCGACTCGTTGATGAACGGCGCCTGGTCGAACACGACGGAGATCTCGGCGTCCTCGCCCAGCAGCGGGCGCAGGTCGTCGAGTTGGGCCTGCACGGCCTCGGAGATCTCCACGGTGTTGCCCTCGGGCGTCGCGGTGACCATGACGCCGAGGGTGGGCACGCCGTCGGTGCGGGTGATGCTGGTGGCCTCGTCGGCGCGCAGCTCGACCTCGGCCACCTCGCTGAGGCGGACCGGGTCGGGTGCGGCGGCCGCGGCACCCGGGACGGCGGCGGCGCCGGCCGGACCCGCGGCGGACGCGCCGGGGGCGGCGGCGCCGCCTGGCGTCAGCCAGATGTCCTCGACGTCCTCCAGCGACTCCAGGCGGCCGCCGGTGGTGACGGTGAGGGTGCGGCCGTCCTCGGTGATGTCGCCGCCGGGCGACATGACGCCGCTCGCCTGGAGCGCCGCGGTGAGGTCGGAGGCGCTGAGGCCCGCGTCCGCCAGCTCGTCCTCGTCGGGGGTGATGGTGACCGTGGACTCCCGCACGCCGGTGACGGTCGCGGCGCGCACGCCCTCGATCGACTCCAGCTCGGGCACGACCTGCTCCTGCAGCGGCTCGGCGAGCGCCTGCGCGTCGCCCTCGCCGGCGCCGGCCGCGAGCATGACGACCGGCAGGTCGTCCAGGCTGAACGCGCTCACCGTGGGGTCGACGCCGTCGGGCAGCATGGCCTCGGCCTGGTCGACCGCCTGCTGGGTCTCGCGGACGACGTCGTCGGTGCTGTCGCCGTAGTCGAACTCGGCGACGACCTGGGCCGACCCGTTGCTGGAGGTGGAGGTGTAGGTGGTGATGCCGGGGATGCCCTTGACCGCCTGCTCCAGCGGCTCGGCGACCTCGTTCTCCACCACCTGCGGGGACGCGCCCTGGTACTGCGCGTTCACCATGACCATGGGGACGTCGAACGACGGCATCAGCTCGCGCTTGGCCGACACGGTGGCGAGCAGGCCGAACACGACGACGGACAGCGTGATGAGCAGGATGAGCGCCCGGTTGCCGAGCGAGAGCCTGGCGAGTCGGTTCACGCGGCCCTCCGTTCGGCCGGCGCGCCCGTCGGCCACCGGGGAGCGGTCGGGGTGCCAAGGAAGGTCTTGGCCTTTGTGGACATGAGAGTCGTCTCTCCTCGAAAAGGCGTATCGCGCCGCAGACGGCTCCGCTGCGACGAGCGGAGGAAGGTGGAGACCGCGCGGGGCTGTGCCGGGGCCGCGCGGATGGTGTGGGCACGCGATTCACACGATACTTCGATATACCGTCCGAAATCAGCGTGAAGACCGCTACACCAGTGCCGTATCAGCGCCGTGTCAGCGAGATGTCAGGGCGCGTGCGAGCGGCGGAGCTGCGCGGACGCCCGGGCGCGAGCGGACGCGGGCGCGGCGGGCGGCGGCGGGGTCGCGGTCGGCCCCGGGGGCCACTTGCGGACAACCGTTTCGGGAACTCGGGGCGGGGCCGGGCGCCGGCGCCGCGCGGGGCGGCCGCGCCGGACGCGGGTCAGCCCGCGGCGACGGGGGTGGTCTCGCCGGGCGGCAGGTGCTCCTCGGCGCTCCCCCACACCACCCGCAGCAGGTCGTCGAGCGCGTGCGCCAGCGCCGGGTCGACGAGGTCGTAGCTCACCTGGCGGCCCCGCGCCGTGGCCGTGACCAGCCCGCATTCCCGCAGGCAGGCCAGGTGATTGGAGACGTTCTGCCGGGTAAGACCCAACTGGTCCGCCAGGCGTGCCGGGTAGCCGGGACCGTCGAGCAGGGCCAGCAGCAGGCGGCAGCGCGTGGGGTCGGCGAGGGCGCGGCCCAGGCGCTGGATCGCCGAAAGCCGCTGCTCGGAGGTCAACATGAAAACCATTTTACAGCATTTGCTGTATAAACAGCCGCCGCTGTATAAACAGTGATGGCTGAACCATCGGCCCGGCGGCCCCGATGCCGCCGCCCCGCGCTGGAGGAGGCACCCATGGGCCACGGGCACGGACACGGGCACGGGCACGCGACGGCGGCCGCCGCCCACCGCGGCCGGCTCGCCCTCGTCCTCGGCATGATGCTCACCGTCGCCGCCGTGCAGGTCGTCGGCGCCCTGTTCTCGGACAGCCTCGCGCTGCTGGCCGACGCCGGGCACACCGTGACCGACTCCTTCGGCGTCGCGCTGGCGCTGTTCGCCGTCTGGATCGCCGCGCGCCCGCCCAGCGCCGTGCGCACGTTCGGCTGCCAGCGCGCCGAGGTGCTGGCCGCCGCCGTCAACGCCCTGGTGCTCTTCGCACTGTGCGCCTTCGTCGTCCTGGAGGCGGTGCGCCGGCTCCAGGACCCGCAGCCGGTCGCCGGACTCGGCATGGTGGCCGTGGCCGGGTTCGGCCTGGCGGTCAACGTCGCCGCGCTGTTCGTCCTGCGCTCGGCCCGCCGCGAGAGCCTCAACGTGCGCGGCGCCTACCTGGAGGTCCTCAGCGACGCCGTCGCCTCGCTGGGCGTGGTCGTCGGCGGCGCGGTCATCTGGGCCACCGGGTGGGAGCGCGCCGACTCGCTGATCTCCCTGGGCATCGCCGCGTTCATCGTCCCCCGCGCCTGGAGCCTGCTCCGCGAGGCGGTGCACGTGCTGCTGGAGGCCGCCCCGCGCGACATCGACCTCGCCCAGGTGCGCGACCACCTGCTCGGCCGGCCGGGCGTGCTGGACGTGCACGACCTGCACGCCTGGACCATCACCTCCGGCATCCCGGTGATGTCGGCGCACGTCGTGGTCGAGGACGCCCGCCTCGCCGACGCCGGGCGGCTGCTCGACGAACTCCACGCGTGTCTGTCCGGGCACTTCGACGTCGAGCACTCCACACTGCAGTTGGAGCCCGCGGGACACGCCGACCACGAGGGCGCCCGCCACGCCTGACCCGCCCCGCCCCGACCGGCCGCGCCGGACGAACAGCGCAAAATGCCACGGGACGTGACAGAACACCAGGTCGTCTGGCATAGTCGCGGACGGACCCGCGAGGTCCGGGGCGCTCCGCTGCGCGGTCCGCTCCAGGTGTGCCGGGAAGTCTGGTCGGCGGCGCCGTCGGCGTGCCCTGACCGCACCAGTACCCGGGAGCCCTCGTGACCCAGCAGATCCGGCGCCGCACCCTGTCCGACGCGGTCGACCTCCTCCGCCAGGACGCGGTCAGCGGCTTCCTGCTCATCGCCGGCGCCGTGGCCGCCCTGATCTGGGCCAACTCCCCCGCCGCCCCCGTCTACGAGGCCATCCGGTCCTTCGGCTTCGGCCCCGAGTCGCTGCACCTGCACCTGTCCGTCGAGGCGTGGGCCGCCGACGGCCTGCTCGCGGTGTTCTTCTTCGTCGTCGGCAACGAGCTGAAGCAGGAGTTCGTCCACGGCGAGCTGCGCAACCCCCGGCGCGCCGTCCTGCCGATCGTCGCCGCCCTGTCGGGCATGGCCGTCCCCGCGCTGATCTACGCGGCGATCAACTGGAACCAGGGCGACGCCCTGCGCGGCTGGGGCATCCCGATGGCCACCGACATCGCGTTCGCCGTCGCGGTCCTCGCCGTGATCGGCCGCTACCTGCCGCCCGCGCTGCGCACCTTCCTGCTGACGCTCGCCATCGTCGACGACCTGGGCGCGATCGTGGTCATCGCCGTCTTCTACACCGAGCACGTGGCGCTGCTCCCGCTCGTCGCGGCGATCGCGCTGCTCGGCGTCTTCGGCTACCTCCAGCGCGGCCGCGGCGCCGCCGCGGCGCTGAACCGCTCTCCCCTCCCCAACTGGGTCGTCTACCTCCCGCTGGCCTGCGCCATCTGGGGTCTCATGCACGCGAGCGGGGTGCACGCCACGATCGCGGGCGTGGCCATGGGCCTGCTCATGCGCACCCGCGCGCTGCCGGGCGAGGCGATCGACCCGAGCCACGGCGCGGAGCGGGTCATCCGCCCGTGGACGTCGGGCCTGGTGCTGCCGGTGTTCGCGCTGATGTCGGCCGGGGTGGTGTTCACCGGGTTCGGCACGCTCCTCTCCGACAGCGCCGCCGTCGGCGTCATCGCGGGCCTGGTGGTGGGCAAGCTCGTCGGCATCCTCGGCGGCTCCTGGCTCACCACCCGGATCACCGCGGCCGAGCTCAACCCGTCGCTGAGCTGGTTCGACATCACCGGGATGTCGCTGCTCGCCGGGATCGGGTTCACGGTGTCGCTCCTGGTCACCGAGCTGTCCTTCCCGAACGACCCGCACATGCTGGAGGACGCCAAGGCGGGCGTGCTCGTGGCCTCGCTGATCGCGACCGTCCTGGCGACGGCGGTGCTCACCTGGCGCAGCGCGCACTACCGCCGCCACGGGCTGCGGCCGGTCGCGGCGGCCGGCGGGGCGGACCCCGCCGCCTGACCCGCGCCGACACGCCGCCGCTACGGGCCCGGGCGCCGGGCCGCGCGCGCGGCGCCCGCGGATTGTGGAACCATTTCCCCGATCGCAGGTGACGACGAGACGGCGGACCCGACCATGCCCCTCCTCCCGACGTCCGTGCGCGTCCGGCTCGCGCGGGCCGTCCCCTGGGGACGGCGGCGCAGCGGCCCGACGCCGGACATCCCGCACACCGCGTGGGGCCGCCCCGCGCGGATCTTCGTCGTCCTGTTCTGCGTGGTCGACCTCATCGGCACGGGGCTGCTCCTGCTGCCCGCCGCGCACGCCGACGGCAGCGGGCTCACCTTCATCCAGGCCCTCTTCACGGCCACCTCGGCCCTGTGCGTGTGCGGGCTGGCGGTCATCGGCATCGGGTCCGACCTGTCGGTGTTCGGCGAACTCGTGGTGCTCGCCCTCATCCAGGTCGGCGGCATCGGCATCATGACGCTCGCCTCGGTGCTGGGCGCGGTGGTGATCCGCCGGTTCGGGCTGCGCATGCAGCTCAGCGTGCAGGCCGAGACCCGCAGCCAGAGCGTCGGCGACACGCGCGGGCTGGTCACCCGCATCATCGCGGCGAGCCTCGTCTGCGAGGGCGCGATCGCGGCCGTGATGATGCCGCGGTTCCTGTTCGGGTACGGGATGGACGCCGGGGCCGCGCTCTACACGGCGACGTTCCACTCGGTGTCGGCGTTCAACAACGCCGGGCTGGCCCTGTACGACGACTCCCTCATGCGCTTCTCCGGCGACCCGCTGATCCTGCTGCCCGCCGCGGCCGGCTCGGTCCTGGGCGGCCTGGGCTTCCCGGTCCTGCTGGAGCTCCGCCGCCACCTGCGCACCACCCGGCTGTGGAGCCTGCACACCAAGCTCACCGTCACCACCTCGGCGCTGCTGTTCACCGGGGGCGCGCTGGTGGTGACCGCGCTGGAGTGGTCCAACCCGGCGACGCTGGGCCCCATGGCGACCTGGGAGAAGGTGCTCAACGGCGTCTTCCACGGCGTCATGCCGCGCAGCGGCGGGTTCAACTCCGTGGACGTGGGCGCCATGGACGAGGCCACGCTGCTCGTGACGATCATGCTGATGTTCGTGGGCGGCGGCAGCGGCGGCACGGCGGGCGGCATCAAGGTCGCCACGCTCGCCGTCATCTTCCTGGTGGTCTGGGCCGAGATCCGCGGCCACTCGCACGTGCACGTCTTCGGCCGCCGGCTGTCCAACCCCTCGATCCGGCAGGCGCTGAGCCTGACCTTCCTGTCCATGACGGTCGTCGTGGTGTCGACGGTGGTGCTGCTCGTCGGCACCGGCCACGGGCTGGTGAACGTCCTGTTCGAGGTAGTGTCGGCTTCCGGGGTCGTCGGCCTCTCCACCGGTATCACCCCCGAGCTGCCGCCGGCGGCCCAGGGGCTGCTGGTGGTCCTGATGCTGGCCGGCCGGATCGGGCCGGTCACGTTCGCCTCGGCGCTGGCCCTGCGCGAGCACACCCGCCGCTACGACCTCGCCGAGTCGCGGCCGATCATCGGTTGACACCCTGGAGGAGTACTGTGCAGCGCAACAAGCCCCATGACAAGCGGGTCCTGGTCATCGGGCTCGGCCGGTTCGGCAGCTCCCTGGCGCTCGAACTCGTCGCGCACGGCTGGGAGGTCCTCGGCATGGACTCCAGTCCGCGCCTGGTCCAGGCCTACGCCGACTCCCTGACCCACACCGTGGTCGCCGACGCCACCGACGACGAGGCCCTGCGCCAGGTCGGCGCGCACGAGTTCACCCGCGCGGTGGTGGCCATCGGCACCCACCTGGAGGAGAGCATCCTGGCCACGTCGCTCCTGGTCGACCTGGGGGTGCCGCACATCTGGGCGAAGGCCATCAGCCGCCGGCACGGCCGCATCCTCCAGCAGATCGGCGCCCACCACGTGGTGCTGCCCGAGCACGACATGGGCGAGCGCGTGGCCCACCTGGTGTCCGGCCGGATGCTCGACTACGTGGAGATCGAGGAGAACTTCGCCCTCGGCAAGACGCGGGCCCCGCGCGAGATGCTCGGCCGCAAGCTCGGCGAGACCGGCGTCCGCTCCAAGCACGGCATCACCGTGGTCTGCATCAAGCGGCACGGCGAGCAGTTCACCTACGCCACCGCCGAGACCGTGCCGCAGAAGGGCGACATCATCGTCGTCGCCGGCCAGACCGACGCCGTGGAGCGGTTCGCCGAGATCAACTGAGCGCCGTCGCGCGGAGGCCGACGAACCCGGCAAATTGACAATCGTTTTCATTGTCCCCATCATGGACGCCATGCGAACGAGAACGTCGGTGAAGGCGGCCGCGGTGTGCGCGGCCGGGGTGGTCGTCCTGGCCGGATGCGGGGGCGGCACCGGGTCGGAGGGCGGCTCCGCCGGCGTCTCCGTCGTCACGGGGGTCTACCCGCTGGAGTGGCTGGCGGGCGAGGTCGGCGGCGAGCACGTCGACGTCGCCAACCTCACCGAGCCCGGCGCCGAGCCGCACGACCTCGAACTCACCCCGCGCCAGATCGGCGAGGTCGCGGCGGCCGACGTGGCGTTCTACGTGAGCGGCCTGCAGCCCGCCGTCGACGACGCGATCGCCCAGGAGGGCGACGGCAACGCCCTGGACGTCGCCGACCTGGTCGAGCTCCGCCCGGCCGACGCCGGCGGCGACGGCCACGACCACGCCGAGGACGAGCACGCGGACGAGCCCGCCGAGGACGAGCACGCGCACGACCACGCCGAGGACGACCACGCGCACGGCGAGGACGAGCACGCGGCCGCCGAGGAGGAGCACGCCGACGAGGCGGCGGCCGAGGAGTCCGGTGACGGCCACGACCACGGCGACACCGACCCGCACATGTGGCTCGACACCGACCGCATGGCCGAGACCGCGGCCGGGCTCGCCGAGCGCCTGGGCGAGGCCGACCCCGACAACGCCGAGGCCTACACCGCCAACGCCGAGCGGGTCGCCGACGAGCTCGCCGCCATCGGCACCGAGTACGACGAGGGCCTGGCCGACTGCGAGAGCCGCGACATGGTCGTCAGCCACGCGGCGTTCGGCTACCTCGCCGACGCCCACGACCTGAACCAGATCGGGGTGAGCGGCATCGACCCCGAGGGCGAGCCCTCCCCGGCCCGGCTGGCCGAGGTCGCCGCGCTGGTCGAGGAGCACGACATCACCACGATCTTCACCGAGACCCTGACCAGCCCCGACACCGCCGAGACCATCGCCGCCGAGACCGGCGCCGAAACCGCGGTCCTCGACCCGCTGGAGGGCATCACCGACTCCTCGCCGGGCGACGACTACCCCGAGGTCATGCGGGCCAACCTGGAGGCGCTGACCACCGCGCTGCGCTGCTCCTGACCCCGCCCCGCTCCCCGCGGCCCCGCCCTTCGGCGGGGCCGCTCTGCTGTGCGGCGGGGCCTCCGGGCGCCCCCGGACCGCCTCCGCGCAAGCCCTAGAGCGTTATTGCACATGCTTGCATAGTGCCTACACGTCCCCCCTCCGCTCGGCGGCACCGAATGCACGTGCGCTATCCTGGCCAAAGTACGGTGAAGATGCACGTGCATAGGAGAGTGCATCGCACCGTCCCCGCACACCGGACGGACAAGGAGCTTCCCAATGAGCGCCTACAACGGCATGCCGGCCACCGAGCTCACCGACGTCACCTGGCGGAAGAGCCGCCGCAGCAACTCGCAGGGCGCCTGCGTGGAGATGGCCCGACTGGCCGACGGCTCCATCGCGATGCGCAATTCGCGGTTCCCGGGCGGTCCGGCGCTGGTCTACACGCAGGCCGAGATCGACGCCCTGATCCTCGGCGCCAAGGACGGCGACTTCGACGGCCTGCTGAGCTGACCCGGGCGCGGCCGGAACCGGCCGCGCCGCACACGGGCACCGAGGAGCTTCACCCCTGGTCGGGGGGTGGGGCTCCTCGCGCGTGGCGGGGGCGGCTACAGGTCGTCGATCATCTGCTTGAGCAGGCCCTTGGTCTCCGACGGCGGGTCGGCGATGACGCTCAACCGCTCCATGGCCATGGTGTAGGCGTCGATGTCCTGCCGCTTGTCCAGGCAGATGGAGCCGGTGAGCTGCTCCAGGTAGACGATGTCGGACAGTCCGAAGTCGGGGTAGCGCAGGATGGTGAACGACCCGGCCTCGGCGGCGTGCACGCCCGCGCTGAAGGGGATGATCTGCAGCGTGACGTCGGAGTGGTCGCAGAACTCGATCAGCCGCTGGAGCTGGCGCCGCATGATCCCCAGATCGGGGCCGCCTACCGGACGGCGCACGGCGGCCTCGTCGATGATGGCCCAGAACTTCACGCCGCCGTCCTCGATGTGCCGCTGGCGGCGCATGCGCACCGCCACCCGGTCCTCGGCGGTGGGGTCGGGCGTCGCGGCGCCACCGGTGATGATGGCGCGCGCGTACTCCTCGGTCTGCAGGACTCCCGGCACGAACTGGGCCTCGTAGACCCGGATGCGGGTGGCGGCCTCCTCCAGCCCGACGTAGACCTGGAACCAGTTCGGCAGGGAGTCGCCGTAGGCCTGCCACCAGCCGGGCTTCTTGGTGTCGCGGGCCATCTGCGCCATGGTGCGGATGACGTCGCGGTCGGCCACCCCGTATAACCGGAGCAGGTCCTCGACGTCGCGGGACTTGAACCCGACCCGGCCGAGCTCCATCCGGCTGATCTTGGACTCCGACCCCCGGATGTGGTGGCCGGCCTCACCGCGGGTGATGCCCTTGGCCTCACGGTACTTGCGCAGCTCGGAGCCGAGCAGCATGCGGCGCACCGTGGGACCGCTCCCCTTCTGCAGACGAGCAATGTCCACGGCCGCTGCCTCCCACCCCTCGGTCTCGCGCGTCGCACACGTCGTGCCCGGCACGCAATGGCGCCATGTGGCTTACCTACACGCTTACACGATATCGCCGTTGCGGGCGGGGGTTCGATCCCCGGGACCCCGGAACCCCGCGTGTCGCCGGGGGTCCGGACGGGGGGCGGGCGGCGGGCCGCTCAGCGCAGCAGCGCCCAGACGTACTTGCCCGCGGGTGCGGCGGGGAGCACCCCCCAGTCGGCGGCGAAGCACGCCACGAGGTGCAGGCCGCGCCCGCTCTCCAGCATGAAGTCGGGGTCGCGGCGGGCGGGCAGCAGGTCGCTGCCGTCGCGCACCGCGCACACGAGGTCGTCGTCGTGGCGCAGCATCCGCACCTGGACCGCGCCGCCCGGGCCGCCGGCGGCGGCGCCGCCGTGCCGCAGGGCGTTGGTGACCAGCTCCGACAGGACGAGTTCGACGTCGTCGGCCCGCGCGGTCATGCCCCACTGCCGCAGCACGCCGACCGCGATCTCGCGGGCGGCCGACGGGGCGCCGGGGTCGGCGGCGAGCGTCCAGTTCCAGGAGTCGGGCGGGCCCGCCGCCACGCAGTCGCGCGGGTGGTCGCCGCCGCGCAGCGCCGGCAGCCACCACCGCCGCGGGGCGTGGCCCGCCGGAGCGGGCGCACACCCCCATGCCGAGATCCTGCCCGTCGATCCCCGGGTGGGTTGTCCGGTCACCGCGATCCCCTCGCCGTCGTCTCGATCGCATCGGTGCCGGTGGGGCGGTCGCCGGCACCCGGGGAGATCCACGGTCGCAAGACCCATATGCACGTGCATTCTCCCCATGCACGCATCCTAGGACACCCGCGCCCGACATTCAGAGAAAGCATCGACTTCGTCACAGGGATTCACGCCCCGGCGCGCCCGTCGGGGCCGATGCCGTAGAAGGCGAGGGCGTTGCCGTGGAAGGCGGCGGCGGCGCGGTCGGGGCCCAGGACCTCGGCGAGCAGGTCGGCGTCGGCCGGGTCGAAGGGGCGGGGGGCACGGGTGGACGGCAGGTCGGTGCCGAACATGAGCGCACCCGGGTTGACGTCGGCGATGGCGCGCAGCGCGGCCGGAACGTCGAGGTCGCCGCGGGCGAAGCCGGTGGCCTTGACCCGCGCCCCGCCGGCCACCATGTCGAGCAGGTGCGGCAGCCCCTCGCGCGACAGGCCGAGGTGGTCGACGCTGATGCGCGGCAGGGTGGCCACCCGGGCGCTGAGCGCGGGCAGCTCCCGGGAGTCGACGTAGAGCTCGCACGGCCAGTTGAGCAGCTCGGCGGCGCGCCGGGCGAGCTGGACCTGGGCGTCCAGGTCGGCGGCCGGGCCGCGGCGCAGGTTGATGCGGAGCGCGCGCACCCCGGCGGCGTGCAGGTCGAGCAGGGCGGAGTCGGAGGTCTCGGGGTCGGGGTCGGCGACGCCGACGAACCCGGGGCCGAGGTCGCGCAGCGCCGCGGTGAGGTACTCGTGCCCGGGGCCCTGGAAGGACCCGGCGACGACCGCGCCCCCGGTGACGCCGAGGGACGCGGTGCGGGCCCGGTAGTCGTCGGCGGTGAAGGGCGCGGGGCGGTAGTCCTGGCGGGGGTCCAGGGAGAATCGGGGGTCGATGATGTGCAGGTGGGCGTCGAACAGCGCCATCGCCTCTATTCGGCCGGGGACCGCGGGCGGGCGGACCGGGGGCAGGGGTGGGGGCAGGGCCCGGGTCCACCGTAGCGTCCGGGGACCGCGCGTCCACCTCCGGCGCCGCGATGGCGCGCGGCCGGGTGGCGTCGCATCGCCGCTGGTGGGGCGGGTGCCCTGGGGCCGCGGGCGGAACCGCGGCCCCCCACATACCACCTGGTCGGTATGAGCCGAGTAGGATCGCCCACGTGTGTCCTGGACCACTCGACCGGAGGTAGCTCATGTCCCTTCCCGCTCGCGTCGCCATCGTCACCGGCGGGGCCCGCGGCATCGGCGCGGCGACGGCCCGCCGGCTCGCCGCGGACGGCCGCGCGGTCGCCGTCCTCGACCTCGCCGAGGCCGACGCGCAGAAGACCGCCGACGCGATCACCGCCGACGGCGGCACCGCCATCGGCGTGGGCGCCGACGTCAGCGACGCCGACCAGGTCGCGGCGGCGGTCGACCTGGTCGCCGAGCGCCTCGGCCCGCCGACCATCCTGGTGAACAACGCCGGGGTGATCCGCGACAACCTGCTGTTCCGCATGACCGAGTCCGACTGGGACACGGTCATGGGCGTCCACCTGCGCGGCGCCTTCCTGATGAGCCGGGCCGCCCAGACCCACATGACCGCCGAGGGCTGGGGGCGGATCGTGTCCCTGTCGAGCAGTTCGGCGCAGGGCAACCGCGGCCAGGCCAACTACTCGGCGGCCAAGGCCGGGCTGCAGGGGTTCACCAAGACCCTCGCCATCGAGCTGGGCAAGTTCGGGGTGACCGCCAACGCCGTCGCCCCCGGGTTCATCGAGACCGACATGACCCGGGCGACCGCCGAGCGCGTCGGCGTGGACTTCGAGGACTTCAAGAAGGCCGCCGCCGAGTCCATCCCGGTGCGCCGCCCGGGCCGGCCCGAGGACGTCGCCGCCACCATCTCCTTCCTCACCGGCGAGGAGTCCGGCTTCGTCTCCGGCCAGGTCATCTACGTCGCGGGCGGTCCGCTGGACTGACCCGCCGCGCCGGGGGCCCGGCCCCCGGCGCGTCCGCCCCGCCCGCCAGCGTCCACCGGAGGTTCCATGACATCGGCTCCCGCGGGGGCGTCGCTCGACGCCGCCGCGCTGCGGCGACGGGTCGCCGACCTCGTCGCCGCCCACGACCCCGCGACCACCGACCCGACCGCGTTCCTGGCCGCGCGCTTCGACGCGGGGCTGGCCTGGGTCCACTTCCCCGAGGGCGCCGGCGGGCTGGGCGCCCCCCGCGCCCTGCAGGCCGGCGTCGACGCGGAGTTCGCCCGCCTCGGCCACGCGCTCACCGGACGCGAGGGCCTGGTGATCGGCCTCGGCATGGCCGCGCCGACCATCCTCGCGTTCGGCACGCCCGAGCAGCGCGCCCGCTTCCTGCGCCCGCTGTACACCGGCGAGGAGGTCTGGTGCCAGCTCTTCAGCGAGCCCGGCGCCGGCTCCGACCTCGCCGCGCTGGGCACCCGCGCGGTGCGCGACGGCGACACCTGGGTGGTGAACGGGCAGAAGGTGTGGACGTCCCTGGCGCACCGCGCCCGGTGGGCCATCCTGCTGGCCCGTACCGACCCCGATGTGCCCAAGCACCGCGGGCTGTCCTACTTCATCTGCGACATGCACGCCGAGGGGGTCGACGTCCGCCCGCTGCGCCAGCTCACCGGCGAGGCGGAGTTCAACGAGGTCTACCTGACCGACGTGCGCATCCCCGACGCGCACCGGCTCGGCGAGGTGGGCGAGGGCTGGCGGGTCGCGCAGACCACCCTGATGAACGAGCGGGTCTCCATCGGCGGCCACTCCGAGCCGCGCGAGGGCGGCCTCATCGGCGTCGTCGCCGACCTGTGGCGCGACCGCCCCGAGCTGCGCACCCCGGGCCTGCACGACGCCCTGCTGCGGCTGTGGGTGGAGGCCGAGGCCGCCCGGCTGACCAAGGAGCGGCTGCGCCAGCAGCTCGCCGCCGGCCAGCCCGGCCCCGAGGGCTCCGCCGCCAAGTACGCGTTCTCCCGGCTGAACCAGGAGATCTCCGGGCTGGAGCTGGAGCTGCTGGGCCAGGAGGGGCTGTACTACGACGACTGGACGTTCCGCCGCCCCGAGGGGGTGGAGTTCGCCCGCCGCGGCGCCGGGTTCCACTACCTGCGCAGCCGGGGCAACTCCATCGAGGGCGGGACCTCCGAGATCCTGCGCACCATCATCGCCGAACGCGTCCTGGGCCTGCCGGCCGAGCCGCGGGTCGACAAGGACGTCGCATGGAAGGACCTGCCGAAATGAGCGAGGCGGTGGAGGGCGCGGCGGTGCCGGGCCTGCTGTACAGCGAGGTCGAGGACGACCTGCGCGCGAGCGTGCGGGCGCTGCTGGCCGACCGCTCCCCCGCGGCGGCCGTGCTGGCGCGGGTCGAGGGCGACCCCGTGGCCGACCTGGACCTGTGGCGGGAGCTGGCGGCGATGGGCGCGACGGCGCTGCCGGTGCCCGAGGAGCTGGGCGGTGCGGGGGCGAGCCTGCGCGAGGCGTCGGTCGTCGCCGAGGAGCTGGGCCGCGCGGTGGCGTGCGTCCCGTTCCTGGGCAGCGCGGTGCTGGGCGCCGGCGCGCTGCTGCGCACCGGGGGCGAAGCGGCGGCCGGGGTCCTGGCGGACATCGCCTCCGGGGCGTCGGCGGCGGTCCTGGCCGTGCCCCTCGCGACGCCGCCGGGCGCCGACCTCCCGGCCGGGGTGCGCGCCGACGGCGGGACGCTCACCGGCGCGGTGCGGGGCGTGGCCGACGCGGCGACGGCCGATCGGCTGGTGGTCCCGGCGCACGGGCCGGACGGCCCGGGGCTGTACCTGGTGGCGGCCGCCGACGCCGGGGTGACGCCCGTGGTGAGCCTGGACCTCACGCGCCCGCTGGCCGACGTCCGGCTCGACGGGGCGCCCGCCCAGGTGCTGGCGACCGGGCCGGCGGCGCGGGAGGCGTTCGGCGCGGCGCTGTCCACGGGTGCGGCGCTGCTGGCCGCCGAGCAGCTCGGCGTGGCCGAGTGGGCGCTGGCGACCACCGTGGACTACCTCAAGACGCGCACCCAGTTCGGCCGGCCGGTCGGGTCGTTCCAGGCGGTCAAGCACCGGCTGGCCGACCTGTGGGTGGGGGTGTCCCAGGCGCGGGCGGTGGTCCGCGCCGCCGCGGGCGCCGCCGCCGACGGCCACCCCGACGCCGAGCTGAACGCCGCGCTGGCGCAGGCGTTCGTGTCCGAGGTGGCGGTGCGGGCCGCGGAGGAGGCGGTGCAGCTGCACGGCGGCATCGGGTTCACCTGGGAGCACCCGGCGCACCTGTACCTCAAGCGCGCCAAGGCCGACGCGATCGCGCTCGGCACGGCCGACCGGCACCGCGCGGCGCTGGCCCGGCTGGCGGGCCTGCCGGCCGCCTGACCCGCCGGGCGGGCGCCGCGGCGTGCGGCGCCCGCCCGGCGGCGGCGGCGGTCACAGGGCCGCCGCCGCCTTCGCGGTGCGGGCGGCCGCGTCGTCGACGTCGGCGTCGGAGACGCCGAGGTGGACGACCAGGCGCAGCCGCTCCGGGCCCAGCGCCGTGCAGCCGACGCCGTTGGCGCGCAGCGCGGCGGCGAGGTCGGCGGCCCGGCCCTCGGGCGCGGTCACGATCACCATGTTGGTGCGGGCCTCGGCGGCCAGGCCGGGCAGCGCGTCGACGGCCGCGGCCAGCCGCGCGGCGCGGGCGTGGTCGTCGGCGAGCCGGTCGACGTGGTGGCGCAGCGCGTACAGGGCGCCCGCGGCGATGATCCCGGCCTGGCGCATTCCCCCGCCGAGGAGCTTGCGGGCCCGCCGGGCGCGGGCGATGGTGGCGGCGTCGCCGGCCAGCGCGGAGCCCACGGGCGCGCCCAGGCCCTTGGAGAAGCAGACCGAGACGGTGTCCATGCCCGCGGCGACCTCGGCCGGGGGGACGCCCAGGGCGACGGCGGCGTTCCACAGCCGGGCGCCGTCGAGGTGCGCGCGCATGCCGTGGGCGTGCGCGAAGTCGGCGACCCGCCGCTGCTCGGCGAGCGGGACGACCCGGCCGGTGAAGGTGTTCTCCAGGCAGATGAGCGCGGGGCGGGCGCGGTGCACGTCGTCGGTCCCGGCGGCCCACCGCTCCAGCAGCCCCTGCGCGGGGACGCCGTCGGGCGCGTCGAAGGTGCGCGGGAGCACGCGGGCGAGAACGGAGGTGCCGCCCTGCTCGTTGGCGACGACGTGGAACAGTTCGTGGGTCCACACCTCGTCGCCGCTGCCCGCGCCCAGATAGACCGCGATCTGGTTGGACATGTGGCCGGAGGGGACGTAGAGGGCCGCCTCCATGCCCAGCAGGGCGGCGGTCTCCTCCTCCAGCCGGCGCACGGTGGGGTCCTCGCCGAAGACGTCGTCGCCGACGTCGGCGTCGGCCATCGCGCGGCGCATCTCGGGGGTGGGTCGGGTGACGGTGTCGGACCGGAGGTCGATCATCGCGCGTTCCGCTCTACGTGCCGGTGGTGGTGCCCGGCCAGCCTACGGGCGGGCCGCGGCGGCCTCCCCGGCCGGTCCCCCGATGGCGGCGGCGACCCCCGCGACGGCCACGGCGGCGACCTCCTCGACCAGGGCCACGCCGTCGGCGTAGCCGGGGCTGCCCTCGGTGAGCACGGCGACCAGGTACTCGCGCCCGTCGAGCACGACGCGGCCGGTGCTGTGGACGGCCCAGCGGCCGCCGTCGGCCGCGCGCGGCACCCAGCCGTTCTTCAGTTCGGCGGGGGCGTCGGCGCCGAGCGCGCCCACCCCCCACGCCTGCTCGGGGGCGACGCCGGCGAGCAGGTCCCGGGCCAGGGCGCGGTGCTCGGCCGTGAGCGGGCCGTCGTCGGCGTAGACGGCGTCGAGGACGCGCAGCCGGTCGGCCGCCGTGGTGGTGGTCGCCCCCCACGAGCCGGCGGCGTCCGGCGCGGTGCCGGTGAGGCCGAGGGGGGTCGCGGCGGCGGTGTAGCCGGCGGCGAGGCCGAGGCGGGTGTAGAGGGCGTCGGCCGCGTCGTTGTCGCTGTAGCGGAGCATGGGGCCGGCGAGCGCCAGCTCGGCGGCGGTGACGCGGCGGTCCTCCGCCTGGGCGCGCAGCATCAGCAGTACGAGCAGGTCGACCTTGACGGTGCTGGCCGCGGCGAAGGGGGCGTCGGCGTTGTAGGCGTAGCCCGCTCCGGTGGTGCGTTCGCGGACGGCCACGGCGACGTCCGCGGCCCGGTCGGCGAGGCGGTCGTCGAGGACCCGGGTGAGGGCGTCGCGGTGGCCCGAACCGGGGACCGGGTCGGAGGCGGAGGCGGTCAGGTCGGCCCGCACCGCCGGGTGTCCGGCGGCGACGGCGGCGGGCGGCGGGAGGGGCGACGCGCCGGCCGGGGCGGGCGCGGCGGCGAGCGGGGCGCCGACCGCCACCGCCATGGCCAGCGCCGCAGCGGCGCGGGTGCGGGCGCCGGTCCGGGGCCGGCGGGGCGCGGAGCGGCGGAACGGGAACGGCGGTGGAGTGGTCACGGCGTCACCTTCCGCGGCGCGGGCGGGGTCCGGGGACACCGCGGCCGGGACGGCGGGCGACCGGAGGAGATCACGATAAGCCGCGTAACGCCAAAAAGGGGGCTATGCGCGGCTGAAATCGCGGTAGGGGGATCGCCCTCGCGCGTCAGTCGATGTCGCGCGCCGTCAGCGCCTCCCCCAGCGCCTCCGCCGAGCGGATGAGCCCCACGACGACCGGGACCACCATGAGGTGCGGGCGGCCGCGCAGGCCGCGCGCCGTGTAGCCCTCGCGCGCCGCCCGCCAGGCCGACGCCGCCAGCGGCAGCGACCGCAGGGTCAGCGCGAGCAGCAGTGCCACCCGCTCGGGGCGCACCCCCGCGAGGCGCAGCGGCCGGGCCAGCCGTTCGAACAGGTCGAGCATCTCCGCGACCCGGGTGGTAAGGGTGACCAGCCCCGACAGCAGCACCGCCGCGGTGAGCTGGGCGCACACGCGCGCCGCCGCCTCGGGCTCGCCCGCCAGCCCCTGGAAGAGCGCGATCGCGGCGAGGAACGGCAGGAGCGGGCGGAGCACCCGGCCCACCCGGCGCGGCCCGAACCCGCACAGCGGGTAGAGCGCGGCGGCGGCCGCCGCCGCGGCGAGGGCGAGCCCGGTGTGCCCGGCCGCCACCACCACCGTGACCGCGGCGAGCAGGACGGCGAGCTTGGCGCCCGCGGGCAGCCGGTGCGCGGCGGACCGGCCGGGGACGTAGAGGCCGGCCGCGTTCACGTGCGGGGCCCGCCCTCGGCGCCCGCTCCGGCGTCCATCAGCGCGGTGTAGTGCGCGATCGCGTCCTCGGGGGCGCCGTCGAAGGCGACCCGGCCCTCGTCCATCACCAGGACGCGGTCGAACCCGGTGAGGGCGTCGAGGTGGTGGGTGAGCAGGACGACCTGCTGGGGCAGGGCGCGCAGGGTCCGCTCGATCACCCGGCGGTTGCGCAGGTCGAGCAGTGTCGTGGGCTCGTCGCAGACGAGCACCTCGGGCTCGGTCACCAGGACCGACGCGAGGGCGAGCATCTGCTTCTGCCCGCCGGAGAGCAGGTGCGCGGGGTGGTCGCGGTGGTCGGCGAGCCCGTGGCGCCGCAGCACCGCGTCGACCCGGGCCCCGATCTCCGCCCGGTCGAGCCCGCGGCCGCGCAGGCCGATGGCGACGTCCTCGGCCACGGTGGGCATGACGATCTGCGCGGCGGGGTCGGCGAACACGAACCCGACCCGGCGGCGGACCTCCCGGCCGTGCCGGCGGGTGTCGCGGCCGTCGACCAGGACCCGGCCGGAGTCGGGCACGACGAGCCCGTTGAGGGTGCGGGCGAGCGTCGACTTCCCCGACCCGTTGGCCCCGATGACGCCGATGCGGTGCTCGGCGAGGTCGAGGGTGACCCCGCGCAGCACGGGGCGCCCGTCGTAGGCGTGGGTCACGTCGCGCAGTTGCAGCATGGCGGCATCGTTCCCGGTCGGAGGTGGTGCGGGGGCGGCCGGGCCGTCCCCGTGGGGAGCCTACGCGCCGTCCGCGGCGCCCGCGGCCACCGGCCGGCCCGCCGGGGGCACGGGGTAGGCGCGGTGCACGCCGGCGGCGACGGCGGCCGCGATCGCCGCCTTGGCGAGGTCGCCGGGGAGGAACAGCACGACGCCGGTGAGCACCGCGAGCAGGCCGTCGCCGACCGCCACGGCGGTCCACGGGATGCCGACGGCGTAGATGACCCCGATACCGCCGATGAGGTTGGCGGCCAGCCCGGTCGTGAAGCGGTAGCGGCCGAACACGCGGTGCGCCAGCAGGCCGATCACCAGGGCGCCGGCCACCCAGCCCAGCATGTACCCGCCGGTGGGGCCGAGGAAGGGGGCGACGCCGCCGCGCCCGCCGGGCAGCAGCGGCAGCCCGGCGAGGACGAGCGCGAGGAAGGTGAGCACGGCGAGCGCGCCGCGCTTGGCGCCGAGGACGCTCGGCGCCAGCATCACGCCGAGCGTCTGCAGGGTGATCGGCACCGGCCCCACGGGGATCGCGAGGGGCATGCTCAGGACCGCCAGCAGGGCGGCGAACACGCCGATGAGGGCGAGGTCGCGGGCGGTGAGGCCGCGGCGGCGGACGCGCGGCGCGGGGGCGTCGGACATGGCTCTTCCCGTCTCTCCAGGGTCACGGGCGGAACACGTGCACCCCTATTGTCCGGTACGCACCTTTACTGCGGGGGGTGCGGGACCGTACAGGGTTCGCCGCCGCGTCTTGTCGCCTCCCCCCGTTGTGGAGGCGGCGGGCGGCGCCGGAGACACCGCCGGGCGGCCCCGCCGCACCCCGCTCCGGACCCGCCGGGCGGGG
>NZ_BCRK01000097.1 GCF_001552555.1 Nocardiopsis trehalosi NBRC 14201 | reverse complement strand
CCCCGGCCGCCCCGAGGAGCTGCTGGAGGCGGGGGCGGGCGTGCTCGCGCGGCTGTGGCGCCGCCCGGCGCCGCCCGGCCCGGAGTTCGACGCGCTGGGGCCCGTGGTGGCCGGGTGGGCGGAGCTGCTGCGCGAGCGCATGGACCGGCTCCGCCCGCCGGACGCCGACCTCTACCTGGTGGCCGCGGCCGCCCGCCTGCTGGAGACGCTGCCCGGGTCGGCGCCGCGCACCGTGGTGCTGCACGGCGACGCCAACCCCGGCAACGTGCTGCGGGCGGAACGGGAGCCGTGGCTGGCGATCGACCCCAAGCCCATGGCGGGCGACCCGGCCTACGATCCGGCCCCGATGCTGCTCCAGGTCGACCCGCCGCTGCGGCACCCCGACCCCGAGGCGGTCCTGCGCCACCGGATCGGCCTGGTGGCGGACGTCGCGGGCGGGCCGGCCGAGCGGATCGCGGTGTGGGCGTTCGCGCGGTCGGTGGAGGCGGGGCTGGAGATGACCGATCGCGGCCACCCGGACGCGCCCGACATGCTGCTGGGGGCCCGCGCGCTGGGGCGGGTGGCCGGGGTGTGACCCGCCCGACGGGCCCGGATGTCGAGGCGGGCCCGCCGGTACGGGCATGATGTGAGGTCCGCCGTCGGTCCGGGGGAATCGCGGCGGCCCTTGATATTGTTAGCAAGAGTAATGAGCCAGGCTAATGAAGCAGACCCATCTGTCCCGGCAGACCAGAACCGACGCGGGCCTGGCTGCGGTGCTTCGCGTGGCCGTGAGCCGGCTGGCGCGCCGACTCCGCGCGCAGCGTCCGGACGCGTCCCTGTCTCTCGGACAGAGCGCGGTGCTGTTCACGCTGGCGCGGCACGGCCAGATGACCCCCGGCGCGCTCGCCGACCAGGAGAAGGTGCAGCCGCCCTCGATGACCCGGATCATCGCCGCGCTGGAGGAGCGCGGGATGGTGCGGCGGACCAAGCACCCGGACGACCAGCGGCGCCAGCTCGTCGACCTGACCGACGACGGCCGCGCGCTGGTGAAGGCCGACACCCGGCGCCGCGAGGCGTGGCTGGCGCAGCGTCTGACGGAGCTGACCGCCGACGAGAAGGAGATCCTGCGCAAGGCGGCCGAGATCCTCGACCGGCTGAGCCAGGCGTAGCCGGGGGCGCCCCCGAGGCCCCCGGCGAGCCCGACGAGCCGGACGACCCCGACGACGCCCGGTCCGCCGCCCCCGGGCGGCCCGGTCGCCCCGCCATGTTCCGCTCGCTGGCCGTGCGCAACTACCGGCTGTTCGCCACCGGCCAGGTCGTGTCCAACACCGGCACCTGGATGCAGCGCATCGCCCAGGACTGGCTGGTGCTCCAGCTCAGCGGCGGCAGCGGCACGGCACTGGGCCTGACCACGGCGCTGCAGTTCCTGCCCATGCTCTTCCTCGGGCTGTGGGGCGGCACCCTCGTCGACCGGATGAACAAGCGGCGGCTGCTCATCACCACCCAGGCCGCCATGGGCGTGCTCGCCCTCGGGCTGGGGGTGGTGGCCACCACGGGCGCCGCCGAGGTGTGGCACGTCTACGTGTTCGCGCTGGCGCTGGGGTTGGTGACGGTCGTCGACAACCCGGCCCGGCAGACCTTCGTGGTCGAGATGGTCGGCGCCCGCGACCTGCCCAACGCCGTCGCGCTGAACAGCGCGAGCTTCCAGCTCGGCCGGGTGGCCGGTCCGGCCGTGGCCGGGCTGCTCATCGCCGTGGTGGGCAGCGGGCCGGTGTTCCTGCTCAACGCCGCCTCGTTCCTCGGCGTGCTCACCGGGTTGTGGATGATGCGCCCCGCCGAGCTCAACGTCACCGAGCCCACTCCGCGCGGCCGGGGGCAGACCCGCGAAGGGCTGCGCTACGTCGGGGGGCGCCCCGACCTGGTGCTGCTCCTCATCATGACCGTGTTCGTGCAGCTGTTCGGCTCCAGCGGGCAGAACCAGATCGCGCTCATGACCAACAACGTGTTCCAGGCGGGCGCCGCCGCGTTCGGCGTGGCCGCCGCCGCCCTCGCGGTGGGCGCCCTGTCGGGGGCGCTGCTGGCCGCGCGGCGCGAGCGGCCCCGGCTGCGCACCGTGCTCATCGGCGCGCTGGCGTTCGGCGCCGCCCAGATCGCCGCCGCGCTCATGCCGGGGTACGTGCCGTTCGTGGTGGCGCTGCTGCCGATGGGCGTCGCGTTCATGACGTTCACGACCGCGCTGAACACGACCTTCCAGCTCAGCGTCGAACCCGGGATGCGCGGCCGGGTCATGAGCATCTACATGCTCGTGTTCCTCGGCATGGCGCCGATCGGCGCCCCGCTGGTCGGGTTCCTCGCCGACGCGTTCGGACCGCGTGCCGGCCTGGGGATCGGCGGCGCCGTCACCGTGGTCGTGGTCCTGGCGATCGCGGCGCTGCTGGCCCGCCGGCTCGGCGTCCGGGTGCGGCCGTGCGCGCGGCGCCCCTACGTCGAGGTCGTGCGCACCGCCGACCCGGCCTGACCGGCTTGCCGCGGCGGGGCGGGTCGGCCATCATCGGGACCGCCCCGCCCCCGACGCGGCAGGAGGCCCGATGCGCCTGTTCACCGCCCTGGTCCCGCCCCGGCCCGTGCTCGACGCGGTCGAGGCGGCCGAGGCCGGCCTGCCCGCGGCCGCCGCCCCGCTGCGGTGGACCGGCCGCGCCGACCGCCACCTCACCCTGGCGTTCCTCGGTGAGGTGCCCGACCCCGACGTCGCCGGGCTCGGCGCGGCCCTGGCCGCCGAGGCCGCCCGGCACGCCCCGCTGCGCCTGGCGCTGCGCGGGGGCGGCACCTTCCCCGCCGACGCGGCGCGCGCGGCCGTGCTGTGGGCCGACGTGGCGGGCGACACCGGCGCGCTGACCGCGCTCGCCGACGGCCTGCGCGGCGCCGCGCGCGCCGCCGGGGTGCCGGTCGAGGACCGGCGGTACGTGCCGCACCTGACACTGGCCCGCTGCCGCCCGCCCGCCGACCTGCGCCCGCTGCGCGACGGCCTCGCCGGGTTCGCGTCCCCCGCGTGGACCGCCGCCGAGGTGGCGCTGGTGCACAGCCGCCTGGACGCGGTCCCCCGCTACCGGACCGCCGCCACCTGGCGGTTAGGCTGAGAGCGCGGCGCCCCGCCGCGCCCCCGCCCGTGACGATCGAGGTCAGCGATGAGCATGCTCACCAACAACCGCAAGCAGCGGTGGCTGCTGCCCGTGGTGCTCGGGGCCATCATGCTCGTCGTCGTGCTGGGCGCCCTGCTGGGCTGACCGCCGGCGGCGGGCGCCCACCGCCTCGGCCGACCACCTCAGCCCACCGCGGCGGCCCGCGCGACGGCGGCGGCCACCAGGTCGGCGTTGTCCTCGGCCTCGGAGCCGTCGGGCAGGCGCAACGTGTCCTCCAGCCCGATCCGGGCGTCCTCGCCCGCGGCCAGCGCGGCGTCGAGCACCGGCCAGGCCGTGTCGTCGTGGCCGTGCAGCAGGCGCGGCGCGGTGATCCCGGCGCGCCGCAGCACCGCGCGGATGGCCTCGGCGTTGTCGAGCGCCGCCCCGACCGCGGTCTGGGTGGGTTCCAGCAGGACGCGGTCGACCGCGCCGGCCAGGCCCGACGCCACCAGGATGCGGGCGGCGTCGGCGGTCCACAGCCCGGCCTCGACGCGCACCCGGCGGGCGGCGAGCAGCCGGATGACCTCGACCGAGCCGGGTTCGTGCAGGTTCACCGTCGCCGCGTCGGGCACCCCGCCCCAGCGCTGCACCAGGTCGTAGCGGCGCCAGGGGTCGGGCTCGGCGGTCAGGGCGGTGGTGACGCTGATGGGCACCCCGGGGACGGCGGCGCGGACGCGGTCGAGGAGGTCGGTGAGGACCCGGGGCTCCAGGGCCTCGGCGCCGGTGGAGTCGCGGGGGTGGACGTGGATCTCGTCGGCGCCCGCCGCGACGGCGGCGCGGGCGTCCTCGGCCACCTGGTCGGCGAACACCGGTAGGGCGGGGTGCGCCCCGGGGCGGCGGTCTCCGTTGAGGCAGGCGACGATGGCCATGCGTGTCCCTCCTTGCGGGATCACTCCGTACCGTAAGCGGAGCATGCCCACAAGCCGGGGGTCGCAAGCCCCGCCGCCGCGCGGCGGATGGGAGGATGGCGCGCATGAGGTCCATCGCCGCGCCCGCCCTCGCGGCCGCGCTCGCGGTGCTCCCCGCGGCCCCCGCCGCCGCCGATCCCGTCCCCGTCCCGTCGGGGACCCCGGCCGAGGACCTGCCCGACGGCTCCGAGGAGCTGTTCCGCATGTCGGACCCGCGCATCGTGGAGTCCAGCGGGCTGGCGGCGTCGCGGCTGCACGACGGCGTGTACTGGACGCACAACGACAGCGGCGACTACGGCCCCGAGGTGTACGCGGTCGACTCCACCGGGGCGACCGTCGCCACCGTCACGCTGTCGGGCGCGGGCGTGGAGGTCCGCGACTGGGAGGCGATCGCGGTGGGCACCGACGCCGAGGGGGCGCCCGCGGTCTACGTCGGCGACATCGGCGACAACTTCCAGGGCGGGTGGCCCGACATCCGGGTGTACCGGTTCACCGAGCCCGCGGAGCTGGGCGACACCGCGGTGGAGGCCACGACGTTCACCCTGGCCTACGCCGACGGCGGCCGCGACGCCGAGGCGATGATGGTCGACCCCCGCGACGGCCGGCTCTACGTCGTCAGCAAGGAGGTGGCGGGCGGGGTGTACGCGGCGCCGGAGCGGCTCGACCCCGAGGGCGTGAACACGCTGACCCGCGTCGACTCCGCCCCGCTGTACGCCACCGACGCGTCGTTCTCGCCCGACGGCGCCCACTACGCCATCCGCACCTACTGGGGCGCCACCCTCTACGACGCGGCCGACGGGGTGTCGGGGCGCAGCGTCGACCGCATCGGGCTGCCCGAACTCGACCAGGGGGAGTCGCTGGCGTTCGACCACGACGGGGCGGCGGTGCTCGCGGGCACCGAGGGGCCCGGCAGCCCGGTGTGGCGGGTGCCGCTGCCGGCGGTGGGCGCGGGCCCGTCGCCGGAGGCCGCCGAGGAGCCGGAGGCGACCGCCGCGCCGGCCGAGCGCGGCGGGGCCGGCGCCTCCCCGCTCATCTGGACCGGGGTGGGGCTGGCCGTGGTGCTCATCGGGGGGATCGCGCTGCTGGTGCGCCGCGCCTGAGGGGTGCGGCGCCCTCGGCGCCCCGCCGCCCGGGCGGGCGGCGGGGCGGCCGGGTCACAGGCCGAGCAGCGACTCGATCGGGCCGAGCGCGAAGTGCACCAGGAACGCCGCCGCGACCAGCCACATCAGCGGGTGGACGTCGCGCGGGCGCCCCTGCACCAGGCGGATCAGGGTGTAGGTGATGAACCCGATGCCGATGCCGTTGGAGATCGAGTAGGTGAACGGCATGGCCGCGATCGTGAGGAACGCGGGGATGCCGATGGCCATGTCGGCGAAGTCGATCTTGGTGACCTGGGTCATCATCATGAAGCCGACGACGATGAGCACCGGGGTGGCCGCCTCGAACGGCACGAGCGTCACCAGCGGCGAGAACAGGGTCGCCACCAGGAAGAGCAGGCCGGTGACGATCGGGGCGATACCGGTGCGGGCGCCCTCGCCCACCCCGGCGGCGGACTCGGCGAACACCGTGTTGGACGAGGCGGCCGCGGCGCCGCCCGCCACCGTGCCCAGGGCGTCGACCACCAGCACCTCGCGGGCGCGGACGACGTTGCCGTCGGCGTCCAGCAGGCCGGCCTGCCCGCCGACACCGACCATGGTGCCCATGGTGTCGAAGAAGTCGGCCAGCAGCAGGGTGAACAGCAGCAGGATCACCGCGATGGCGCCGACGTTGGCGAAGCTGCCGAACAGGGAGAAGTGGCCGACCAGCGAGAAGTCGGGCAGCGCCACCAGGTCGCCCGCCGAGGTGGGCAGGGCGGGGACGGTGAGCGCCCACCCGGAGGGGTTGACCGTCCCGTCGTCGCCGGCCATGGGGCCGACGTGGGCGACGGCCTCGACCACCATGGCGACCGCGGTGGCGACGGCGATGCCGATGAGCATGGCGCCCTTCACCCGCCGCACGATCAGGGCGATGGTGAGCGCCAGGCCGATCACGAACACGAGGATCGGCCAGCCGGCCAGACCGCCCTCGCCGAGCTGCACGGGCACGGTGCTGTTGGCGGCGTCGGGCATCCGGCGGACGAACCCGGCGTTGACGAACCCGACGAGGGTGAGGAACATGCCGACGCCCACGGCGATGGCCGTCTTCAGGCCCGGCGGGATGGCGCGGAACACCGCGGTGCGGAACCCGGTGAGCACGAGGACCAGCAGCACGAGCCCTTCGAGCACCACGATGCCCATGGCGTCGGCCCAGGTCATCTGCGGGGCGAGCGAGTAGGCGACGATGACGTTGAGGCCCATGCCCGCCGCGATCGCGAACGGGTACCGGCTGACCACGCCCATCAGGATCGAGATCACACCGCCGACCAGGGCGGTGGTGGCGGCGACGCGGGCGATGCCCAGGGTGTCGCCGCCGGCGTCGGGCGCCGTGCCGATGATCAGCGGGTTCAGCACGATGATGTAGGCCATCGCGAAGAAGGTCGCCAGACCGCCGCGCAGCTCGCGGCCGAAGTCGGACCCCCGGGCGGAGACCTGGAAGTAGTGGTCGATGCGGCCCTTCCAGCCCGCGGGGCGCGGGGACGGCGCGGCGGCGGTGCCGTCGGCGCTCTGGGGGGATTCGGCGGGTGGTGGCGTTGCGTTCACTCGGATAAGCCTGACATGTCCGGATTAAGGGTCGAGGTCAGACTAGTTGCATGTTCCTCCATATCGTGCCCGTGTGGACCGGCCCCGATTCGGAGGATCCCACCAATGCGGGACTTCCGGCCCGCGAGTGTGACCGAGCCATCCCTTAGCCTGAAACCGTGCGTACACCCCGCCGGCCCGACCCCGAGGTCCTGGAGTTCGACTACCGCGTCCCCACCGCGCTCGGCACCGTCGCCTGGACGGTGGCGCTGATCGTGCTGCTCGCCCGGGGCGACCGCCTGCCCGCCGACGAGCGGTGGTGGCTGGGCGTATGCGGCGTCGGCATCGTGCTGGGCGTGTTCGCGTTCTTCTACATCCCGCGCCTGCTCCGCAAGCGCACCGAGGCCGAGGCCGCCACCGCGGCCGGCGCGCCCGCCGCCGCCCCGGGGGAGGACGGCCGCGCCGCGCCCGCCGACCGGACCCCGCCGGCGGTCGCCGCCGAGCCCGACCCGGCGGCGCACGCCGCACCCGCCCCCGACGACCCCTCACCGGCGCGCGAGGCCCCCTGACCGCACCCCCCGGGCGCCGCCGCGCACGGCGCGCGGGCCCGGGCACCGGAGCGCCCCCGCCCCTCCTCGATAATGGGCGCGTGTCGAATACGCTCCGCCCGCTTCCCCGCCGGCTCGCCGACCGCCTCCGGCGCACCCTGATCGACGCCGACTACACGGTGTCCGGCGTGCGCGACCGGCTCGGCGACATGGCGGCGCGGGCCCTCTCCCGCGAACAGCTCGTCCCCGCTCTGCGCGCCACCGGCGGCGAGGAGCGCCTGGGCGTACTGCTGCGGCTGTGGTGGCTGCGGGAACCCGTCTCCGAGAGCGCGGCGCGCGCCATCCTGCCCGTCACCGAACTCGCCGACGCCGGACTCCTCGCGGTCGAGGACGGCCACGTGCGGGCCCGCGTCCACCTCGGCCCGTGGGAGCTGGAGGACGGCCGCGCGGGCGAACCCCCCGCCGGGGCCGCGGCGCCGGACGGCTCCCCGCTGCCGGGCGACGGCACCCGGCCGGGCTACGTCGTCTCCGACCCCACGGTGCGCCCCGGCCAGGGCACCCCGCACCCCGACCACGTGGTGGGCGCGGGCGGCGCGTCGGCCACCCTGGCGCGGCTCATCGTCGACGGGCCCGTGGAGCGCGCCCTGGACCTCGGCACCGGGTGCGGCGTGCAGGCCCTGCACCTGGCCGGGCGGGCCGGCGAGGTGGTCGCCACCGACGTCAACCCGCGCGCCCTGCGCATGACCGAGGCGAGCTGCGCCCTGTCGGGCGTCGACAACGTCACCACCCGCCAGGGGTCGCTGTTCGAACCCGTGGCGGGCGAGCGGTTCGACCTGATCGTGTCGAACCCGCCGTTCGTCATCACCCCCGACGCCGCCCGCTACACCTACCGCGAGTCCGACCTGCCCGGCGACGCCGTCTGCGCCGAACTGGTGCGCCAGGCCCCGCGCCACCTCACCGACGGCGGCTGGTGCCAGCTCCTCGCCAACTGGCTGCACGTGGGCGGCGAGGACTGGCGCGACCGCGTCGGGGAGTGGGTGGCGGGCACGGGCTGCTCGGGCTGGGTGGTCCAGCGCGACGTGCAGGACCCGGCCGAGTACGTCGAGCTGTGGCTGCGCGACTCCTGCGAGCAGGGCACCCCCGAGTACACCCGCCGCTACGACGCCTGGCTCGACTACTTCGACCGCGAGGGCGTGCGCGCCATCGGCTTCGGCTGGATCCACCTGCGCAACGACGTCGCCCAGGACGCGGCGGTGCGGGTCGAGGAGTTCCGGCACGACATCGAGCAGCCCGTCGGCCGGTACCTGCCCGACGTGGTCGACGGGGCGATGACCGCCCACCGGCTCACCGACGCCGCCCTGCTGTCGGCGCACGTGGCGCTGGCCCCGGGCGTGGTCGAGGAGCGCATCGGGGTGCCGGGGGCGCCCGACCCCGAGCGCATCCTGCTGCGGCAGCGGGGCGGGCTGAAGCGGGTGGCGCAGGTCGGCACCATCGAGGCGGCCCTGGCCGGGGTGTGCGACGGCACCATGCCGGTGGGTCCGCTGCTCGACGCGATCGCCGAGCTGACCGAGCAGGACCCGGCGGCGGTCCGCGCCCGCACCCCCGACGTGCTGCGCTCCCTCATCGCCGAGGGCTTCTTCCGCGTCGCCCGCTGAGCCCCGCGCGGAGCTGCCGCGCGGATCAGTCGCGGGCGGCGCGCCGGATGAGGTCGACCACCGCTGCGGCGGCCTCGTCGAGCCGGTAGGACGGGTCCTCCACCGCGGCGGCCACCACCCCGTCGACCGCCCCGTTGATCATGACCGCCTCGGTGCGGGGGTCGGCCGACGCCCGGTACTCGCCGGCCTCCTGGGCGCGCTCGATCAGGCCCGCGAGGAACCGCCACCGCTCGGCCGACGCCGGGGAGTCCGCGATCCCGGTCTCGCCGGGCCGGCCCAGCGCCTCGGTGATGACGCGGACGTGGTGGGGGTGGTCGGCCATGTAGCCGACGACGGCCGCCGCGTACGCCTCGACGGCGGCGCGCGGCCCCTCGGCGGCGGCGACGCGCGGCCCGACGTGGCCGATCAGCCCGTCCAGGACCGACCGGTAGGCGGCCTCGATCACCGCGCCCTTGGTGGCGAAGTGGTAGAGGACGGCCGCCTTGGAGATCTCGGCGGCGGCGGCGATGCGGGCCAGCGAGGTCGCGGCGTAGCCGTGCTCGGCGATCAGCCGGACGGTGAGGCCGATGAGCTGCTCGCGGCGGGCGCGCTCGGTGAGCGTGGGGCGGCGGGCGGGGTCGGGCACCCGGTCATCCTCTCATTCGGCGTCGGCCAGGAAGTCCGCGACGTCGGCCGCGACCTCATCGGGGTACTCCCCGGCGATGGCGTGGGTGGCGTCGGGGTACACCTCGACCGCCCCGTCCGGCAGCACCCGCTCGGCGGTGGCGGCGGCCTCGGCCGGATCGTGCACGACCGACCGGCCCGCGATGAGGGCGAGGACGGGCGGTTCCAGGGCGGCCAGCCGCTCCTCGGGGATGAGCGAGGGCGCGGGCAGGTGCGGGGCGTAGGTCTGCATGCCGGACTCGATCATGTCGGCGACCGGGACGTCCTCGACGGGGGCGCCGCCCGCCGTCCAGGAGTTGAACCCGTCGCGCCAGCTCTTGGGCAGCCAGCGCACCGAGGCGGGGATCGACCGCACCACCGCCTCCAGCGGCAGGCCGTCGAAGACGAACACCGGGTCGACCAGGATCACGCCGGCGACCCGGTCGGGCGCGCGCAGCGCGAGGTTGGCGGCGGTCCAGCCGCCGAAGGACATGCCCAGCACGTGGAAGCGCTCCTCGGGCAGGCCGGCCAGGGTCTGGTCCAGCCACCGCGCCTGGTCGGCCGCCGTCTCGATGGGCCGGTCCTGCACGCTCATGCCCGCCTGGCCGAGGAGGTCGACGGTGTAGACGTCGCGCACCTCCAGCAGCGACGGCAGGTTGTCGGCCCACATCGGGGACGCCGCCGCGGTCCCGGGGAGCAGCACCAGCGGGGTGCCGTCGGCGGGGCCGTCGAAGCGGTACACCCGCACCACGCCGTAGCCGGTGCGGACGTCGAGGGCGGCCTCGGGCTCGGGCATGTCGGCCATCGCCCGCCGGTAGTCGGCGTCGAAGACGTCCTTGGCGGCCGCCGACGTGAAGTGGCCGACGGGTGCGGTGTCCCGCACCGCGAGTCCCGCGACCACCGCGACGGCGGCGACGACGGCGACCGCCACAAGGACGCGCCGCCGCCGGCGCGGGCGCGATGGACGGGGCGGGCGGGATGGACGGGATGCGCCGGCTGCGCCGGTCGCGGGCTCGGTCCGCTCGGACATGACGACTCCTTACCACTCGGTAAATAAACTAACCACTCGGTAAGTCGCCGTCAACGCGATTGACCGGGACCTGCCCGTATCCGGACCCGCACGTGGCCCGCCCCGACACACCGACGCCCCACTCGGGGGCACCCGAGCGGGGCGAAGAAGCGGCGAGGCCGACACGGGGCGAAGCCGGCGGAGAGCGAAGCCGGCCGCGCCGGGACGCGGCCCGACCAGACGGCGCGACGCCCGCCGCCGCGCCGGTCGCGGAACAGACCGCCGCGCGTCCACGGCACCACCCGGGTCACCGCCGGGTGTCACCGCGCTCCCCGATGCGGAACCAGCGGCGCCCCAACCCGGCCCGCGCCGCCGGAAACGGGTCTCCGGTCAGACCGGGGCGGCCACGCCGTGGCGTTCGCGGTCGGGCACCGGCGGAGCGGCGGAGCGGCCGGCGGCCAGGGGCGCCGCGCGGCGGACCGATTCGGCGGAGGCCGCCAGCAGCGGCAGCCGCACGGCCGGGCTGGGGATGCGGCCCTGGGCGTGCAGCACGCCCTTGACGATCGTCGGGTTCGGCTCGGCGAACAGCGCGGCGGACAAGCGGGCCAGTTCGGCGCCGAGCGCGCGGGCGGGCGCCGCCGCACCCCGCCGCCACAGCGCGATCAGTTCGGCGTAGTCGGCGGTGCGGAGGTTGGCCGACGCGACGATGCCGCCGTGGGCGCCCGCCGCGACGAGCGGGGAGATGACCGCGTCGTCGCCGCCGAGGACGGCGAAGCCGTGCGGGGCGCGGTCGAGCAGCTCGACCGTCACCGCGTCGATCGCCCCCGTCGCGTGCTTGACCCCGACGATCCCCGGCAGGCGGCCGAGCGCCGCGAGCGTGTCGGCGCTCAGCGCCTGACCCGTGCGGTAGGGGATGTCGTACACGATCAGCGGCAGACCACCGTGCTCGGCCAGCGCGGTGAAGTGCGCCAGCGTCCCCGCCTCACCCGGCCGGATGTAGGGCGGCGCGGGCACCAGCGCCGCCGCGGCGTCACCGGCGGCCGCCAGTGTGCGCAGCGAGGCGATGGCGGCGGCGGTGTCGCCGGTGCCGACACCGACGATCAGCGGGGCGCCGTGCCCACGGCAGGCCGCGGCGCAGACCCGCACCACGGTCCGCCGCTCCTCCTCGGTCAGCGTGGCCGCCTCGGCGGTGGTGCCGAGGGCGACGAGCCCCGCGGCGCCGGCCGCCAGCGCCTCGTCGGCGAGCCGGGCCAGCGCGTCGGCGTCCAGGCGCCGGTCATCGGTGAACGGGGTGACCAAGGGGACGTACAGGCCGGAGAAGAACGGTTCGGAGTCCATGCCTCCACCCTGGCGTCCGGCGATGCTGTAGGTCCATTTCCGATTTCCGCATCGACACCTAAGCTGATCTTATGCTCGACGTCCGACGCCTCTCCCTGCTCCGCGAACTCGACCGGCGCGGCACGATCACGGCCGTTGCCGACGCCCTCGCCTTCACCGCCTCCGCCGTCTCCCAGCAGCTGAGCGTGCTGGAACGCGAGGCGGGCGTCGCCCTGCTGGAACGCAGCGGCAGGCGGGTGGTCCTCACGCCTGCGGGCCGCTCCCTCGTCACCCACGCCGACGCCGTGCTGGAGCGCCTCGAACTGGCGGTCGCCGAACTCGCGAGCGCGCGCGAGGGCATCGGCGGGCCGCTGCGCATCGGCACCTTCCCCTCCGGCGGGCACACCATCGTGCCCGCCGCGCTGGCCGAACTGGCCGAGCGCCACCCCGCGCTGGAGCCCATGGTGGAGGAGATCGACTCGGCACGCGTCTCCGACGGCCTGCGCGCGGGCGAACTCGACGTGGCCCTGGTACACGACTACGACTTCGTCCCCGCCGCGCCGGACACCACGGTGGAGCGGGTCCCGCTGCTGGAGGAGCCGATGTACCTCGCCGCCGCCACGGCCCGCGCGGCCGGTGGAGACGGTGACGGCGGTGGAGGCGGCGACGGCGGGGAAGGCGACGGTAACGGCGGGGGCGGGGGCGGCGGTAAGAGCGGGGGCGACGGCGACGGCGAGACGTTGGCGGAGCTGCTCGGCCCGTACGCGCGGGCCCGGTGGATCACCGCGCGGGACGGCACGACCGGCCACGCGATGGCCGTGCGCGCCTGCCAGGCCGCCGGGTTCCAGCCGAGGATCCGCCACCAGGTCAACGACTTCCGCACCGCGCTGTCCCTGGCCGCCATCGGGCAGGGCGTCGGACTCGTCCCGGAGACCGCCATCGCGCCCGCACCCCCGGGCGCGGCGCTGACCCGGCTGCCGCTGTTCCGCCGGTCGAAGGTCGCGTTCCGCGCGGGCGGCGGCGCCCACCCGGCGATCGCCGCCTTCGTCACCGCGGCCCGCACAGCGGCCGACGACCTCGCCGCCTCCACCCGCAACGCCCGGACCTGACCGCCGCCCCCGGTCGCAGAACGGCGGGCGGTACGCCCTAGGCGGGTTCGTCCAGATCGACCTCTGCCAGCAGGACGGGGAGGGTCTGCGGGTCGCGGAGGACCGCGGCGACCAGGTGGCGGCTGGGCCAGCGGCCGGCCTTCCAGCACAGGGCGCGGGCCAGGCCGTCGGTGCCCGACGCGTGCGGCGTGCCGCCGTCGCAGCGCCACTCGACCACCACCCCGTCGACCACCAGCTCCTCGTGGTGCAGGTAGGTGAGCACGTCGGTGTCGAGGAACGCGCGGACCTCGTCGGGCACCGGCCGCACCCGGCCCACCGACTCCACCCGGCCCTCGACCTCCTCGCTGGCCAGCGCCAGGTCGAGCACGTCGGCGACGGCCACCGCGATCCCCGGCGGCACCGGCACCACCGGGCGGTCCGCCAGCAGCGGGAGCAGGTCGGGGGCATCGACCACGACCGCGTCCTCGGCGTCGGCCACCACGATCGCGCCGCCGCGCACCGCCCGCACCGTCTCGGGCGGGTCGATGCGGTCGGCGTCCACCCCGGCGAGCGCCGTCCAGATGTCGCGCAGCACACCGCGCTCGACGTGCCGGGCGGGGTCGGCCAGCCGGTCGAGCAGGTCCTCCGGGCCGCCGGGCTCGGCGACGAGGGCGGCCAGCGACGAGCGCACCCCCAGCGCGCGGGCGAGGGCGGGGTCGACGTCGGGGACGGGGTCGTACAGCCCGGCGAGCGCCGGATCGGCGTCGACCGTGCGCGACTCCACCGGGGGCCGGCCGCCGAGCAGCGCCCCGGTGCGCAGCCACCACGCCGTGTACGACGGCACGTCCACCGCCCGGCCGTCGGCGCGCAGCACCCGGACCGGATCGAGGACGGCGGCGCGCAGCGGGGGCTCCGCCAGCAGTTCGAGGGCGCGCGGCCACCGGTCGCCGCGGACGAACTCCAGGTCGGCCACCCCGGTGAACTCGGGCACCACCGGCGGCAGGTCGGGCCCGCCCGTCCGCTCGGCGGCGTCCTCGGCCCACTCCTCCACACCGTCGAGCGGCAGGTCGTGGTCGTCGAGGGCGGCGCCGAGGGTGACGTCGGAGGCGCGGACGACGGCGAACGTGCGCAGCACGCCCACCGCCTCCAGCGCCTCGGCGCCGTACCGCTCGACCAGGTCGGCGGCGACCACCCCCAACGGGGCGTCGTCGGAGAGGACGTCGCGCAGCGGGCTGTCGGGCAGCAGCAGCTCGCCCGCCACCGAGTAGCCGCCCTCGTCGTCGCGCAGGGCCAGCTCGGCCAGCCACGGCGCGTCGGCGGCGGTGGTGGCGGAGGCCGCCGCAAGGCGCAGGACGGGTCCGGCGACCTCCTCGGGGTCGTCGGCGTCCAGCGAGTTCTCGACGGCGGCGCGGGTCCGCGGGTCGGTGAGCACGGCGGCCGCGTTGGCCTCGGCCGCGCCCAGCCGCAGCAGCAGCGGGTCGGCCGCGCCGGGGTGGACGACCCGTACGCCCAGCGGGGCGAGCGCGGCCGGGTCCAGCTCGGGGCCGAACGCGTCGGCGGCGGGCAGCAGGACCCCGCGGGGGCCGCGCACGAGCCGGCCGTCGGCCAGCGGGACGGGCAGCGCCCCCAGTTCGCCGAGGTCGGCCCCCGCCTGCCCGGCGGCGCGCAGCGCCGCGTACAGCCCCGCCCACCACTCCGGTTCGCGGTCGAGGTCGGCCAGCAGGTCGGCGAGTTCGGCGAACCCGACCCGGCGCACCCGCAGCTGCGCGAGCGCGGGGTGGCGGGGGTCGGTGTCGCCGGGCAGCGCGGTGCCGACGAGGTCGGCCAGGACCGCGGTGACCTCCGGGCCGCCCTCCAGCAGCACGGCGTCGCGCGGGCGCACCGGGTCGCCCTTGGCGGTCGCCAGGAACGGGGTGGCGAGCAGCGGCTTGGCGGCGGCCGCGCGGAACCGGCCGTCGAACTCACCGCCGCCCATGAGGGTGCGCGGCACCAGGTCCAGCGCGGCCCGGGGGCCGACGGCGCGCAGCAGGTCGGTGAAGGCGTCGGCCGCGGCCTGGGCGAGCGCCTCGGCGGCGGGGCCGGAGGCCACCCGGCGGCGGTCCGCGCCCAGCGGGAACGTGCCGATGAGCAGGGCCGGCAGGTCCAGCGGGTCGTCGGTCGGGGTGGGGGCGTGCACGACCCGATCGACGCCGGAGGGCAGCGGGGCGAGCCGGCCGTCGCCGCCCACGGGCACGGCCCAGGTGACCGCCCAGTCGAGCCGGGACCGCTCCTCGGTGGGGCGGTCGGCCAGCAGCGAGGGCTCGAACCGGCCGGTGCGGGTGGCGGTGCGCCACTCGGTGGAGCGGTCGCCCCCGGTGTCGCGCACCCGGGTGCGGACGCGGTCGGGGCCGGGGTCGTCGCGGGTGAGGACGCGTTCGCCGGCGTCGGTGGCGATGCGCACCTCGGCCAGGCCGGGCAGGGCGAGCAGCAGCGCCTCGCCGGTGGCGTCGAGCATGCGGCGCAGCCGGTCGCGGGCGTCGTCGTCGCGCGGCACCAGGACCACCGCGGTGGCGTAGCCCTCGGGCGGGGCGGCGTCGGCGGGGAACGGCAGCCGCAGCAGGGGGACGTGCCCGCCGCGGCGGGCCAGCTCCTCGGCGAGGCCGCCGGCCGCGCCGCCCGCCGCGTGGTCGCCGACGGCGGCGCGGGCGAGGTCGGCGCTCCAGCGGACCGCCCCGGTCGCGGAGGCCACGGTGATGTCGTCGCTGACGGCGGCCACCGCCGCGAACCCCACTCCGAAGCGGCCGGTGGTGCCGGGGGCGCCCTCGTCGCGCTTGGCGGAGGCGCGCAGCGTGGCCAGCGACTCGACCCCGGCGGCGGTGAGCGGGGCCCCGGTGTTGGCGGCGGTGAGGCCGCCGTCGTCCAGCGCCAGCAGGAGGCGGCCGGGGACGCCCGCGCGGGCGGCGGCGTCGGCCGCGTTCTGCGCGAGTTCGACCACCACCCGGTCGCGGTAGCCGCCGAGCGCGAAGTCCTCCTCGGCGTTGGCGTCCTCGCGGAACCGGGCGGGGGCGTCGGCCCAGCCGTCGAGGACCCGCCGCCGGAGTCCGGCGGTGCCGAACGGGTCGGTCGGTGACTGGGCCATGGGGGCTCCTCCCGGTGGGTGCGGCACCACGGTACGCGACGGTGCGGCCGTTCTCGGTCGCTTCGCCGGTGTCCGCGGCGGCGCCCCCGGGCGCCGGCGCGCCGCGCGGCCGCGCCCGGCGGAACGGGGCGGCCGCGGGCGGTCAGCCGTCGGTGGAGACGAGCTCCAGTTCGGTCGTGTCGTCGAAGACGATGTGGTCGTAGCCGAGTTCGTCGACGACGGGGCCCACGGGTTCGGGGCGCGGCGCGGGCTGCGACGCCTCGGAGTGCGCACCGCAGCCGTGGTCGAGGGAGACCACGCGGCCGTCGTCGGGCGCGAACTCGTTCGTGCACACGCCGAACATCTGCCGGAACTCGCCCGCGAGCGGGGTCATGAACCCGCAGCTCGCGCACTTGGCGGGGGCCGCGGCGGCGATGGGGCTGCGCGGGCCGGAGTCGCCGTTGTACCAGCGCTCGGCGGCGGACTCGCGGCCGACCTCCGACAGCACGCGCGGGCGGCCCAGGCCGAGCTCCCACACCATCTGCTTGTCGACGCCGTCCTCGTCGATGTCGTCCTCGGCCACCTGGGCGTAGCCCGGCATCAGCCGCTCGTCGTCGGCGGCGGTGGGCAGCAGGTCGCCCGGGCCGAGGTCGCCCGGGCGCAGGCGCTCCTTCCACGGCACCCACTCGGGCGCGCGGAGGGCGTCGGTGCCGGGGAGCAGCACGGCCTCGTTGACCGTGACGACCTTGGCGCGCGACGCCCGGACCACGGTGACGGCGTAGTGCCATCCGGGGTAGGCGGGATCGAGGCACGCGAAGAGGTGGGTGACCAGACGATCACCCTCGACGCAGGCCGACAGGTGTTCGCCGACCCACTCCGGGCGTCCGATCTCGGCGGCCGCTTCGCGGGCGAGATCCACCGCCTCGATGCATGCCTTGTCTGGTGCGGGAGTACGACGGCTGGGGCTCACGGTTCCATTTTCGCTGATAACACGCACTGACTTGACCACCACACCGATCGATAGCCGACCGTTACGTCGTGTTCGGGGGCCGCGCTGCGCGGCCCCCACCGGGTGCGGCGCACCCCGCCGCGCGGTCAGGCTTCGAGGTCGTCGGCGACGACGCGGAGGACCTGCGCGATCTTGGCGGCCTCGCGGCGCTCGGGGTGCTTGCCCCTACGATAGGTCGTCGACACACCGTCGAGGAGCTTGATCAGGTCCTCGACGATGACCACCATCTCGTCGGGCTTCTTGCGCAGCGCCTTCGCCACCGAACGGGGGGCGTCGAGCAGCTTCACCTGGAGGGCCTGGGCGCCCTTGCGGCCCTCGACCACGCCGAACTCCACCCGCTGGCCGGCGCGCGGCGCGGCACCCTCCGGCAGCGCGGAGGAGTGCACGAAGACCTCACCGCCGTCGTCGCGGGTGAGAAAGCCGAAACCCTTGTCGCTGTCGTACCACTTGACCTTGCCGGTGGGCACGTGTGACCTCACGCTCTCGCCGTAGGACCGGGTCGAGGGGCGGGCGGGCCCGGCGTGCTCGCCGCCGGGGGTCCGCGGGCCCCTCGCGCCTCATCTTTGCATGGGGGTGAATCCAGGCTAGTGCGCCGCGTTCGCGGGGGGCGAGGGCTTTACGGCCCGTTCTGCGGAGGCGGGCCCGCGGCCGGGCCGGGGCCGGACGCAGGAGAGGCCCGGACGCGGATCTCCGGGCCTCTCCGTGACGGCCGCCCCCGCCGCCGCCGGTTGCGGAGTAATGGGACGGGTTCCGGCGGTGGCGGGGCGCCGTCGACCTGAGACGGCGCCGCGTCCGCGCGCCGGGGGCACCGGCGCCGAACGCGGCCATCCACGCGCCCACGCACGGGAGCCACCGAGGCCACCGGGCGGAACGCACTGCCATGATGGCCCGGCACCCCCACGGGCGCGCCGACGAAACCGCAGGTCAACGCGGATATTCCCGAGCATTTGCCAGCCTGTGACCGCCCGCCCCGCCCGACCACCGGCGACAACGGCGGCGCCGCGCCCACCCCCGCGCAGGCGGACGGGGGCCCCGCATGACCATCCACGGACGCGACCCACACCGCGTAGCCCTCCCGGACGCCGACCTCCGTCTCCCGACGACCGCCGAAGCCTTCTCGGCACGCCCCGCCGAGGCAGCATCCGTCCCCGCCCCACCGGCGAACCCCCGAGCCGAGCCTGCGACACGACTCCGGCGCCGCAAGGGCCCGCGCCCCCTCGCCGCCCCGAGGGCCACCGAGTTCCGGCTCCCGGCCATCCCGAGCCGCCCGGCCACCGAGGCCGTTCGAGCACCCTCAGCGGGCGGCCGGCGCCCCGCGCAGGGTCACCAGGCGGACGGCGAGGTAGAGTCCGGCGCCGACGGCGGCCAGGCGCAGCCCGACCACGCCGGTGTCCAGCAGCGACCCGAGGATGAACTGGTCGATGTAGTCGGCCTCGCCGCGCCACAGCAGCATGCCGACGAGGGTCGCCGCGATCGGACCGCACACCGCACCCCAGCGGTCCGCGCGCGACCACACCCCGCTGAGGGCGACCATCGACGCGCCGAGCACCCACAGGAACGCGAGGTCCCCCACGGCCCCGCTGACCAGGTACAGGACGACGGACAGCGCCTCGGGCGGGTGCCGGCGCACCGCGCCGGCACCCGCTGCCAGGTCGGGCAGCCGGCCGCGGCCGGCCGGCGCGGCGCCCCCGGCCGGGCGGCCGGCGCCGGACGCGGCGGATTCTGCGCGCCAGGGCGCCGCGCGGTAGCGGCGGTTGCCGGTGGCCGCACGCGCGGCGGGGGCGTCCTCGGCATCGGTGCGGGGCGGCTCGGCGGCGCGGGGTCCGCCGTCGCCGCCGCACTCGCGCGCGACCAGGGAGGCGGGATCGCCGAAGGACCGCAGCACGCGCCGCACCTCTTCGGGGCGTTCGGCGCCGGCGTCCGCACACGCCCGCGAGACGCGGGTACGCAGATCGGCCAGGTAGGCGGCACGGCGGCGCGCGGGCAGCCGCCCGTAGGCGGCGTCGCCCACCCGCGACAGGTAGTCCAGCAGCATCCGCTCGGCCTGCTCGGTCATCGTCTCCCGCGGCTCCTCATCCGCTGCGGCGCGGTGGTCGCCCGGCCGTCCGCACCCGCGGCCGTACGGGCCGCGGGCCGGCCGTCGGGCCGTTCGCGCGGGTCGGCGGCCGGGCCGCGCAGACCTGGATAGTGCCACACCTGCCCGCATACCGCCCAGACCGGGACGTGCGGAACGACGGCGGACGGGCCGGGCCCGCCCCGATGCCCCACGCACGGAGAGTGCCCGCACCGTCACTCTCGGAGGTGTAGAAATGGGGAGCCCCCGCAGACGACCACTCGACCGAGGAGACGTATGCGTAACCGCATCCCGGCGCTGCTCGGCGGCGTCCTCGCCGCCGCCCTGACCGCGCCCGCCCCCGCCCACGCCGAGTCCGGCTCCGGCACCTTGGAGGTGTACTCGGCCCCGGGCGTGGGCTACGAGTCCCTGCGGCTGACCGACGGCTGCCACACACTTACCCCGCGCATCGTGTCGTTCGCCGACGCCGAGCCGATCGCGAGCTACACGTTCTACAGCGGGCCGGACTGCACCGGCGCGGCCCTGGGCACGGGCCGCGACGACACCCAGTGGATCCCCCCGCTGCACGGTGTCCGCTCCGTCGCCATCCGCTTCGAGGGCTGACCTCCCCGGCCGCGCCCCGCCCACACGGGGCCGGCGGGGCGGCCCCCGCGGAGAAAGCACCCACCCGCCCGAACCACCGGCGACGGCACCCCGATATCCCGGCCGGTCGGGCTCGGGCGTCCGCGGTCGCCGCGCCCGTGGTGCCGGTCACGTCCGCCGCCCCGCTCGGGACGAGGCGGCGGATCGATGGCGGCGCCCGCACGAACACGGCCGGGCGCCCGCCGTTCCCGGTCATCCCGCGCTGGGGACGCGCGTACCGCGTCCCATCTGCGGTGATGCGGCCCGGAACCGGAGTGCCCGCCCGGTTCCGGGCGGGCGGCGGGGCCGCGCGGCAGGCGGGGGCGCCCCGGTGGCGCGGTGGTCGGCGCGCCGACGAGCAGCGGACCGGGAGGTGGCGGGGCCTCTCCACGCGGGTCGGGGGTCTGCCGCGGAGGCGGCTCTTCGCATAGCGTGATGGTCGATGATCGACGACAGCGCTGCGGGGCGGACCACCGACGGCCGACCGCCCACCTTCACCTCCTGGCTGCGGAACCTGTCCGACCCGGAACTGGCTTCGCTGTTCGCGGTGCGCCCCGACCTGGTCACCCCCGTCCCCGCCGACTTCGGCGCCCTGGCCGCCCGCGCCACCACGCGGCCCTCCGCGCTGCGGGCGCTGGACCGGCTCGACCTGTTCGGCCTCCAGGTCCTGGAGGGCTGCGTCGCCTTGGGCGACGACCGCCTCGCCACCCCGCCGGGCGTTACACCCGACCGACTCGCGTCGGCCCTCGCCGCGCCCGCCGACCGGTTCGCGGACGCGCTCGAAACCCTCCTCGGCGCGGCCCTGGTCTGGCGCGACGGCCCCCGCCTGCGCCCCGTCGCGGTGCTGCGCGACATCCTCACCCGCCCCGCCGGGCTCGGACCGCCGCTGCGCGCCCTGCTCGCCGGCCGCCCCGCCGAACGGCTCGACCGGCTCGCCGCCGACCTCGGCCTGCCGACCGGGTACAGCACGGGCGACCCCGCCGGGCGCATCGCGGCCGAGCTGTCCCGCCCGGAACGCCTGGACGCGCTCCTCGCCGAGGCCGGCGACGCCGCCCGGCCGGTGCTCGACCGCCTGGTGTGGGGCCCGCCCGACGGCACCGTCTCCGGGGCCGGGCGCGACGTCGACGTCGCCACCGCCGCCTCCCCCATCGACCGGTTACTCGCCCGCGGCCTGCTCGTCGCCACCGGCGACAGCACCGTCACCCTGCCCCTGGAGGTCGCCCTGCACCTGCGCGGCGGGCGGCTGCTGCGCACCGTCGACGCCGAACCGCCCGCCCTCACCGGCCCCGACCGGTCGGCGGCGGTGGTCGCCCGCGCGGCGGCCGGGCAGGCGTTCACCGTGATCCGCTCCGTCGAGGAACTGCTGGAGCGGTGGTCGGAGGACCCGCCCGCCGTCCTCCGCAGCGGCGGCCTCGGCGCCCGCGACCTCCGGCGCGCCGCCCGCGACCTCGACACGGACGAGGCCACCGCGGGGCTGCTCATCGAGACCGCGCACGCCGCCGGGCTGATCGGCGCCGACGACGACATCTCCGGGGAGTGGCTGCCCACCCCCGCCTACGACCTGTGGCGGGCGGCGCCCCCCGAGGTGCGGTGGCTGCGGCTCGCCGAGGCGTGGCTGCGCTCGCCCCGGGTGGCCGCGCTCAGCGGGTCCAAGGACGCGCGCGGCCGCGCCCGCAACGTCCTCGGTGAAGGACTGGAGCGGCGGGCGGCGCCCGAGGCGCGGCTGGACGCCCTGCGGGTGCTCACCGAGGCCCCCGAGGGCACGGCGCCCGACCCCGACGCGATCGCCGCCCGGCTGGCGTGGCTGCGCCCCCGCCGCCAGGGCCCGGCGGCCACCGAACTGGTCGACACCGCGCTGCGCGAGGCCGCCGTCCTCGGGTTCACCGGGCGGGGGGCCGCCGCCCCCCACACGCGGGCGCTGCTGGCCGAGCTCGGCACCGACGACACCCCCCAGGCCGACCGCCCCGCTCCGCGCGCGGCGGCGGTGCTCGCCGCCGAACTGCCCCAGCCGCTCGACCACATCCTGGTGCAGGGCGACCTCACGGCGGTCGCCCCCGGCCCGCTGCTACCGGACCTGGCGCGCGAACTCGCGCTGGCCGCCGACGTGGAGTCCACCGGGGGCGCGACCGTGTACCGGTTCGGCCCCGACTCGGTGCGGCGGGCCCTCGACGCCGGGCGGGGGGCGGCCGACCTCACCGCGTTCCTCGAACGCCACTCGCGCACCCCGCTGCCGCAGGCGCTGCGGTACCTCATCTCCGACATGGGCCGCCGCCACGGGCGGCTGCGCATCGGCACCGCGTCGAGCTACCTGCGCTGCGACGAGCCCGCCGTGCTGGACGAACTCGCCGGCGACCGCCGGGCCGCCGACCTCGGGCTGTTCCGGCTCGCGCCCACCGTGATCGCCAGCCGGGCGAACCGACCGGCGCTGATGGAGCGGCTGAACGAACTCGGCTACCACCCCGTTCCGGAGGCCGCCGACGGATCGGTGCAGCTCGAACGGCCGACGGTGCGCCGGGCGGACGGCCGCCCGCCCACCCGCGACCTGGACGAGCCGACCGTGCCCGGGCCGGACCTGCGCGCCGCCGCGGTGCGGGCCGTGCGGGCGGGCGACGAGGCGGCCACCGCCGTCCGCCGCCCCATCCCGGCGCCCGACGCCGCGCCGCCCCGGTCGCCCACGGCGGCCACCCTGGCCGCCCTGTCCACGGCGGCGACCGAGGGGCGCCGGGTGTGGATCGGCTACCTCGACGCCGACGGCCGCGCGAGCAGCAGGATCGTCGAGCCCGCCCGGGTCGACGGCGGCTACCTCACGGCCTACGACGCGACCCGCGCCGCCGTCCACCGCTTCGCGGTCCACCGCATCACCGGCGTCGCCGACCTCGACCCCGCCCCCTCCCCCTGACACGGTTCGATCGGTGCGGCGGAACGGCGGTGCGGGCGGGGCTGTGGGGCGGCGCGGAGTGGGATAGACATGGGGGTGTCGGCCCTCGACCCCGAGTCGAAAGAGAGTTGGCGAGCGCCCATGAGCAACCCGTCGCTGCCACCCGGAGCCGCCTCTCCCCGGGACGAGCCGCCCGGGGGCGGGACCGGCCGCCGCCGGACACGCCGCGACGACGGCCCCGAGGACGCGCGGGCACCGGAATCGCCCGGGGCGGAGACCGGTGCGGCCGACGGCCCCGGTGCCGACTGGCGTCCCGACGGCACCCCGCACGGTGTCGGCCGGGGCCCGGACCGCGGGCCGGGGACCACGTCCGGTCCGGCCGCCGCACCTCGGCCCGGCCGAACGGCGCGCCCCGCCGACCCGGCGGGTGTCGGTGGTCCGGCGGGTGTGGGCGACTCGGCGGGCCTCGGCGGACCGATGGGCCCTGGTGGCCCGATGGGACCCGGCGGTCCGGCGGGCCCCACGGGTCCGGTCGGGGCGCCGTCGCCCGGACGGGCCCCCCGGCTCGACCCGGAACCCTGGCGGCGCGGTCCCGACGACGGGACCGCCGCCGACCGCACCCGGAGTACCGGCCCGCTACCCCCCGCAGCGGCGACCCCGCCGGGCGGTCGGCCCACGCACCGGCCGGGCGCCCCCGGCACGCCCCCCGCCGGACACGCCGCCCCCCGCCCGGGCGCCGGCGGCCCGCCCTCCGGAGGCACCGGCCCCAGCGGGCCCGGTGTCGTTGGGACCGGTGTCGGTGGGCCCTCTTCCACTGGGCCGATCCCGGCCGCTGCGGCCGGGCCCGACACACCGCCCTCCCGGCCCCACCCCGCTGGCCCCGGCGGCCACGGACCGGTCGGGCGGACGCCGCCCGGGCCGCCGCGCGGCGGGTGGCCGGGGGACGCCGAGCGTGCCGCCGCCCGTCCGGAGGCCGGAGGCGGCCCCTCCACCTCCGGACCGCCCGGCGCCACCCCCGG
>NZ_BCRK01000096.1 GCF_001552555.1 Nocardiopsis trehalosi NBRC 14201 | reverse complement strand
TCCCCGTGACGTCCCCGCCCCGCCGTGCCCGACCACCGCCGCCGGCCGCCACCCACCGCAGCCCCACCCTCACGGAAGGAGATGGCGCATGACCGGCCGCACCGGCATGTGGCTCACCGGCGCCCCCACGATCCCCCGCTCCCTCCCCGCGTCCCTCCCGCCCGCCCGCCCCCGCTCCGCGTCCGCCCCGTCCCGCCCGCGCGGCGCCGCCGCGCCCCCCGCCCCGCGACCCGCCGCCGCGGGCCCGGTCCCCCCGCCGCCCCACGACCGGGCCGGCGACCAGCAAGGAGGAGTCGCATGAGCGGCCGTACCGGCGTGTGGTTCATCGGAGCGCGCGGCTCCGTCGCGACGACGACGGTCGCCGGCGCCCTCGCCATCGGCGCGGGCGCGGCCGACCGCACCGGGTGCGTCGCCGACCTGCCCGGCCCCGACGCCGCGGGCGCCCCCGACATCACCGACCTAGTCTTTGGCGGGCACGACGTCGACGGGTGCACGCTGCCCAAGCGCGCCGAGGCGCTGGCCCAGGCCGGGGTGCTGCCCGCCCACCTGCCCGCAGCGGTGGCCGAGGGGCTCGCCGCCGCCGAGGCCCGCGTCCGCCCCGGGGCGACCGCCGGCGACGCCGGGCGGTCCGCCGCCGACCGGATCGCCGCCGACCTGCGCGCGTTCCGGGCGGACAACGGGCTCGACCGGGTCGTCGTGGTCGACGTCTCCAGCACCGAGCCGCCGCTGTCGGAGGCCGCCGCACGGGCGACCGCGACCCTGCCCGCGCTGGAGGCCGCGCTCGACGCGGGCACCCCGGACCTGCCCGCCAGCACCCTCTACGCCTACGCGGCGTTCCGCGCCGACTGCCCGTTCGTCGCGTTCACCCCCAGCCCCGGGCCGCGCCCGCCCGCGCTCGCCGCGCTCGCCCGCGACCGGGGCCTGCCGTGGGCCGGGTCCGACGGCAAGACCGGCGAGACCCTGCTGAAGACCGCCCTGGCCCCGATGTTCGCCACGCGGGCGCTGCGGGTGCGGTCGTGGTCGTCGGTCAACCTGCTCGGCGGGGGCGACGGCGCGACGCTGGCCGACCCGGCCGCCGCCGACAGCAAGACGGCGTCCAAGGCGCAGGGGCTGCGGCGCATCCTCGGCCACCCCGTGGACGGGCCGCTGCACATCGACTACGTGCCGGACCTGGGCGACTTCAAGACGGCGTGGGACCACGTCGCGTTCGACGGGTTCCTCGGCACCCGGATGACCCTCCAGTTCACCTGGGCGGGGTGCGACTCGGCGCTGGCCGCGCCGCTGGTGCTCGACCTGGCCCGGCTGACCGCCCGCGCGCAGGAGGTGGGGCGCAGTGGGGCGCAGGCCGCGCTCGGGTTCTTCTTCAAGGACCCGGCGGGCAGCGACGAGCACCGACTGGCCGCGCAGTGGGACGCCCTGGTGGCCTGGTGCGCGGAACTGGGCGCCGGCCCGGACGGGGAGGCGGCGCGATGAGACCCGCCGATCCCGGCCGCAGCGGGGGTGGTGCGCGGTGAACCCCCGGATTCGCGCGTTCGTCGACCTCGTCCGGCTGCCCGCCGCCCTCACCGTCCCCGGCGACACGCTCGCCGGGGCGGCCGCCGCGGGCCGGCCCCTCGGCCGCCGCACCTGGGCGCTGCCGGCCGCGTCGGCCTGCCTGTACTGGGCGGGCATGGCCCTCAACGACTACGCCGACCGCGAGCTGGACGCCGTCGAGCGCCCCGAGCGGCCCATCCCGTCGGGCCGGGTGCGGCCCGGCGAGGCGTTGGCCGTCGCGGTGGGGCTGACCGCCGCCGGGGTCGGCGTCGCGGCGGCGGCGGGCGGCCGCCGCACCGCGCGCACCGCCGCCGCGCTGGCGGCCGGGGTGTGGTGCTACGACCTGGTCCTCAAGCCGACCCCGCTCGGCCCGGCGGGCATGGCCGCCAACCGGGCGCTGGACGTGCTGCTGGGCGCCGGGCCCCGGCCGCGCGCGGCCGCCCTGCCCGCCGCCGCGCTGGCCGTGCACACCCTGGGGGTGACCGCGCTGAGCCGGGGCGAGGTCCACGGGGCCCGGCGCGGCACGGCGGAGGCCGTCCTCGCCGGGACCGCGACGGCCGCGCTGCTCGCCGCCGCCCCGCCGCGCACCGGCGGGGCGCCGTCCGCGCGCGCGGCGGCCGCCGCGCTGGCGGCGGTGTTCGCGGCGAGCGCGGGGACCGCGCAGGCCGCCGCGGCGCGCACGCCCGACGCGGCCACCGTGCGGGCGGCCACCGGCGCCGGCATCCGGGCGATGATCCCGCTCCAGGCGGCCCTGGCCGCCCGCGCGGGCGCCGTCGGGACCGCGTTCGGCCTGCTCGCGGCGGGCCCGGTGGCCCGCGCCGCCACCCGGGTGGTGGCGGCGACATGAGCCTGCGACTGGGGTACGGCAGCAACGGGTTCGGCGACCACCGGCTGGACGACGCGCTCGCCGTCATCGCCGACCTCGGCTACGAAGGGGTGGCGCTCACCCTCGACCACCCGCACCTCGACCCGTTCGCGCCCGACGCCTCGGCGCGCACGGCCGCGATCGCCCGCCGGCTGGCCGACCTGGGGCTGGCGGTCGTGGTCGAGACCGGCGCCCGCTACCTGCTCGACCCGTGGCGCAAGCACGAGCCGACGCTGGTCTCCGACACCGGGCGGGACCTGCGCGTGGAACTGCTGCGGCGGGCCGTGCGCATCGGCGCCGAACTCGGCGCCGAGGCCGTGTCGTTCTGGTCCGGCATCCTCCCCGAGGGCGTCCCGGACGCGGTCGGCTGGGACCGGCTGACCGCCGGCACCGCCGAGGTGCTGGCCGAGGCCGGCCGGTACGGGGTGGTGTGCGCGTTCGAACCGGAGCCGGGCATGTTCGCGGCCACCCTCACCGACGTCGCCGAGCTGCGGCGCCGCCTGGGCGACCCCGACCGGCTGCGGGTGACGGTCGACGTCGGCCACCTCGTCTGCAACGAGCCGCTGCCCGCCGCCGACTGCGTGCGCCGCACCGGCCCGCTGATCGCCAACGTGCAGCTGGACGACATGCGGCCGGGCGTGCACGAGCACCTGGAATTCGGCGCGGGCGAGATCGACCTGCCCGGGGTGCTCGGCGCGCTGATCGACACCGGGTACCGGGGCCTGGCGTCGGTGGAGCTGCCCCGCCACGGGCACGCCGCCCCTCTGGTGGCCGCCCGTTCGCTGGCCGCCCTCCGCGCCGCCCTGGCGCGGGCCGAGGCGGTCCGCGCGGCGGCGCGGGTCCCCGCCGGCGCCGCGCCGCCGCCCGCCCGGGGCCGCACGGCCCCGCAGAACCCGCCGACCCGGAACGGGGGTGGCCGCTGATGGCCGAGACGACCGGACTCCCCGCGCCGGTGCGGGAGCGCCTGGCCGCGCTCACCGCCGAGATCGCCGCCGACCCGGCCCGCATCGCCACCGCGTTCCCCGCCGCAGCGCGCCGCGCGGGGCGCGGCCCGGGGCCGTCGGGCGACCCGGCGGGCATCGCCGGGCCGACGCTGGACGACCTGGTCCGGGGTGAGCTGCTCGCCGCCCTGGCGAAGGCGGTGCCCGCCGACCGGCTCGCCGCCGAGACCGCCGACCTCTACCGGTACGGCGACAGCGACGAGAAGCGCGCGGTCCTGCGCGCGCTGCCCCGGCTGGGCCTGCCCGACGCGGCGGTCGCCCCGCTGCTCGCCGACGCCCTGCGCGGCAACGACCCGCGGCTGCTCGCCGCCGCTCTGGGCACCCCGGCGGCCGCGGCCCTGGACGACGCGGCGTGGCGGCACGGCGTGCTGAAGTGCCTGTTCACCGGGGTCCCGGTGGGCGCCCTGGCGCTGGTGGCCGAGCGCGCCGACGCCGAACTGGCCCGGATGGTCGCCGACCACGCCGTCGAGCGGATCGCCGCCGGGCGCGACGTGCCCGCCGACGCGTGGCCGCTGCTCGCCGGCCACCCCGCCCACCGCGCCGCCGTGGAGCGGGCCGCCGCCGACCGCGCCGCCGCGCTCGCACCGGCTCCGGGCGCCGCCCGCCCCGCCCCCGACCACCCCCGCAAGGAGGCGTGATGCGCATCTTCGACCCGCACATCCACATGACGTCCCGCACCACCGACGACTACGCGCGGATGCACGCCGCGGGCGTGCGCGCCGTGGTGGAGCCCGCGTTCTGGCTGGGCCAGCCGCGCACCGGGGTCGGCTCGTTCACCGACTACTTCGACGCGCTGGTGGGCTGGGAGCGCTTCCGGGCCGGGCAGTTCGGCATCCGCCACCACTGCGCGCTCGCCCTCAACCCCAAGGAGGCCAACGACCCCCGCTGCGCGGGCGTGCTCGACGTGCTGCCCCGCTACCTCGCCAAGGACGGGGTGGTCGCCGTGGGGGAGGTCGGGTTCGACTCCCAGACCGCCGACGAGGAGAAGGCGTTCCGCCGCCAGCTCGACATGGCCGCCGAGCACGGCCTGCCGGTGCTCGTGCACACCCCCCACCGCGACAAGGCCGCCGGCACCCGGCGCACCCTGGAGCTGGTGGCCCGGTCGGGCATCCCCCCGGAGCGGGTGCTGGTGGACCACCTCAACGAGACCACCGTCGCCATGGTGGACGACTCCGGGTGCACACTCGGGTTCTCCATCTACCCCGACACCAAGATGGACGCCCGCCGCATGGTGCGCATCCTCGCCGAACGCGGGCTGGAGCGGGTGGTCGTCAACTCCGCCGCCGACTGGGGGCACAGCGACCCGCTGAGCACGGCCCGCACCGGCGAGGCCATGCTCGCCGCCGGGTTCACCGAGGCCGACGCCGAGCGGGTGCTGTGGGACAACCCCGTGGAGTTCTTCGCCCGCAGCGGGCGGCTGCTGCTGGACGAGGCCGTGCCCGACGAAGGCGCCACGTTCGCCGGCAACTCGCTGCTGCGCGGCGCCCGCCCCGAGCCCGGGGAGGGGTGACGCCGTGCGCCTGCGCCACCCCGACGGCAGCACCGTCCACCTCGCCTACTGCACCAACGTCCACCCCGCCCAGGACATCGACGGGCTGATCGCACAGATCCGCACCTACGGGGCCGGGGTGCGCGCCGCCCTGGGCGCCGACCGGCTGGGCCTGGGCCTGTGGCTGCCCGCGCCCGCCGCGCGCACCCTGGCCGCCGACGGGCGGGAGGCCAAGCGCGTGGCCGCCGCGCTGGACGCCGCCGGGTGCGAGGTGGTCACGCTCAACGCGTTCCCCTACGCCGACTTCCACGCCCCCTCGGTCAAGCACGCCGTGTACTCCCCGGACTGGTCCGAACGGGCCCGCCTGGACTACACGCTCGACTGCGCCCGGGTGCTCGCCCGGCTGCTGCCCGACGACGCCGTGCGCGGCAGCGTCTCCACCGTCCCGCTGGGCTGGCGGGAGCCGTGGCCCGCCGAGCGGCACGCCGCCGCCCGCGCCCACCTGGACGAGCTCGCCGACGCCTTGGGCCGGCTCGCCGACGAGGAGTCCCGCACCGTGCGGGTCGCCCTGGAGGCCGAACCCGGGTGCGTCGTGGAGACCACCGCCGAGGCCGCCGACCGGCTCGCCGGGCTGCCGCCCGACCGCATCGGCGTCTGCCTGGACACCTGCCATCTGGCGGTCGCCTTCGAGGAGCCCGGCGCCGCCCTCGACCGGCTGACCGCCGCCGGGCTGCCGGTCGTCAAGCTCCAGGCGTCGGCGGCGGTGGAGGTGCCCGACCCGGCCGCCGCCGAGGGGCGGGCCGCGCTCGCCCCGTTCGCCGAGGACCGGTTCCTGCACCAGGTGCGCGAACACGCCGGCGGCGCCGTGACCGCCCGCGACGACCTGCCCGAGGCCCTGGGCGGCGCCGACCCGCTGCCCGGCGCCGGGCCGTGGCGGGTGCACTTCCACGTGCCCCTGCACACCCCGCTCGCCCCGCCGCTGCGCGGCACCGGCGACCACCTCGCCGCCACGCTCGGCCACGTGTTCGGCGGGCCCGCCCCGCTGACCGACCACGTCGAGGCCGAGACCTACACGTGGTCGGTGCTGCCCCCGGACCGGCGGCCGGCCGACGACGCCGGGCTGATCGCCGGGATCGCCGCCGAACTGGCCTGGACCCGCGACCGGCTCACCGACATCGGACTGGAGGTCCTATGACACGGCGGCTCCTCGTCGTCGACGTGGTCGGGCTGACCCCGAGGCTGCTCGCCCACGCCCCCCGGCTGCGCGCCCTGGCGGACGCCGGGTGGCAGGCCCCGCTCGACACCGTCCTGCCGGCGGTCACCTGCCCGGTGCAGTCGACCTTCCTCACCGGCGGGCTGCCCCGCGACCACGGCATCGTCGGCAACGGGTGGTACTTCCGCGACCTCGGCGAGATCATGTTCTGGCGCCAGCACAACGGGCTGGTCGGCGGCGAGAAGGTGTGGCAGACCGCGCGCCGGCACCGCCCCGGGTTCACCACCGCCAACGTGTGCTGGTGGTACGCCATGGGCGCCGACACCGACTGGACGGTCACCCCCCGCCCCGTCTACCACGCCGACGGCCGCAAGTCCCCCGACTGCTACACCCGGCCGCCCGAGCTGCACGGCGAGCTGACCGGGGAGCTGGGCGCGTTCCCGCTGTTCCAGTACTGGGGGCCCACCGCGTCGCTGCGCTCCACCGAGTGGATCGTCGCCGCCACCCGGCGGCTGCTGCCGCGCGCCGACCTCACCCTGTGCTACGTCCCGCACCTCGACTACGACCTGCAGCGGTACGGGCCGGACGCGCCGCAGGCCGCCGCCGCCGTGCGCGCCGTCGACGCGGCGCTGGCCCCGCTGCTGGACGACGCCGCCGCGCTGGACGCGCGGGTGCTCGTCCTCAGCGAGTACGGCATCGCCCCCGCCGACCGGCCGGTGCACCTCAACCGGGCGCTGCGCGAGGCGGGGCTGACCGAGGTCTACACCCAGCACGGCATGGAGTACCTGGACCCGTGGGCGTCGCGGGCGTTCGCCGTCGCCGACCACCAGGTGGCGCACGTCTACGTCGCCGACCCGGCCGACGTGCCGCACACCGCCGACCTGCTGCGCGCGCTGCCGGGCGTCGACCTGGTACTCGACCGGGACGCCCAGGCCGCCCACGGGATCGACCACGCCCGCTCCGGCGACCTGGTCTGCGTGGCCGACCGGGGGGCCTGGTTCACCTACTACTACTGGGGCGACGACGCGGCGGCCCCCGATTTCGCGCGCGGCGTCGAGATCCACCGCAAGCCCGGCTACGACCCGGCCGAACTGTTCCTGGACCCCGCCGACGGCACCGCGAAGGCGCGGGCCGCCCTCGGCCTGGTCCGCAAGAAGGTCGGCCTGCGGTACGCCATGAACGTCGTCCCGCTGGACGGCCGGTGGGTGCGCGGCACCCACGGCCGCCTGCCCGACGACCCGGCGGACGGACCGGTGGTGCTGTGCACCGACCGGTCGCCGGCCCGCGACCGCGTCGCGGCCGCCGACGTCCGCGACCTGATGCTCGGCCTCGTCGGTGTGCCGGCACCGGCGGGGCCGGCCTGACCCTCCCCCGGCCCCCGATCCACGACAGCCACCGACCGCAACGACACCCTGGAGGTTCCCCGACCATGGCCCGACCGATCACCCTCTTCACCGGACAGTGGGCCGACCTGCCGTTCGAGGAGGTGTGCCGACTCGCGTCGTCGTGGGGCTACGACGGCCTGGAGATCGCCTGCTGGGGTGACCACCTCGACGTCCGTCGGGCCGCCGAGGACGACGCCTACGTCGCCGACCGGCACGCCGTGCTGGAGCGGCACGGCCTGAAGGTGTGGGCGATCTCCAACCACCTGCTCGGCCAGGCCGTCTGCGACGACCCGATCGACCAGCGGCACCGCGACATCGTGCCGTCCCACATCTGGGGCGACGGCGACCCCGAGGGCGTGCGCACCCGCGCCGCCGAGGAGATGAAGACGACGGCGCGCGCGGCCGCCCGCATGGGCGTGTCGACCGTCGTCGGGTTCACCGGGTCGGCGATCTGGAAGTACGTCGCGATGTTCCCGCCGGTGCCGGCTTCGGTCATCGACGCCGGATACGCCGACTTCGCCGACCGGTGGAACCCCATCCTCGACGTGTTCGACGAGGTGGGCGTGCGGTTCGCGCACGAGGTGCACCCCTCCGAGATCGCCTACGACCACTGGAGCACGGTCCGCGCGCTGGAGGCGGTCGGCCACCGCCCCGCGTTCGGGCTGAACTGGGACCCCAGCCACATGGTGTGGCAGGACGTCGACCCCGTCGGGTTCCTGTGGGACTTCCGCGACCGCATCTACCACGTCGACTGCAAGGACACCCGGCGCCGCACCGGCAACGGGCGCAACGGGCGCCTCGGCTCGCACCTGCCCTGGGGCGACCCGCGGCGCGGCTGGGACTTCGTGTCGACCGGGCACGGCGACGTGCCGTGGGAGGACTGCTTCCGCGTCCTCAACTCCATCGGCTACGACGGCCCCCTCTCCATCGAATGGGAGGACGCCGGCATGGACCGGCTGACCGGGGCGGCCGAGGCGGTGCGCTTCGTCCGCGAGCACGCCTACGACCCGCCCGAGTCCTCCTTCGACTCCGCCTTCGGGTCGGAGTGACGGTTCTGCAGTACCCCCGCTGAAAGGACCCCCCATGCAGTACTCCACCGGCCTCGCGGCGGCGGCCGCGGCGGCCGCCCTCCTCCTCGCGGCCCCCACCGCCGCGCTGGCCGACCCCGCCGCCGAGGGCGGCGGGTCGGCTCCCCCCGAGAGCGACTTCCAGAAGACCACCCTCAACGACCTGCCCGGCGAACCCATCGACCTCGCCGTCCTGCCCGACAGCCGGGTGCTGCACACCACCCGCGACGGCCAGGTGTGGATGCACGACCCCGACACCGGGCTGAACACGCTCGCCGGCGAGTTCGACGTCTACGAGCACGACGAGGAGGGGCTGCAGTCCATCGCCGTCGACCCCGACTTCGGGCAGCGGGGCGGCCGCTCCGACTGGGTGTACCTGTACTACGCCCCGCCCATGGACACCCCGGTGGACGACCCCGCCACCCCCGACGTCAACGAGGGCGACGCCCCCGAGACCGGGTCGCCGGAGGACTTCGCCCCGTTCGAGGGGGTCACCCGGCTGTCGCGGTTCAAGTTCGAGGACGGGCGGATCGACGCCGGCTCCGAGCAGCACATCCTCGATGTGCCGGCGGACCGCGGGATCTGCTGCCACGTCGGTGGCGACATCGTCTTCGACGACAAGGGGCTGCTGTACCTGTCGACCGGCGACGACACCAACCCGTTCGCCTCCGGCGGCTACACCCCGATCGATGAGAGCGAGGGGCGCAACCCGGTCTACGACGCCCAGCGCACCTCCGCCAACACCGACGACCTGCGCGGCAAGGTGCTGCGCATCGACGTCGGCCGCGACGGCTCCTACACGATCCCGCGCGGCAACCTCTTCCCCAAGGGGAAGAAGGACACCCGTCCGGAGATCTACGCGATGGGGCTGCGCAACCCGTTCCGCATCGAGATCGACCCCGACAGCGGCGACCTCTACGTCGCCGACTACTCCCCGGACGCCTCGGTGGACGACCCGGCGCGCGGGCCGCGCGGGTACGGCAAGTGGGCCGTGGTGGACGAGCCCGCCAACTACGGGTGGCCCTACTGCGCCACCCCGGACCTGCCCTACGTCGACTACGACTTCGCCACCGGCGCCTCGGGCGAGAAGTTCGACTGCGCGAACCCGGTGAACGAGTCGCCCAACAACACCGGGCTGCGCGAGCTGCCGCCCGTCGAGCAGCCCGAGGTCTGGTACCACGGCGACGAGTCCGCCGAGTTCCCCGAGCTGGGCACCGGCGGAATCGGGCCCATGGCCGGCCCGTCCTACGAGTACGACCCGGCCGACGCGCGCGGCCGCGCCACCGTCGCCTGGCCCCGCCACTACGACGGGGTGCCGCTGTTCCACGAGTTCACCCGCGACTACGTCAAGGGGTTCCACCTGGACCGGCGGAACAACGTCGAGTCGATCGAGCACGTGCTGCCGTCGTTCGTCTTCGACAACCCGATGGACCTGGAGTTCGGCCCCGACGGCGCGCTCTACGTCCTGGAGTACGGCGACGGGTTCTTCGCGGAGAACCCCGACGCGCAGCTGTCCCGCATCGACTACATCGGCCGCGACGGCAACCACACCCCCGTCCCGGTGGCGGCCGCCGACCCGACCAACGGCGAGGCCCCGCTGACGGTGGACTTCAGCAGCGAGGGCACGGCCGACGCCGACGGCGACCGGCTGCGCTACGAGTGGCACTTCGACACCGACGGCCGGGTCGACTCCCGGGAGGCGAACCCGACCCACACCTTCACCGAGGACGGGCTGTACAACGTCGCGCTGAAGGTCACCGACCGGCACGGGCGCTCGGCGTCCGCCATGGTGCGGGTCGTCGTCGGCAACACCGCGCCGCAGGTGCGCCTGGTGGAGCCGGTCGACGGGCAGACCTTCCACTTCGGCGACGCCGTCGAGTTCGAGGTCGAGGTCACCGACGACCAGCCCGTGGACTGCGCCGCGGTCCGGGTCGACTACATCCTCGGCCACGACGACCACGGCCACCCCCAGACCCAGGCCAGCGGGTGCTCCGGCACCATCCAGACCACCGACCCGTCCGGGCACGACCCCGAGCACGACGACCTGGCGGGCGTGTTCGTCGCCACCTACACCGACCCCGGCGGCGAGGGCCTGCCCCCGCTGACCGGCAGCCACCAGGTCGTCCTGGAGCCGGTCGCCCACTGACCGGCCGCGGCCCCCGCCGGACCCCGCGGCCGCCCCGTACTCGGGGCGGGGCGGCCGCGCCCGGCGGGCCCGGCGGCCCGACCGCCGCCGGGCGCCCGCCCCGGTCCCGCCGCCCGAGCCTCCCGGGCGCGGGCCGGGGCGCGGCACCGACCGCCCTCCCCGCTGTCTCCCCTGCTGCTGTCTCCCGCACCGCCTCCCCCACCACTGCCACCACGAGGAGCACCCCATGTGCTACGGATACGACGGGAACGGGGCGCTGGAACGCGACCGGGCCCGCTCCGGCCGCGACCGGCGGTCCTTCCTGCGGACCTCGGCGGCCGTCGCCGCCACCGCCGGCCTGGCCGCCACGGGGCTGGCCGGGGCGGCCCCCGCCGCCGCCCACGGCCGTCACCGCCGCAAGGTCCCGCCCGGCCGCATCAGCATCCAGCTGTGGACGATGCGCGACTCCCTCAACGGGGAGCCCGGCTACGACGCGACGCTGGCCCGCCTCGCCGACATCGGCTACCCCAAGGTGGAGCTGGCCCTGGGCTACTTCGGCCGCACGGCGGCGGAGCTGCGCCGCTTCCTGGACGACCTGTGCCTGGAGGCCAGCTCCAGCCACGAGGGCGTCAGCGCCGACGAGGCCGCCCTGGAGCAGAAGATCGAGAACGCCGTCACCCTGGGCCAGTCGTCCATGGTCGTCCCGTTCCTGGAGTCCGCCGTCGAGGACGACTGGAAGCGGTGGGCCGAGCAGATGAACACCGAGGCCGCGGCCGCCCGCTCGGCGGGCATCCGCTACGGCTACCACAACCACGCGCACGAGTTCACGACCGACCTCGGCAACGGGCGCACCCCGTGGGACGTCCTCACCGCCGAGCTGGACCCGCGCCTGGTGCACCTGGAGATCGACATCTACTGGGCGGTCACCGGGGGCATCGAGAGCGGCGACGGCGCGGAGGACCCCGAGCGGTTCACCCTCGACGTCATCCGCTGCGCCCGGCAGAAGACCCGCCAGTACCACGTCAAGGACCGCAGCGCGGCGGACGGCGACATGGCCGACCTGGGCACGGGCACCATCGACTTCGCCCGCATCTTCCGCGGCCACGAGGTCGGCGAGTACATCGTGGAGAACGACACCCCCGACGTCACCCCGGAACGCTCCGCCGAGGTCGGCTACCGCTACCTCCGCCGCCTCCGCTACTGACCCCACGCCCCCGAGGCACCACCGACCCGCGCCGCCCCGCCCCCGCTCCGGGAGCGGGGCGGCCGCGCCTAACGGCGGCCGCCGGCGCCGGAAGGCAGGTATCGCGCGGGAGGCGGTGAGCCGACCCGCCGCCGCACAGCGGCCGCACGGATCAGCGCTCAGGTCCGAGTAGCCCGGAGCCCACACCACCACGACCCCACCCGCCGCGCGCCGGTCAACCCCTCCGGCGGGCGTGCAGGTCGGCTATCAGGGCCGGGAAGTCCGGGGTGTGCACGCCGTCGCGGCCGGACATGCCGTGCACGGCCGTGGGGGTGCTGTCGGGGCGGGCCAGCCCGGCGCGGTCGAGCGCGGCGTCGACGGCCGCCTCCCACCCCGGGCGCAGGACGGCCGGGTCGGGGACCGCCCCTGCGGCGGCCGCCGTCCGGGCGGTGCCGTCCAGGGTGAACAGCTCCCCGATGTCGGGCCAGGCGGCGGCCAGCGCCGCCGCCAACCGCTCGCGGCCCTCGGCGGCGGCCCCGATCCGCTCGGTCCACCCGGCGGCGCGCTGCCGGTGGCCCGCGACAACGGGCAGTGCGCCGTCGGCGAGCCCGGCCACGGCGGCGTCGGCGGACCGGGCCAGCGCGGTGCACAGCTCGGCGGCGTACCCGGCGTAGAGCAGGTGGCGGACGGCGGCGTGGGCGGCGTCGGTGTTCGGCAGCTCCACGAGGCGGCAGTTGGTGTACTGGTCGGTGTCGCGGCCGTAGGCCAGGTCGTCGGCGGACCGCAGCACCCCGGTGAGCTGCTCCTCCATGCGCCCGGCGCACTCCAGCAGCCGTCCGGCGAGGTCCGCGAGTTCCCGGGCCGCCGTGGCGGCCTCCGCGCGCATCCCGTCGGGCGCCCCGGTACCGGCCCCCGCGCCGTCGCCGAACTCCCGCAGCCGGTGCGCCGCGATCAGCGCGTCATCGCCCAGCCGCAGCACGTACGCGGTCACCGCCGCGTCGACGCCGGCCTCCCGCGACCCCATCTCGTTCACGTCGCTCTCACCCCCACCGCCCCCTGCCCACCCGCCCCGCTCCCACACCTCCCCACCACGCGAGCCGCCACGGCCCCACGCGCAACGGAACGGACGGCGCGACCGCGTTCGGCGGATTCAACGGGCAGCCCGGCGCTCAACGGCGCGGTCGGCGAGACCGCGTTCAGCGGGCGGCAGGCTCAGCGGCGCGGTCGGTCGCCCCGGCGCCGGAGCACCGCTGCGGCGAGCCCGCCGACGGCGCCGCCGACCGCGAACCCGACGGCCGCCGCCCGGCGGACGGCGCGCGGCGCCTCGGGCCCGGCGGCCCCGAACGGGAGCGGCGCGGCGGGAGCCGTCGCGCCGACGGGCGCGGTCTCCCCCGGAGCGGGCGGCGCGGTGCGCGCGGCCGGGTCGACGGGCGCGGCCGCCTCCGTCGTGGACGCGGGCATGGACGGACGCTCATCGAGGGCCGTCGTGCGGTGGTACTCCTCATCGAGGACGGTGGTGAACCTGCGGTCGACGCGGGTCGCGGCCGTGCGCAGCCGCGACTCCCGCGCCTCGGCCCAGTAGGCGCGGCCGGCCGCGCCGCTGAACATCTCGGCGGCGTTGGCGCGGAGCCGGACCTCGGGCAGCGCCCCGGCCCGGAAGGCGGTGCCCCACTGGGTGACGATCATGTTGCTGTAGAGGCGCTGGCGCCGCACCGCGAGGTCCTCGTCGGGGACGGGCCCCCAGCAGGCGTCCAGGTCGGGGTCGTCCATGGCCATACGGAGCAGCTCGGCCATGGCCTGCCGCCGGCCGTCGTCCACCGCCCGCCGGGTCTCCTTGACCTGGTAGTAGAGCGTGAACGCCACCCCGCCCAGCGCGAACACCGACAGAATGGCCGAAACCGCGCCATACGTCTGCCCGATGAGACTCCGCCGCTCCCACGCCCCCGACCCGCCGGGGTACAGGCCCAGGAACCAGGGCGAGGCGACCACGATCGCCAGGACGACGAGGACCAGGCAGGCCGTCACGGCGAGGAAGACCCCCGAAGCGCCGCGATCACCGCCCGGCGCAGGGCGGCGAATCCGGCGGCCGGGGTCAGGAGCCGGTGTGGACGGGCGTCCGCGCCGCGACCTCGCGGGCGAAGAAGTCGGCGAAGGGCTCGGCCTCGGCGTAGAGGCCGGCGATGGTGTCGGCTGCGGAGCGCGCGAGGTCGGGGGCGTCGACCCGCTTGGCGCCGGCGGGGGCCCAGCGGTCGTCGTAGCGGACCTCGTAGAGCACGCGTCCGCCGTAGACCATGAGTTCGGGAACGGGGGCGCGGGTCTCGAACCGGCGGATGCGGTCGGCGTCGATGACCCGGATGTCGAACCCGCTCTCCACGAATATGCGGTGACTGTGCATCTCCCACTGCAGATAGGGGGTCAACGGCTTCTCGGCGACCCGGAGGCGGCGGAGCCGGAGACCCTGCCGCCGGTAGGTTTCGGCCTCGGCGCGGATGTCGTCGCGCTCGTCCTCGAATATAGCGAGGACGCGGTCCCAGTCGCCGGCGAGGAACGCCTCCCACGCCGGGTCGCCGGACTCGTAGAACGTCTGCGAGCGCTCCAGCTTCCACACGTCGCCGGAGACCTCGCCGCTCGCGCGCAGTTCGGCGGCGTCGGCGCGGTAGGCGGCACGGTCGAGGGACCGGCCCTGGGCGCGGCGGATGGCGTCAAACATCGGCGATGTCGGGCTTGGCGGAGCGGAGCATGACGCCGGGGATGACGACCATGCGCTCGTCGGCGCCGATGGTCAGACCGGCGGGCAGGCGGTCGCCGAAGCGCTCGGTCACGTCGCGGCCGACGATGGCGACGTCACCGTTGTCGAGTTCCCAGATCTCCGGGCAGTCGTCGTTGAGCCGGCTGGTCTCCAATTCCGCGGCGGTCTTTCCCATACGCCGTTTGAACTGCGCGGAAGAATCGACGTCCCATAGACGATCCACCGGTGTCCTCCCGTGGTCAGGGGTCGGTGCGGAAAAAGCGTCCCACAGGGCGGATTATGTCACCGGAAGAGCTTGATCGGCGGCATTCGGCCGGAGCAGGCCGATCATTCGGCGCCGGCGCCGGTCCCAAACGCGACGGGCGGCACGCCCTGCGTCCCAAGGGGTTCCGCCCGCGCCCGCTGCGGCGCGGACCCGCGGGACCGACGGCCGGACACCACCTTGTCGCGAAATCACGCCATAAGGCCGACGATCGACCAGCACACCACCGGTCGCTTTTCCGGACGCGGAATCGATGAGGAAATGCCGGACCGTATTCGGCGGCGCATCGTGGGCGCGGAAGGGTGACGGTGCGCCGCCGACCGGATACGGGTCAGGCCGGGTGGCGGGACTGGGTGAGGCGGAATCGGGGGGTGATGAACGCCGGGTCGGTCAGGGAGCTGGTGGCGGCGGGGTTGGCGCCCGTGCCGTGGTAGTCGCTGAACGCCGCCGACTGGTTGACCAGGATCGACCCGGTGAGGTTGACCGAGAGGTTGACGCCCGCGTCGACGGCGGTCTCCTCGGCGGCGGTCAGGACGGCCGGGTCGGTGGAGTAGACCGCGGCGGTCAGGGCGCCCCGCTCGGTGGTGGTGGCGTGCAGCAGCCGGAGCGACTCGCCGGTGTCGGCCGTCTGCACCACGAACGCGATCGGGCCGAAGTGCTCGCGCCCGTAGACGTCCCGCCGGTCGGCCGGGACGCTGACGATCAGCGGGGTGCGCACGACCGCGTCGGCGTACTCGGGGTGGACGACCTCGCTCGACGGCAGGACGGTCTCCCCCAGGTCGGCGGCCGCGGCGACGCGGTCGAGGACGGCGTCGCCGGAGATGGCGCCGAGCAGCGCGACCGCCCGCGCCGGGTCGGCCAGCAGGTCGCGGACCGCGGCGCCGAGGTCGGCGGCGACCTCGGCGGCCGACTTGTGCCCCTCGTCGGTGGCGATGCCGCCGCGCGGCACGAGGATGTTCTGCGGGGTGGTGCACATCTGCCCGCTGTAGAGGGACAGCGACGACGCGAGGTTGCCGAGCATCCCCCGGTAGGCGTCGGTGGAGTCCACGACGACCGTGTTGACCCCCGCCTTCTCCGTGCAGACGAACGCCTGGCGGGCGTTGGCCTCCAGCCAGTTCCCGAACTCGGTGGAGCCGGTGAAGTCGATGATCCGCACCTCGGGCCGGGTGGCCAGGCGGGCGGCGAGCCGCTCGTCGGGGCGCTCGGCGGCGAGCAGGACGGTGTCGGGCTCCAGGCCCGCCTCGGCCAGGACCTCGCGGGCGACGGCCACGGTGATGGCCAGCGGCAGGACCGCGCGCGGGTGCGGCTTCACCACGACCGGGTTGCCGGTGGCCAGGCTGGCGAAGAGCCCCGGGTAGGCGTTCCAGGTGGGGAACGTGCCGCAGCCGATGACCAGGCCGGTGCCGCGCGGCACCACGTGGAACCGCTTGTCGAGCACCTGGGCGCCGCCCCGGCGCTGCGGCTTCTCCCAGCGGACGGTGCGGGCGTAGCGGGTGGTGAGGTCGTAGGCGTAGGCGACGGCCTCCAGGCCGCGGTCCTGGGCGTGCGGTCCGCCCGCCTGGAACGCCATGACGAACGCCTGCCCGGTGGTGTGCTGCACGGCGTGGGCGATGGTGAAGCTCCGCTGGTTCAGCCGGTGCAGGATCTCCAGACAGACGCCGGCCCACCCCTCGGGCCCGGCGGCGCGCCACGACGGGGCGGCGGCGCGGGACGCGGCGAGGAGGGTGTCGGCGTCGGCGTGCGGGTAGCCGACGCCGAGCGGGATGCCGTAGGGGGAGCGCTCGGTGACGATGCGCTCGTCACCGCCGGGCTGGTCGATGGGGAAGTCCGCCCCGAGCAGCGCGGTGAACGCGGCCTCGCCCTCGGCGGCGGCGTCGGGGCCGTACACCTTGGGGCTGGGCGACTCGGGGTAGGCGCTGTGGAAGCCCCGGCCGTGGACGGCCGCGACGGCGTCCTCCAGGGTGGTGCGATGGCGTTCGAAGAGCTGTGCCGGGTCGGCGCTGACTGTGGCCACGTGGTCTCCAGGACGGTTCGCTGCGGAGGGCCCGCACACGCGCGGGCCGCGCGCCCCGCGACCCGGGGCGCCCCAAGGCATTGATAACCGACCGATCGTTCAGTTACAAGGTGCACCGCTCCGCACCCACCCCCGACGTACCGGTCGGTGGCGCCGCGGCCGCCCGGCACACGTCGCCCCGCACCGCCCTCGCCGCGCGGACCGAGCCGACCCCGACAGGCGGCCTCGATCGGTCCCGGGCGTCCGCCCCTCGGCGACGCCGGCCGCTGAAGCCACAGCGGCGTCCGATCCGCGTTTGATCCGTCCCCATCTGGGAGCGGATGGGACGGAGCAGACGTCGGGGCGGACCGCGCCGGCAGGGGGCCGTACCCGACCGTCCGATGAGCTGACGCCCGGCTCCGCCGTTCGCCGTGATCGGGAACGGTGGCCGCCCGCCCGGAATCCGCCGGACGGGCGCGGGTATCGGTGGGGCGGGCGGGGCGGCGGCGGGGTAGATTCTCCGGTCATGGGGGGTTCCGAGGTGCCGGAGGCGGCCACCGCGGCGCGGCGACGGGCGGGGCGGCCCGGCCATGACGCCGAGTCGGTGCTGCGGGTGGCCGTGCGCGTGTTCACCGAGCGCGGCTACGACGGCACCAGCATGGAGGACCTCGCCCGTTCGCTCGGGGTGACGAAGTCAGCCATCTACCACCACGTGTCGGGCAAGTCCGACCTGCTCCAGCGGTCGCTCGACCGCGCCCTGGACGCGCTGTTCGCCGTCACCCGCGAACCCGGGGCCACCACCGGCCCCGCCATCGACCGGCTGGAGCACGTGGTGCGCGGCAGCGTCCGGGTGCTGGTGGCCGAACTCCCGCACGTCACCCTGCTGCTGCGGGTGCGCGGGAACACGCCGGTCGAGCGGCGCGCCCTGGAGCGGCGCCGCGAGTTCGACCGGTTCGTCGGCGACCTGGTGCGCGCCGGGGTGGAGGCCGGCGACATCCGCCCCGACGTGGACCCGGCGATCGCCGGCCGGCTGCTGTTCGGCATGGTCAACTCGCTGGTCGAGTGGTACCGCCCCGGGCGGGGCGTCGACGCCGACGAACTGGCCGACACCCTGGCCGCCGTCGCGTTCTCCGGCCTGCGCGCCTGAGCCCGACGGCCGCCCCTATGGCGGCTCGTGGTCCGGTGCCCCGGCCGAGCGCGCCGCCCACCACCGCTCACCGACCCGGCCGCGCGCCCGCGTCCCGACCTGCCCCATCTGCGCCCCGCGTCCGCCCAGCCAGAACCACTCACCGACCCGGCCGCTCCGCCCGTCTCCCTCCGGGGGGCGGTGAGGGGGGTTTCGGGGTACCCGAGGGCATCCGTTCCTTCTGTTCGTATCGGTGGTGGTATGGGGGATGGCGGCGCGGTGGGGCGCCGCTACCTGCGGGCATTACCCGTCGTGGGCGTTCCGCGACAGCCCCGCGCACGTCCCACGATGGCGTCGGCGCGCGGGCTAGGGTGAGGTCTCGGTTCTTCCGGGCAACGCGCGAAGGGGGGAGGCGCGCCGTGGCTCTGCGCGGCCTGCTGACACGCGCCGCGGCCGGATGCGCGGCCCTCGTCGCGCTCCTGGCGAGCGGAGCCGTCCCCGCCGCCGCCTCGCCCGGGGCCCCGGCCCCGCACCGGCCCGAGGGCCCCGTGGTGCTGATCGGGGTCCCCGGCCTGCTGTGGGAGGAGGTCGACGACGCCACCACCCCCGTCCTGTGGGACCTCGCCGGGCGCGGCGCGATCGGCAACATGTCGATCCGCACCGTCACCTCGCGCACCTGCCCGGTCGACGGCTGGCTGACGGTGTCGGCGGGCGAGCGGGCCTCCAGCGAGCGGCAGCGCCACTCCATCTGCGAACTCCCCGTGCCGCCCGAACGGGCCGGGGCGGGGGCCGTCGTCCCGGACTACGCCGCCTACGTCACCGACAACGCCGCCTCGTCCTACGGCGCCCGCGTCGGCCTGCTCGGCACGACGGTGCGCGCCGCCGGCGGCACGACCCTGGCGGTGGGGCCGGGCGCCGCACTGGCGGCGGCCGACACCTCGGGCGAGGTCGACCGCTACCTGCCGCACCCCGCCGACCTGACGCCCGCCGACCTCGACGGCGCGTGGCTGGCCGTCATCGACCTCGACGGCCTGGCCGACCTCTACCTGGACCCGCCCGAGGACCCCGACGCCGACCCCGCCGAGGAACCCGCCGACCCCGAGTCCGACCTCGACTCCGCCGAGGAGCCCGAGCCCGATCCGCCCCAGGACGACGACCGCACCGCCGCGCTGGCCGGCATCGACGCCGAGGTCGGCCGCGTCCTGGACCTGCTGCCCCCCGGGTCGCCGGTGATGGTGGCCGGGGTGTCGGTGGAGGCGGGGTCGTCCAAACTGAACGCGGCGCTGCTGCACGGCCCCGGCCCGGGCGGCACCGTCTACGACGGCGGCTTCCTGGTGTCGGAGTCCACCCGGCGTCCCGGGCTGATCACGCTCACCGACGCCACCACCACCCTGCTGCACGCCCTGGCGCTGCCCACCCAGCCCGGCATGGTCGGCCGGGCGTGGCAGGAGGCGCCGCGCCCCGACGGCACGGACGCGGCGGTCGGCGAACTCGCCGACTTCAACACCGCCGCGCTGGTGGTGCAGTCGCTGATGGCGGGCTTCTTCAGCCTCCTCGTCGCCCTCCAGCTGCTGATCTACGCCGCCGCCGCGTACGCGCTGCACCGCTACGGCGACCGCGACCGCGACAAGCGCGCCGCCGTGCTGGCGGTGACCCGGGTGGTGGCGCTGGGCGGCGCCGCGTTCCCGGTGTCGAGCTACCTGGCGAACCTCATCCCGTGGTGGTCGTCGTCGGTGCCGCAGCTGGCCCTGCCCGCGTGCGTGCTGCTGCTCGACGCCCTCGTGGTGGGCCTGGCCATGGCCGGCCCGTGGCGGCGCGACATCCTGGGCCCCATGACCGTGGTGGCGTGCGTGACCACCGGGGTGCTGTTCGTGGACATGTGCACGGGCGCCACCCTGCAGATGAACTCGCCCACCGGCTACACCCCCATCGTCGGCGGCCGCTTCTACGGCCTCGGCAACATCGCCTTCGCCACGTTCGCCACCGGCATGCTGATGGCGCTGGCCGGGGTCTCCCGCCCGCTGCTGCTGGCCGGGCGGCGCGCGGCGGCGGTCGCGGTGTCGGCGGCCATCGGCGTGGCCACCCTGTTCGTCATCGGCTGGCCCGGCCTGGGCACCGACTTCGGCGGGGTGCTGGCGCTGGTGCCCGGCCTGACGGTGACGGTGCTGATGATCGCCGGGCGACGGGTGACCGTCGCCTGGATGGCGGCGGTCGGGCTGGCCGCGGTCGTGGTCATCGGGGCGCTCGCCTACCTCGACTACCTGCGCCCGCCCAACGAGCGCAGCCACTTCGGGCTGTTCGCCGGGCAGGTCCTGGACGGCGAGGCGTCGACCGTGCTCGCCCGCAAGTTCGGGGCGATGCTGGGTTCGCTGGGCAACTGGCAGCTCACCCTGCTCGCCGCGTGCGCGCTGCTGTTCCTGTTCGCGGTGCTGAACAAGCCGACCGACTGGAAGGTGGGCGCCCTGCAGCGGGCCTACGAGTACGCGCCGACGCTGCGCGCCGGGTTGACGGGGTCGCTGGTGACGGCGCTGGCCGGGTTCGCGGTCAACGACTCCGGCATCGCGATCCCCGCTCTGGCGCTGACCGTGGCGGTGCCGCTGACCCTGTCGGCGTGCACGTGGGTGCTGCAGCAGGAGGGCCCGCGCCATCCCGCCCCGTCCGCCGACGGGGGCCGGGCCGCCGCGCCCGAGCGGCGCCCGCTTCCGGACACCCGCTGAGGCCGCGCGCCGCGCCGGCGCCACGTGGGCTTGCTCACGCACGGTGGTCGCGGTCCGTGTCCGCCCCCTCCGGCGCGGGTGACGGGCCCGTTCGCGGCCGCGCCGCGCCGTTCCGCCGCCGCGGGCGGCGGGGCGCCGGGGACGGCGGCCGCGCCCGGCCGCCTTTGCCGAGGTCGGCGCCCGACCCCCGGCGGGAACCCGGTCGGGGGATCGCCCGTCGGCGGTGCGCGCGGCCGGGAACGCCTGCGGCGCGGGCGTCCAATAGCACGAGCGCGACGGCACCCGGGTGGCCTCCCCCACGTCGCACACGTCACGATCAGGCCACGATCCTGTGGTAGTGTCCGGGTCGGATGCCGGTTCTAAGCGCCTTAGGAAGAGGGGGAGCCGCGCCTGTGTCGCACAGGCCGCTCAGGTGAGGCCGAACCCGTCCACGTATCCGGCCACCCTGGCCGCTGCCGACAGTGACGGCACCACGATGACTCATGCAAATGCCTGACAGATTTCCCCGCTGTCGGCATGGGGGAAGCGACTGTGAACCGTAAGTCCCGCCCGAGCGGCGTGCCCGCGCACGTGCCCCACGGCACCCTGGGCGTCCGCGCCCGGTCCGGAGGCCCGCGCCGCGCGATCCCCGCCGCCCGCGCGACCTCGGCGCCTCACCTCGGAGCGAACATGCCCGCGCTGAAGACCACCCGCCGCACCCGCGACCACGGCCTCGTCCTGCTGCTCGACGGCGAGATCGACATGGCCACCGAGCAGCAGTTCCACCGCGCCGTCGCCGAGACCCTGGCGGAGGCGCCCGGCGGACGCGTCGTCCTCGACTGCGCCCGCCTGTCCTTCATCGACTCCAGCGGCCTGCGCGTCCTCATCCAGGCGCACCGCAGCGCCCGCGAGGACGGCAGCACGCTGGCCATCGCCGCGCCGAGCGACCGCGTCGCGCAGATCCTGCGGGTGACCGCGATCGACACCCGCATCCCGGTCTTCCCGACCGCCGACGCCGCGCTCGCCGCCCCGCTGGGCAGCCCCACCGCCGGCTGACCGCCGCCGAACGCGCACCACGACGCCGGAGGGCGCCGCGGGACCACCCGGTCCCCGGCGCCCTCCGGCGTTCGCGCGGCCCGCGGCCGCCGTTCTCAGAACAGCAGCAGCCACACGCCGAGCACCAGGACGGCCAGGTTGACCAGGCCGAAGAACACCACCCACACCGTGCCGGGCACGCCGGTGAGCCGGTCGAGCTGGTCGGCGTCGGACTGCGGCGACGGCTGGCGGCGGCGCTGGGACTGCAGCTCGAACACCGGGCGCACCCCGGCGAACAGCAGGAACCAGATGAAGAAGTACGCGAACCCCGCCTGCACCTCGGCCGGGGTGAACCACGACACGGCGAACACCAGCGCGCCCGTGCCCACGACCGACACCACGCCGTAGACGTTGCGGATCAGCAGCAGCATGCCGGCGAGCACGACGATGCTCAGCCACAGCAGGGCGGTGATGCGGTTGTCCAGCAGCAGCAGGATGCCGAACAGGCCCACCAGCGACGGGGTGATGTAGCCGGCGGCGACGGTGAGGATCATGCCGATGCCGTCGGGCCGGCCGCGCGACACGGTCACCCCGGAGGTGTCGGAGTGCAGCCGGATGCCGGTCAGGGTGCGCCCGCTGAGGACGGCGACGACCGCGTGCCCGCCCTCGTGGGCGATGGTCACCACGTTGCGGGCGATGCGCCAGGGGCCGCGCACCAGGACCACGACCAGGGCGAGCACCCCCACGGCGATGATCAGCCACTGCGGCGGGGCCGACTGGACCTGGAAGACGTCCTGCCACACCTCCGCCAGGGAAGTTCCCTCCATGAGCCCCGTTCTCCGTTCCGGTCGGCACGCTGGCCGTGCGGTCGGCGGCGCGCGTCGCGGCGGGGGCCGCGGCGCGCCCGGGGGGCCGGTGCGCGGCGGCGACGGACGCGCCCGGCGGTCCGCACTACGCGAACTGTAGGGCATACGCGGGGCCGCCCGGTCCGCGCGGCGGGGGGCGGCCCCGGCGGGGGGCGGCTCAGACGAGGGCGGCCCCGCTGTAGTGGCGGACCACGGCGGCGAGCACGAGGAGGTTCGGCACGTAGGCGATCCGCAGGGAGGAGCGGAAGAACCTGCCGGAGCGCTTGACCGTGAGGTGGCCGTTCTCGACCGACAGGGCGGTGATCTCGTTCCACCGGGTCTCGGCGCCGTCCACCACGAGCCCGTCGGCGGTGACGGCGGCCGGGCCGAACTCGACCCGGCGGCCCGCGGCCAGCTCCGCGAGGACCGCGGGCAGGTGGGTGCGGGTGATGCCCTCCTCCAGCATCGGGCCCCAGACGTCCATCTGCGCGAAGAGCGGGGCGCGGACGAGGTCGCCGGGGTTCTCCGCCTCGGTGGCGCCGCCGAGCACGGAGAGCAGGACGACGTTCCGGCCCATGGCGACCGGCGGCTGCGTGAGGTTGAGCAGGGCGTAGGAGTAGGTGGTGGCGGCCTCCGTGCGGCGGACGGCGCTGACCAGGAGCCGGGTGTCGGCCCAGCGGTAGGGCAGGACGCGCCCCTTCGGGCCGCGCAGGACCGCGCCCTGGCCGAAGATGTGCAGTTCCTGGCCGCTGCGGGCGTCCTTGGACGCGATCCACATGCCCGCCACGGGCAGGACGACGAACGCCGCGCAGACGATGACGGCGCCGACGACGCTCCCCAGCATGCCCATCAGGTACACCATGTACAGGATGAAGGCGTCGAGCAGCAGGACCGGGACGAGAACGACCACCGGGTACCAGGGGGACGCCTGGCCCGGCCGGAACACCGCCCGCCTCTCCCCCGTCGCCGCCTGCCGCGCGGCCTCGTCCACGGGGTCCTGGGGGAACGCGGATTCCACCATCTCTGCACTCCTTCGTGGGGTCCGATGGAGTGCAGGGGCGCCCGCGCGGCGGACAGGGGGCCGCGGGGCCCGCCGGTCCGGGTTCGCGGAGAGTTCGACCGGAAGACGCTTATCCGGCCGGCCCCGGCGGAGGGGACCGCCTCGGCCCCCGTTTCCGCCCCGGAGCGGGGGGCGCGGCGGGGCGGGCCGCCGCCCGCCCCGCCA
>NZ_BCRK01000095.1 GCF_001552555.1 Nocardiopsis trehalosi NBRC 14201 | reverse complement strand
GGGGGGGCCGAGGCGGCTAGTTCTGCTGGCGGGAGCGGCGGTCGAGTTCCTGGAGGTAGGCGTTGTAGTCGTCCATGTCGGCGTCGTCGGAGCCGCCGCGGCGGCTGTGGCGCTCGCGGCGGCGCTCGGTGCGCTCCTCGTCGCCGAACCACTGGTACAGCAGGGTGATCATGACGAGCAGGGTGGGCAGCTCCCCGATGGCCCACGCGACGCCGCCGCCGGCGTACTGGTCCTCGGCCACGCCGTCGCTCCACGGCACGTCGAACTGCCCGTAGTACTCCATGGCGAGCGGGGCGGACTGCATCATGATGGTGATGCCGAAGAACGCGTGGACGCCCATCACCACGAGCAGCAGCACGATGCGCAGCAGGTAGGGGATCTTCCGGGGGGCCGGGTCGACGCCCACCATGATCCAGTAGAAGAGGAACCCGCTGAGCAGGAAGTGGACGCTCATCACCAGGTGGCCCAGGTGGTCGTTCATCAGCGCCGCGAACAGCGGGGTGAAGTAGACCGCGTACGGGCTGAGCACGAAGAGCGGGGTGGCGACCGCCGGGTGGGTGACGACGCGGGAGAACCTGCTCTGCAGGAAGGCGTTGAGCCACTCGCGCGGGCCGCGGTCGCCGCGCCGCTTGGCGGGCTTGAGCGCCCGCAGCGCCAGCGTCACGGGGGCGCCGAGCACGAGCAGGATCGGGGTCAGCATGGACAGGATCATGTGCTGCACCATGTGCGTGCTGAACAGCACCATGGCGTAGGTGCTGACCCCGCTGAGCAGCACGGCCGCCATCGACACCAGCCCGGCGGCCCACGCGGCGACGCGGATCCACGGCCACCGGTCGCCGCGCCGGATCAGCCGCACCACGCCGGCGGCGTAGAGCCCGCCGAGCAGGGCCACGGCCAGGATGAAGAACAGGTCGGGCCGCCACAGGGTGAGCAGGGTCTGCGCGGTCATGGGCGGCGGCATCGGGAAGCCGAGGAGTTCGGCCACGGGGTCGACGGTGCCGTCGAGGGGCGGGGGCGGCGCGGTGCGGCTGAGCGCGCCGGCGAGGCCCATGGTGACGGACATGAGGACGATCTCGACCCCGGCGAGGCGGACGAACAGCCGGCGGCCGCCGGACTCCTCCAGCCGGGGGACGGTCGCGCGCCGGTGCCACCAGCCGATCGCGCCGAGCGCCACGAACAGCACCGTCTTGGCGACCATGATGAGGCCGTAGGAGGTCGTGAACAGGTCGGCGGGCTGGTAGAGGCGGCTGATGGCGCTGGCCGCGCCGCCGATCGCCACCCCGGCCCACGCCCACACGGCGGCGGTGCTGAACCGGCGGGCGGCGACGGCGGCGTGGTCGGCCTTGGCGCGCAGCCCGTGGAAGGTGACCGCGGCCAGGCCGCCCACCCACACCGAGATGGCGAGGACGTGCAGGGCCAGCCCGGTCACGGCGAGTTCGTGGGCGCCCGAGGACGCCGAGTGCCCGGTCAGGGCGGGCGGCACCACGCCCGCCAGAGCGGCCGCGAGGAGGCCGATGGCGCCCGCCCCGGAGGCGGCGGTGCGGCCGAACAGGGCGACGGCGGTGGCGAGGAGGATGACGAACATCAGGCCGATGCCCTGCCGCACCGACCCGGCGTAGCTGGTGAGCTGGTCGCCGAGGACCTCGCCGGGCGGCAGGCCGAGCAGGTCGGAGAGCTGGAAGACGAGGGTGGCGGCCGCCGCGGCCGCCCACACCAGGGCGCTCCAGGAGGCGGCCCGCACGTAGCCGACCGCGGCGGAGCCGAGCACGCCCTTGTCGGCGGGCAGCAGGAAGGCGGCGAGCAGCAGCAGGCCGACGGTGAGCGCCCCCGCGAAGTCCATGGTGGTCTTGGCGATGGGCAGCCCCCAGCGGGTGAGGGAGCCGGCGTCGGGCAGGCCGGGGATGACCTGCGCGGTGACGGCGCCGCCCGCGACGAGGGAGATGATGAGCGCGATCAGTCCGGCGGCGGCCGCCGCCACGCCGATGACGATCGCGGTGTCGGTGCCGCCGCGTACGGCGGCGGAGTTGTCGCGCTTGTGCGGGGGAGCCACGCCTGCCACTCCGTCGTGCTCGGGGTCGCCAGGACGCGGCGGCGGGTCCGTGCGGCGGGGCGGCCGGGGCCTGCCATGCCGGTGGAACGCCGTCGGGGACGCGCCCTCCGGTCAGCGGCGGCGACGGATCACCACCACGGCGGCGGCCGCGCCGACCAGCAGCCCGAGACCGCTCCAGAGCCACGGCATCAGCGCCGCGGTCGCGGGACCGGTGAGCAGACCTGCCAGAGCCATGCGGACACCACCTGGAATCTAGGGTACGCCTACTACTACAGCGTGTCGGACATCGCGGTGGCCGGGAGGATCACGTACCCGCGAGACCCGTGCCACGGCCGCGCCGGACCGTGGCCGGCCGGCGCGGCGGGGGTGGGGGCGGCGGTGTGGGGGCGGCCGGCCGCGGGGCGGTCAGGGGGTGCGGGTGAAGACGTTGGCGCCCTTCTCCAGGGGGACGCTGCGGTAGCGCAGCCCGGGGTGCTCGGCCACCCAGCGGTCGCTGGTGGCGCGCTCGTCGCCGCGCACGGTGTCGTCGATGACGACCACGGCGTCCGCGGAGCAGCGGGGCAGCAGGACCGGGCCGGCGGGGTAGCGCGACTGGGGGGCGGTCCTGGCGGGCGGGCCGTCGACGAAGAGCACGTCGATGCCGTCGAGGTCGCCGAGGGCCTCGGTGTCGTACCAGGGCTGGGGGTCGCCGCCGCCGGGCGGGGTCCACTCGCGCAGCGGGGCGTGGCGGACCTCCACGATGTCGCCGAGGCCGTGCGCGGCGACGAGGTCGCGGGAGAGCTCGGCGTAGCGCTCGTCGTGCTCGATGGCGACGAGCCGCCCGTTTCCCGAGCGCCGCAGCGCGTAGCCGAGCCAGACGCTGGAGGCGCCGCTGCCGCACTCCACGACGAGCTTGGGCGCGCGGTCGCGGATCTCCTCGACCAGCAGCCGGAGCACGTCGGGCGAGGCGGCCCACCCGCGCAGCGCGGGCATGAACGGGGCGGGCCGCAGGTAGTCGCGCAGCTCCTGCCAGGCGACCTGCTGCTCGTAGTCGGCGCGGCCGCGCTCGGTGACGTGGTCGGAGAGCCGGGCGAAGGCGGTGCGCTGCTCGGCGCCGACGGCGCGGACGGCCTCGGGCAGCTCGGCGACGGCCGCCACACCGGCGTCGACGCGGCCGCGGAGGTCGGCCTGGTCGGCGCCGATGCGGCCGAGGTCGGTGCGCAGCCGCCGGAGCTGGGCGCCGTGCCGGCGCACCATGACGGCGGTCCCGGCGGCGACCGCCGCGGTCAGGACGGAGACGACGAGTTGCAGCGCCACCGCCCCGTCCACGGCGCCGATCGCGCCGAGCACCCCGACCAGGCCCAGGCCGGCGGCTGTGGCGGCGGCGATGGGCACCCACAGCCGGGCGGGCGGCATTCGCATGGCGGTCCTCCGAGTATTCGTGTTTTCCATGATCCGGCCGCACATTATGGGCGATAATAAGTGGCACTCCGGAAAAGACGACCGGAATTCATCGGAAACTTTCGGGGGTGCCCTGGTTCCCGCTGGTCACCGGGGCCTCGTGTCCCGACGATAGCCGCCCGACCGGCGCTCTGGGGGCCGGTCGCCGCACGCGGGCGCGCGCGGGCGCGCCGGGCGCTCCCGGTCGCCATTTCCGCCGCGGGGCGCTTTTCGCCTCATCGGACCGCAAAGGGGAATCGATGCCGCAGTTCGACGCCGTCATCCGCTCGCAGCGCGTCGTCACACCGCACGGGGTGGTCCCGGCGGCGGTGGCCGTGCGGGGCGGGCGCATCGCCGAGGTCGCCGCCCACGACGCCCCGCTGCCGGCGGTGGCGGAGGCCGACCTGGGGCCGGTGGCGCTGCTGCCGGGCGGTGTCGACCTGGACGTCGCGGTGCGGGCGCCGGGCCAGTCGCTGCGCGACGGCTACCGCGCCACCACGGCGGCGGCGGTCAGGGGCGGGGTGACCACGGTGGTCGTGGTGCCCGCTCCGGGGGCGCCGGCCATCACCGGGGTGCCGGCGCTCAACGCGCACCTCGCGGCGGCGGCCGGCGCCGCCGCGCACGTGGAGTACCTGGGCGGCGTCACGGCGCGCAGCACCCCGGCCGACCTCGCCGACCTGCGCGCGGCCGGGGTGGTGGGGTTCCACTGCTCGCTGTCCGACGGCTGGTCGCCGGACGTGCCGCCGATCGACGACACCCGGCTGCGCAAGGCCATGGTCGAGCTGGCGGCGATGGACGTGCCGCTGCTGGTGCACGCCGAGGACGCGGGCGAGCTCACCGAGCCGGCGCGCTCGGGCAACGGCGCGCTGCTGGCGGCCCGCCCGCCGCGGGCCGAGCGGCGCGGGCTGGAGCGGGTGATCGCGGCGGCGCGGGTGGCGGGCACCCGCACGCACGTGTCGCCGTTCAGCGCGGCCGAGTGCGCGGCGGTGCTGGCGGCGGCGCGCGCGATCGGCATCGCGGTGAGCGCGCAGACCTGCCCGCACTACCTGTGCCTGCCGGCCGAGCAGGTGCCCGACGACTCCCCCGCGTTCCGGTGCCGGCCGCCGCTGCGGTCCGGCGCCAACCGCAACGCCCTGTGGAGCGCGCTGCTGCCCGACGGCGACTCCCCGATCACCGCGATCGGGTCGGGGCACCGGCCCGGCACCGGGATCGCGGCGATCGAGTGGACCCTGCCCGCCCTGTGGACGGCCGCCGCCCGGCGCGGGCGCGGCCTGGCCGAACTCGCGCGCTGGACCGCCACCGCGCCCGCCGACCTGGTGGGGCTGCGCGCCCGGGGCCGGGTGGCGCCCGGCTGCGCCGCCGACCTGGTGGCGTTCGACCCGGCCGCCGAGCAGGTGGTGCCGTCGGCCGACCCCGGCCCGTACGCGGGGCGGCGGCTGGCCGGGCGGGTCACCGCCACGTGGGTGGCGGGGCGCCGGGTGTCCGGCGGCCCAGGGGACGGTGTGCGGGGTGGACCGCTGGCCGCCACCGGCGGCCGGGGCTTTACAGAATGTCGTGAATGATCGCTTTTCCTTGGCACGGTGCACATGGTGGGCGGAGGTCGGGGCAGTCACAGTGAAGGTGGATCAACGGTGATGCCAAGGAGGGATGAGCTGTGCGCGTCGGTGTGCCCCGCGAAGTCAAGAACCACGAGTACCGGGTGGCGATCACCCCGGCCGGTGTCCACGAGCTGACCGCGCACGGCCACGAGGTCGTCGTCGAACGCGGGGCGGGCGTGGGCTCCTCCATCCCCGACGACGAGTTCGCCGCGGCCGGGGCGCGGGTGCTGCCCACCGCCGACGACGTCTGGGCCGAGGGCGAGCTCATCCTCAAGGTCAAGGAGCCGGTCGAGGAGGAGTACGACCGCATGCGCCGCGGCCAGACCCTCTTCACCTACCTGCACCTGGCGGCGTCGCGCCCGTGCACCGACGCGCTGCTGCGCCGCGGGGTCACCGCCATCGCCTACGAGACCGTGCAGACCGCCGACGGCGCGCTGCCGCTGCTCGCCCCGATGTCGGAGGTCGCCGGGCGGCTGGCCCCGCAGGTCGGCGCGGCGACCCTGCAGCGTTCCAACGGGGGCCGCGGGGTGCTGATGGGCGGCGTCCCGGGGGTGCGGCCGGCGCGGGTCACCGTGATCGGCGCGGGCGTGTCCGGCATGAACGCGGCCCGCGTCGCCGTGGGCATGGGCGCCGACGTCACCCTGCTCGACCTCGACACCGCGAAGCTGCGCCACGCCGACGACGTGTTCGGCGGCCGGGTGGCGACCCTGGCGTCCAGCGCCCTGGCGCTGGAGGACGCCGTGCTCGGCTCGGACCTGGTGATCGGCGCCGTGCTGATCCCGGGGGCCAAGGCGCCCAAGCTCGTCTCGACCGAGCTGGTGTCGCGCATGCGGCCGGGCGCGGTGCTGGTGGACATCGCCATCGACCAGGGCGGGTGCTTCGCCGACTCCCGCCCCACCACCCACGACGACCCCACGTTCCGGGTGCACGACGCCGTGTTCTACTGCGTGGCGAACATGCCCGGCGCGGTGCCCAACACCTCCACCCAGGCCCTCACCAAGGACACCCTGCGCTACGCGGTGGCGCTGGCCGAGAAGGGCTGGCGGCGCGCGCTGGCCGACGACCCGGCGCTGGCGGCCGGGCTGAACACGTTCGACGGCGACCTCACCAACGAGGCGGTCGCCGTGGCGCACGGGCTCAAGGCCCGCACGGTCGCCGAGGCGCTGGCCGGATAGCGGACCGCCGCGGGGCCCGGGGGCGCGCGGCGCGCCCCGGGCCCCGCGCGTGCGGCGGCCGCCCGCCGCCGCGCATTCCCACGCGTGCCTTCACAGCCACCCGGGTAGTCACCCCACGTGGTCGACGAGATACCGAACGTGGCGCCCGGAATCGCCGGGCGGGCGCGGCACCGGGGCAGGGGCGGATCGGACGCGGCGCGGAGGCTGTGGACGGGGGCGCCCCCGGGGCCCGACCCGTTCGCCCTGCCGCGCGGACCGCTGGGCCGCGCCGCCGGGTGGGCGCTGGCCCTGACCGGGCGGGGGCACAACGCCGAGCTGATTGCGGCCCTGCGGGTGCCGCCGGGCGCGGCCGTGCTGGAGGTCGGCCACGGTCCGGGCGTGCTCCTGGGCATGCTGGCGGCGGTCCCGGGGACCTCGGTCACCGGCGTCGACCCGTCGCCGGAGATGGTGCGCATGGCCCGGCGCCGCAACGCGGCCGCGGTGCGCGCGGGCCGGCTGCGGGTCGCCGAGGGCCGCGCCGACGCCACCGGCCTGCCCGCCGCCTCCGTCGACCTGGTCGTGACGGTCAACACGGTGGCGATGTGGCCCCGCCTGGACCCGGGCATGGCCGAGTTCCACCGCGTGCTGCGGCCCGGCGGGCGCGCCGTTGTCGCCTGGCACCGCCTGCCGCCCCGGTTCGCGCTGGCCCCGGCGGAGCTGGCCGAGGTCGAGCGGGCGCTGGCCGCCCGGTTCGGCGCCGCCGGGCGCACCGTGCTGCGCCGGTCGGTGGTGTTCACCGCCGTGCGCTGACCGGGCCGGGCCCGGCCGGGCGCGGGGCGCGCGTGTGGTCGGGGGGCGGCCGAGCGGATACCGTCGGAGCAGGGGGTCCCGCGGGGCTGCCCGGCCACCGAGATCCCGATCGGGTTGGAGCGCGCGTGTCACGCACGGAACCGGGGACGGCCACACGCATCGTGGGCGTCGACGCCACCCTGGTGCGGCTGCCGCTGTCCCGGGCGGGCGGCGGCCCCGACCGCCGGCCGCGCCACGCCGCGCACGCGCTGGTGCGGGTCACCGACGGCTCCGGGCTGAGCGGGTGGGGCGAGGTCCCGCTGGCCGGCCCCGAGCGGTGGCGGACCCTGGTCGACCACTACGCGCCCGCGCTGCTGCGCCACCCCTGGCACCGGCCCACCGAGGCCGGCCTGGCCTGGGCCGGGCTGCCGTGGTGCGCGCCGGTGGCGTCGGCGCTCGACTCCGCGTGCTGGGACCTGTGGAGCCGGCAGCGCGGCGCCCCGCTGGCGCACGCGCTGGGCGGCGACCGCACCGCCATCGCGGCGGGGGTCACGGTCGCCCGCCAGGACTCCCTCGACGCGCTGGTGCTGGAGGTCAACCGGCAGGTCGGCGGCGGTTTCCGGCGCATCCGGCTGGAGGTCGGGCCGGGCTGGGACCTGGAGGTGGTCCGGGCGGTCCGGGAGTCCTACCCGTTCCTGGTGCTCCAGGCCGACGCGGGCGGGCGCTACACCGAGGACGACGCCCACCTCGACGCGCTGCGGGCGCTCGACCGCTACGGGCTGCTCGCCATCGAGCAGCCGTTCGCCGACCGCGACCTCGCCGCGCACGCCCGGCTCCGCCGCGAGCTGCGCACCCCGGTGGCGCTGAACACCTCGATCGACTCGCTGGAGGCGCTGGACGAGGCCATCCGGCTGGAGGCCGCCGACGCCCTGGCGCTGCGGGTCGCCCGCATGGGCGGCCTGACCCCGGCCCGGCGCGCCCACGACCGCGCGGTCGACGCCGGGTGGGACGTGTGGTGCGGGTCCGACGCCGAGGCCGGGATCGGGCGGGCCGGGGTGCTGGCGCTGGCGTCCCTGCCGGGGATCACCCTGCCCACCGAGATGCCGGGCGCGGGCGGCCGGTTCGCGCGCGACGTCGCGGTGCCGCCGGTCCGGTCGCACGACGGGGTGGCGCCGGTACCGCTCACCCAGCCGGGGCTGGGGCACGAGGTCGACCCTCGGACGCTGCGGGCGCTGGCCGTCGACACGGTCTCGCTCGACCGGGACGGCCGCCGGCCGGTGCCGGCGGGGCACCCCGCCGCCTGATCCGGGCGGCGCGGGGGTCAGGTGTCGACGGCGGCGCGGGGGTCGACGATGCGCCGCCAGCGGGCGGCGCCCGACCGGGCCGCGACGTGCCCGGCGACCGTCACGGGCTCGTAGTAGTCGGGGCGGTCGGCGTCGACGCAGGTGGGCAGCGTGGTGACGAGCGCGTCGAAGTCGCCGCCGTGCGACAGCGCCGCCGACCGCCACGGCGCGGAGCCGCCGCCGGGATCGGCGGCCGGGACGACGCGGTGCGGGACGGAGAGCCAGCGGTCGTTGGTCCAGCGGGCGAGCAGGTCGCCGATGTTGACCAGGACGGTGCCGGGGTCGGGGGCGACGTCGTGCCAGCGGCCCTGCTCGTCGCCGAACTGGAGGCCGCGCGGGGTGTCGGACCACAGCACCCGGAGCAGGCCGAGGTCGGTCCGCCCGGCGGCGCCGTACGCGTCGGCGGGGACGGGGGCGCCGCGGGCGTGGTGGTCGAGCCGCAGGACGTCGATGGAGTGCCCGGTGTAGGGCGCGAAGAACCCCTCGGGCAGGTCCAGGGCGACGGCGAACACGCGGGTGAGCCGCCGGGCGAACCCCTGGGCGGCGTCGAACCAGGCCATGACCTGCGGTTCGAAGCGGGGCAGGCCCACGGGCCAGATGTTGTCGGGGTAGATGGCGGCGGGCAGCGCGCGGTCGGGGAAGTCGGCGGCGCGGGTGCCGACGCGGAACGCCTCGGGCGCGTGGTGGGGGCCGGGCGGGGTGTAGCCGCGGTCGAGGTCGGGCTCGGCCGGGCGGTAGCGCAGCTTGGCGGCGGGGACGCGGTCGAAGAACAGGGCGATGGCGTCGGCGGCCCCGGCGTGGATGGTGTCGGGGATGCCGTGCCCGGCGACGCGCAGGACGCCGGTGGTGGCGGCCGCGGCGTCGACCCGGGCGGCGATGGCCCGCTGGGCGCCGGGGTCGGTGTCCCAGCCGGAGAGATCGATGAGGGGCACGTCGAGGCCGGTGCCGGCCGCCTCTGCCGCGGGGCCCATGCGCGTCCTCCTGTGGGGTGGCCGGGACGGGAGCGCCGCCGCGCCCGCCGGAGCGGCGGGGTGGACGGAGCAGCCGAACTCTAGGAAGGGCGTGTTGCCGGGCGGTCAACGCCCGCAACGCGGGTGTTAATCGAGTGCGTCCACGCCATCACTCTGTGTAGCACGCGCAGATGCCCTTGGTGATCGCCGTGTGTGCGCATTAGGTTACGGACTGTTGCGATCGTGTTGCGGCCGGTCCCCCGCTCCCCCGTCGGCGCGGCCGTCCCGCCCGGCTCGGGAGGCGCGTTGGTGCGCAGGGGTACCGGTTCCTCGGGGGCGCTGGCCCTCGTCCTCATCGCGTGCGCGGTCGGCGCCGCCCCGGCGCGGGCGGCCGACCCGGTCCCGGTCGCCCCGGGGGTTCGGCTGTCGGCCGCCGATGTCGCGGGCGACGCCGGCACGAACCACTACGCCGAGCTGAGCGTGGACCTGGGCGCGGCGTCGGTCCGCTACGCCGACACCGGCGCGGTGGCGGACGCCGGCGCGCTCGGGTCGATGCCGGCCCTCAGGGGGGCGGTGGCGGCGGTCAACGGCGACTTCTTCGACGCCGGGGCGTCGCTGGCCCCGCTGGGCGCGGCGGTGCGCGACGGCGACGTGCTGTCGTCGCCGGCGGAGGGGCGCACCACGGCCGCGGTGTTCGACGGCGGCGGCCGGGGGGCGGTCGCCGAGGTCGCGTTCACCGGGACGGCCGGCCTGCCCGACGGCGGCCTGCGCCTGGACCGGCTCAACGCCCACGACGTGCCGCCGGACGGGGCGGGGGTGTTCACCCCGGCGTGGGGGGCGTCGCCGCGCGGGCGTGCCGTCCACGGCGCCGAGCGGGTGGCCGAGGTCGAGGTGGTCGACGGCGTGGTGCGGGCCGTGCGCGCCGAGGCCGGTGACGGCCGGGTGCCCGCCGGGGCGCGGGTGCTGGTGGGCCGCGAGGCGGCCGCCGACCGGCTCGCCCGGTTGGCGCCGGGCGACCGGGTGTCGGTCGACTGGGACCTCACCGCCGAGGGGTTCGGGCGGCCGCACACCGCCATCGGCGGCCGGCACGTGCTGCTGCGCGACGGCGAGGTCCCCGACCTCGACGACACCACCCGCAACCCCCGGGCGGCGATCGGGTTCTCGGCCGACGGGCGGCGGATGTTCGTGGTGACCGCCGACGGCCGGGCCCCCGGCACGCGCGGCGCCACGCTGCGCGAGATGGGCGAGCGGCTGCGCCTCGCGGGCGCCGACGACGGCCTGGAGCTCGACGGCGGCCGGTCCGCGGCGCTGCTGACCCGCGACCCCGGCGACACCGTCCTGCGCACCCGGACCCGCACCGGTGAGGCCCAGGAGCCGCCGGTGGCCAACGGGCTGGCCGTGCACGTGCCCGCCGGCAGCGGCCGGGCGCACGGGATGTGGGTGCGCCCGGCCGTCGCCGGGCACCCGGGCACCGGCGACACCGCCCCGCTGCAGCCCGACCCCGCCCGGGTCTTCACCGGGCTGCGGCGGACCCTGGCGGCCACCCCGCACGACGAGGCCCAGGGGCCGGCGCCCGCGCCCCGGGGGCCGGTGGTGTGGCGGACGGACAACGGGCGGGTGCGGGGCGGGGTGCTCCTCGCCGGGCGGCCCGGCCCGACCGAGGTCACCGCGCGCGCCGGCCGCGTGTCGGGCACGGCCCGGCTGGAGGTGCTGGCGGCGCCGGAGCGGCTGGCGGCCGACCCCGCCGCCCTGGCGCTGCGCGCGCCGGGGGCGGAGGCCGTGCTGGCCGTGGCCGGGGTGGCGCCCGGCGGCGAGCGGGCGCCGATCGAGCCGGCCGACGTCGCGTCCGCCGTCTCCCCCGAGGGCCTGGCCGAGGTCGCGCCGCGCGCCGACGGGGCGCTGACGGTGCGGGCGGGGGCGGCGGAGGGCACCGGGACGCTGGCGCTGACGGCCGCCGGGCGGACGGTCGAGGTCCCGCTGTCGGTGGGGGCGGCGGACCGGCCGGTGGCCGGGTTCGACGACGCCGCCGACTGGACGGCGTCGTCCGTGCGGGCGCGGGCGTCGGTGCGGCCCACCGAGGGCCGCTCGGGCGACGGGCTCGCCCTCGCCTACGACTTCACCGAGGGGGCCCGGTCGCGCGCGGCCTACGCGCTGCCGCCCGAGCCGATCGAGGTGCCCGGGCACGCCTTCGGGTTCCGGATGTGGGTGCGCGGCGACGGCGGGGGCTCCCGGGTGGCACTGGTGGCGGTCGACGCGGAGGGCGGGCAGCGGCTGCTGCACGGCCCCGACGTCGACTGGGAGGGCTGGCGCGAAGCGCGGTTCCCCGTACCCGACGGGGTGCCGGGCCCCCTGGCCGTGCACCGGGTGTACCTGGTCGAGACCGTGGCCGAGCGGACGCCGTCGGGCGAGGTGGTGTTCGACGACCTGGCGGCGGAGGTGGCGCTCGGCGGCCCGGAGGCGTGAACGGCGCGGCCCGGCGCCGGGCCGCCGGGCGGGCTTGCCGCCGCGCCCGTGCGTCCGAGAGGATCGGACACCCCGGACGGACGGGAGGGGTCGACGGTGCGACGGTACGAGGTCCACGCCCGCAAGTGGGCGAACGGCTGGGAGCTGCGGGTGGGCGACCTGGGGGTGACCTGGTCGCCCACGCTCGCCGACGCCGGGGCGCGCGCCCGCGAGTACATCGGGGCGCACGCGCCCGATACCGGCGCGGGCGCCGACCCCGAGGTCGACGTGGTGCCGTCGGTCGGCGGCGACCTCGACCGGGTGGCGCTGGAGGCGCGGGCGGCCCTGCTCGACGCCGACGAGGCGCGGCGGGTGGCCGCGGCGAAGACCCGCCGGGCCGTGCACGGCCTGACCAGCGCCGGGCTGACCGCCGAGGACGCCGCGCACCTGCTGGGGGTGTCGCCGCAGCGGCTCGGCGGGCTGGTGGCCGACTGACGTCCCCGGGGACGGCCGGGCCGGGCGGCGGCCGGGCGACGTGACCCCACCCACATACCGATCGGTCGGTACCGGTTAGAGTCGGGTGCGCCGACCACCGAACCGGCCGTTAGGAGCGCACATGCGGACATTCGCCGACGTCGCCGACCTCGTCAACGCCAAGGGCGAGCACCTGGGCTACAGCGACTGGCTGACCGTCACCCAGGACCGGATCGACGGGTTCGCCGACGCCACGGGCGACCACCAGTGGATCCACGTCGACCGCGACCGGGCCGCCGACGGCCCCTTCGGCGGCACGATCGCCCACGGCTTCCTCACCCTCGCGCTGCTGCCGCTGCTCGGCGGGCAGGTGTACGAGCTGCGCACGCCGCCCCGCATGGGCATCAACTACGGGCTGAACCGGGTGCGGTTCCTGCAGCCGGTCCGCGAGGGCGCGCGGGTGCGCGACGGCGTGGAGCTGACCGCGGTCAAGGAGACCCCCAACGGGCTGGTGCTCACCTTCAAGCACCGGGTGGAGATCGAGGGCGAGGAGCGAGAGGCGCTGGTCGCCGAGACCCTGGTGCTGCTCGTCCCCTGAGGCCGCGCCGGCCCCGCCGCGGCCCCCTGCGGCCGGGTCGGCCCTGGCAGGGGCCGCGAACCGCTAGGTTGGGGCCGTCATGCCGAACGACACCGCCGCCCGCCCCGACCCCGCAGCCGCGCCCTCGGCGGCGCCGCCCGCCGCCGGCCCGGCGGCCGACCCCGGCACCGAGTCGCGGCTGCGCCTCTACGCCTACCTGACCGCGCCGGAGCGCCGCACCTACCTCGCCGTGATGCGGCTGTTCACCTCCACCCTCCTCGCCGACCTCGGCGCGGGCGAGGTCGCCGCCGCGCTGGCGGCGGCCGAGCGCCGGGGCGAGGTCGACCCCGGCGAGTCCCGCCTCGACACCGTGGTCGACCGGCTGGAGCAGCTCGCCCGGTGGGGCAACCTGGTGCCCGGGCGGCGCGAACCCGCCGCGACCATCGCCGAGTACACCCGCAGCCGGGTCCGCTACCAGGTGGCCAAGGTCGCCATGCGGGTGCAGCGCGACGTCGACGGCGTCCTCACCGTCGCCGAGGGCGCCCGCGAGGTGTCGCGGGAGCTGCTGCCGGCGATCGAGCAGGGGCTGGCCGACATCTCCCGCAGCCTGGGCGACGTGCTCGCCGCCGAGCAGGGGCGCGGCCCCGCCGCGGCGTCGGTGCGCACGCTGCGCGAGCAGCTCGCCCAGCAGGTCACCACCCTGTTCCTGCAGCACGACGAGTTCGCTGCGGCGGTCCGCGACTTCTACGCCCACCTCGGCTCGGTGATCGCCCGCTACGACCTCGCCCCGGCCGAGACCACCGGGTTCAAGCACATGCTGCTGGAGTACGTCGAGCTGATCGCCCGCGACGTGCTGCGCTACTCCGAGCCCATCGTCGACCGGCTCACCGCCCTGAACCGGCGGCGCGACCTGCTGCTGGAGCGGCTCGGCGGCGACGCCGGGGGCCTGGTCCCGCGCGGGGCGCCGGCGGGCGACGGGCAGACCGAGCTGCTGGAGCGTGCCCCCGGGCGGCGCGCCGCCGACTGGGACGGGCTGGCGGGCTGGTTCGTCGGCCGCCCCGGCCGCCCCTCGGAGGTCGACGCGCTGCGCGAGGCCACCAGCCGGGCCATCACCGCGCTGCTCACCAACGTCAAGCGGGCCGCGGGCACGGGCGCGGTCGACCCGGGGCGCCGCCGCGACCTGCTCGGCCTGGCCGCCCGGTTCGACGCGGCCGCCCCCGACGACGCCCACGACCTGTACGCGGCGGCGCTCGGCCTGTTCCCGGCCCGCCACCTGGGCCTGGCGGCCGACGACGACCCGCTGCTGCCGGACGTGCCGTGGCACGCCGGGCCCCGGGTCGGCGTCGAGGTGAACGTGCGCACGCGCGGCGACCGCGCCCCGGCCGGGCAGGTGCCGCGGGTCACCGACGACCCGCTGGGCCGGGCCGCGCTGCTGGCCGAGGAGGACCGCCGGCGCCGCCGCCGCGCGGCGGCGGTCGCCGAGCTGGCCGCCGCGGCCCCCGACCTGGGCGCGGCCCGACTGTCCGGCGACGCGCTGGACCTGTTCTGCGAGCTGCTGACCCTGGCCGGCGCCGACCGCGACGGCCCCGCCGACCCCGGGACCGCCGCCGACGCGGTGACCGGCCTGACCCTGCGGCTGCGGCCCCGCCCCGGCGGCGGCGCGGCGCGCGTGGGGTCGGTGTTCGGGGTGCTGGAGCTGCACGGGGTGGAGGTCGGCCTGGAGGTCGACGACGCCGTCCCCGCCGGGGAGGCGCTGTGAGCGGGGCGGCGCCGCTGGGGGCCGCCGCGGGTGCCGCGCTCGACGGCCTGGACGCCATCGAGGCGGCGCAGGTGCGCCGGTGCGCGCGGGTGCTGCTGCGGCGCCCCCTGCTGCGCGCCGAGGGCCCCGAGGGCGAGGCGCTGCCCGCGGTGCGGCGCTACGCCGACCGGCTCCAGGCGCTGTTCGCCGCCTACCTGGGGTACCGGCTGGTGGTCGAGCCCGGGTTCGCCCGGCTCGCCAAGACCGGCCCGGTCCCGAGCGGGGTGCGCGGCGCCCACAAGCCCACCGGCGCCCCGTTCACCCCGCGCGGCTACGCCTACCTGGCGCTGGCCCTGGCCGTGCTGTCCGGCGGGGGCGGGCAGGTGCTGCTGTCGGCGCTGGTCGCCGACGTGCGCGCGGCCGGCGCGGAGGCCGGGCTGGACCTGGGCACCGGCATCGTGGACCGGCGGGCGCTGTCCGCCGCGCTGCGCCACCTCATCGACCTGGGGGTGCTCGCCGAGACCGACGGCAGCGTCGCGCCGTGGGCCGACGACGCCGACCGCGAGGCGCTGCTGACCGTCGACGCCGAACTCCTCGGCCACGTGCTCGCCGCCCCCATCGGCCGGCTCGTCCGCCCGGGGGCGGCGGCCGCGCCGCCGGCCGCCCCCGACGAGCGGCACGCGGTGCGGCGGCGCCTGGTCGAGGACCCGGCGGTGCTCTTCGCCGAACTCGCGCCTGAGCAGGCGGCCTGGCTGCGGGCGAACCTGCGCGCCGAGGCCGACCTGCTGGAGGAGCTGACCGGGCTGCGCCTGGAGGCGCGCGCCGAGGGGGTGCTGGCGGTCGACCCCGAGGGGTACCTGACCGACCGGGTGTTCCCCGGATCGGGCACCGTGGCCCGGATCGCCCTGCTGGCGGCGGCGGAGCTGCTCGACGCCCCGGCCCCCGAGGGCGGCGGCGCGCCCGGCGATGGTGCCGGGCCGCCCTGGCGGGAGGTCCCCGCCGACCGGTTCGCGGCGGTGGTGGCGGCGCTGGCCGAGCGCTACCCGCGCGCGTGGTCGCGCGAGGCGGTGCGCGACATCGGGCGGCTGGCGCCGGCCGTGGCGCACAGCCTGGCGAGATCGGGGCTGGCCCGGGTCCGCCCCGATGGCGGCGTGGCGCTGCACCCGGCCGCGGCCCGCTACCGTCCGGTGCCCGACGGCCCGGCCGGCGACGAGGCCCCCGACCCCGATCGGCCCGACCCCGCGCCCCGGCCGGGCGCGGGCCAGGGGGCCCTGTTCGGCCTCTGACCGCCCTTCCCCCGACCGAGGTCCCGGGCGAAGCGCGCCCGGGCGGACGAACGACGTGAGGAACGACGACGTGGACGGCTTGCCCCGCGAACGCTGGCGGTTGCACCGCGGCGGCGTGGTCAACATCTGGCAGTACCGCGACGAGGAGTTCGACCTGTCCGGCGGCAGGGTGATCTTCAAGGGCACCAACGGCTCCGGCAAGTCCCGGACCCTGGAGCTGCTGCTGCCGCTCTGCCTGGACGGCGACCTGCGCTCCATGGGCTGCAAGGGCTTCGACACCGTCAGCATGAGCCGGCTCATGCTGGACGACTACACCGAGGGGTCGATGCGCCTGGGCTACGCCTGGATCGAGCTGCGCCGCGTCGACGACCGGGGCCGGGAGTCCTTCCTGACCTGCGGGATCGGGGTGAAGGCGAGCGCCGCGGGCCGGCAGATCAGCGACTCGTGGCGGTTCATCACCCCGCTGCGGGTCAACAAGGACGTGGCGCTGGTCGAGCAGGACCGGCCCATCACCCAGGCGCGGCTGCGCGAGCACCTGGGCGAGGACGCCGTCGTGTCCGGCCAGGAGGCGTTCCAGCAGCGGGTGGCCGCCGCGGTGTACGGCATCGCCGGCGGCACCCGCTACACCGACCTGCTGCACCTGCAGCGCACCCTGCGCAACCCCGACATCGGGCTGAAGGTCTTGCAGGGCCAGTTGGAGCAGCTGCTGTCCGACGCGCTGCCGCCGGTGGACCCCGAGGTGGTCGCGCGCACCGCCGCCGGGCTGGACAACCTGGAGGGCGTGCGCCGCAACGTCGCCCGGCTGCGCCGCGCCGACGCCGCGCTGGGCGAGTTCCTGGCCGGCTACCGCGGCTACGCGCGCGGCGTCCTCGCCGACCGGGCGGGGCGCCTGGCGCGGGCCGAGGCCGACGTCGAGCGCGCCCGCGCCCGGCACGCCCGCCGCGACCGGGAGCGGGCCGGTGCGGAGGCGGAGCTGCGCGCCGCCGAGGCCGAGCGCGACGCCGCCGGGGAGCGGCTGGACCGGGTGCAGATCGAGTTGGAGGCGGTGAAGGCGTCCCCCGCCTACGGGGCCCTCGGCGACCTGGAGGACAAGGAGGCCACCCTGGCCTCCCAGCGCCGGCACACCGAGGCGGCGCTGGCCGCCGCGGCCGAGGCGCGCGCCGCCGAGGAGCGCACGGCCGACGCGGTGGCGCGGGCGGCCGGGCCGGCGGTGCGGCTGGGCGACGCCGCGTCCGCCCGGGCGGCGGAGGCCCGCGAGGCGCTGGCGGCCATCGGCCTGCCCGGCGCCCTCGGGACGCTGCCCGACCTGCGGCCCGTCCTCGCGCGCACCCCGTCGACCGCCCGGGTGCTGGTCGACCCCGCCCCCGGCGCCCGGCCGGAGGAGGTGGCGCGCGCCGCCGCACCGGAGGTGGACGTCGCCGCCGTGGAGCGGGCCGCGGACGCGGCGGCGGAGGCGGTCGAGGCGGCCGCCGCGGCGACGGCCGACCGCGCCCCCGTCCTGGCGGGGCTGCGGGCGCGCGCCGAGCGGCTGGCCGAGGAGGAGGACCGCGTCGGCCGGCTGGGCGCCGAGGCGGCGCGGGCGGCCGAGCACGCGGCCGAGGCCGCGCGCCGGGTGGGCGACGGCGAGGAGCGGCTGCGGGCGCTGGCCGGGCAGTGGGCGCACGCGGTCGAGCGGTGGCGCGGCGAGGCGCTGCCCTCGGGCGCGGACCCCGCCGGGCTGCCGCCGGTGCCCGAGGCGGCCGAGGTCGCCGCCGACCCCGAGGCGTTCCGCGACGCCCACCGCGAGGTGCGCGCCGCGCTCCAGCCCGCCGTGCGGGCCGCGCAGCACGCGGCGGTCGCCGCCGAGCGCCGCCTGGAGGAGGCCGGGGCCGAGCGGGCGCGGGTGGCGGACGCGCTGGCGGGGCTGCGGTCCGCCGTCGAGGTGGCGCTGCCCGCCCCCGAGACGTCCCGGGCCGAGCGCGACCCCGCCGCGGGCGCGGTGTTCGCCCGGGTGGTGGACTTCGTCCCCGGTCTGCCCGAGGCGGAGCGCGCGGCCTTGGAGGCCGCGCTGCACGCGAGCGGGCTGCTGACGGCGTGGCTGGTGCCCGACGGCGCCGCCGCTTCGGGCGAGGACACCTGGGCGGTGCCCGGGGAGCCGGTGGCCGGCCCGTCGCTGGCCGACGTCCTGCGCCCGGCCGTGGACGCCGCCGACCCGGTCGGCGCCGACCGGGTCGCGCGGCTGCTCCGGTCGGTGCCGCTGCTGGAGTCGGCGGAGGCCGCCCCGGGGCCGGGGGTGGCCCGGGACGGGTCCTGGCGCGCCGGGGTCCTGGTCGGCCGGCACGGCAAGGCGCAGGCCGAGCACATCGGTGCGGGCGCCCGCTCCCGGGCCCGGGAGCGGCGGGTCGCGGCCGCCGAGGCGGAGCTGGCCGAGCTGGACGCCCGCGTCGCGCTCCTGCGCGGGGAGCTGGCGGACGCGCAGGCGGCCGAACGGGCGTGGGGGGTGTGCCTGGACGCGTTCCCCGACATCGCCGAGGTGCTGCGCGGGCACATCGAGGCGCAGTCGCGCCGAGCCCAGGCCCGGCGGGCCACGGCGGACGCCGAGCGGGCCGAGGCCGAGCAGGCGCGCCGCCGCGCGGCCCTGGGCGCCGAACGGGCCGAGCACCGCCGCGCGTGCGGCGACCTGGGGGTCGCCGCCGGCGCCGGGGAGCTGCGCGATCTGTGCGACGCGGCGCGCCGCGCCGGGGACGCCCTGGCGGGTGTCGCCGCCGCGCTGCGCGGCGACCTGCCCGAGGCGCTGCGGGGCATCGGGGCGGCGCGGGCCGACCACGAGCGCGCGGTCGCCACGCGCGAGCGCGCCGAGGCCGAGGCCGCGCAGGCGCACCGGGCGCACGCCGAGGCGCACGCGGTGCTGGCCGCGCTCCGCGCCGGCCTGGGCCGCGACGCCGAGCAGGTCGGCGCCGAGGTGCGGGCGCTGGACGAGGAGCGGCGCCGGCTGCGTGCGGAGGCGCCCAAGGCGCAGGCGGAGGTGGAGTCGCGCATCCGGGCGCTGGCCGACGCCGAGGCGCGGGTGGCCGCCGTGGACCGCGACGTGGAGGAGGCGCGGGCCCGGGTGGCCGACGCCGAGGACGCGCTCACCGACGCCGCCGCGGTGGCGGGGGTGTGGGAGGCCGCGACCGGCGCGGAGGAGCCGCCGTTCGAGCGGGCCGACCTGCGCTCGGCGCTGGCCGCCGCGCTGGCCGAAGGGGAGCCCGCGGGCGACCCGGCGGCGCTGGAGCGCGACCTCATCGGGCGCGTGCAGACCCTGCAGACCGCGCTCGCGGGGACGCACGACGTGCAGGCCGACCGGGACCGGGGCGTGCTGACGGTCGCGGTCAGCGAGGAGGCGGGGACGGCGCCGGCGGCGGCGACGGCCCGGGTGACCGCGGCCCGCCTGGCGGAGGCCGAGCACCACCTGACCGAGCGCGAGGAGCGCGTCTTCGAGGACTACCTGCTGGGCGACATCGCCGAGGAGCTGCACCGCCAGATCGGGGCGGCCGAGGCGCTGACGCGGCGGATGAACACGGTGCTGGAGGGCGCCCACTCCAGCCAGGGGGTGCGGGTGGAGCTGGCGTGGGAGCCGGCGCCGCACCTGGACCCGGCCGAGCGGTCGGCGTTCGCCGGGGCGAAGAAGTCGGCGGCCCGGCGCACCGAGGAGGAGGACGCGCGGCTGCGGCGCGCGCTGATGGACCGCATCCGGGCCACCCGCGACGAGGGGCGCAGCAGCGGCTACACCGAGGTGCTGGCGGGGGCGCTGGACTACCGGCGGTGGTACGCCTACCGGGTGCGCATCCACGACACCGGGCCGGACGGGAACCCGCGCGACCGCCGGGTGCGCCAGTTGTCGTCGGGCGAGACGCGGCTGGTGTCGTACGTGACGCTGTTCGCGGCGAGCGCGGCGTTCTACGACGCGCTGGAGACCGAGTTGGAGGGCCCGCTGCGGCTGGTGCTGCTGGACGAGGCGTTCGAGCGGCTGGACGACCCCACCATCGCCCGCCTGCTGGAGCTGCTGGTCGACCTGGACATGGACTGGGCGATCACCTGGCCGTCGGGGTACGGGGTGTCGCCGCGCATCGACCGCATGCACATCTACGACATCCTCAAGCGCAAGGGCGCGTGGGGGGTGGCGTGCGCGCGCACCACGTGGAACGGGTCGGGGTTCGAGCGGGCGGCGTGAGCGCCCCGGCGGCGGCGCCCGCCGCCGCCGGGTAGGACCGCCCGCGGCGGGGTAGGGCGCCACGGGTCGGGGTATTCCCGGTCGCGGCTGTCGCGAGGGCGACACCGGGCGGGAGGCCCCCCGGCTGATAGCTTTCTGTGCAGCGACCAAGATCGCGCAATCACCGCACGAATCACGTCAGAGGAAGGTGCGTAGGACATGTCTGCGCCTTATTCGCTCCCCGAGCTGCCGTACGACTACGCGGCGCTGGAGCCGTGGATCTCCGGGCAGATCATGGAGCTCCACCACGACAAGCACCACGCCACCTACGTGTCGGGCGCCAACACCGCTCTGGAGAAGCTGGCCGAGGCCCGCGAGACCGGCGAGCTGGCGACGGTGAACCTGCACCAGAAGAACCTCGCGTTCAACCTGGCCGGCCACGTCAACCACACCGTGTTCTGGCCGAACCTGTCGCCGGACGGCGGCGACAAGCCCGAGGGCGAGCTGGGTGCCGCCATCGAGGACCAGTTCGGCTCGTTCGACGCCTTCCGCGCGCACTTCAGCGCCGTGGCCACCGGCGTGCAGGGCTCGGGCTGGGCGATCCTCGCCTGGGACATCCTCGGCCAGCGGCTCATCATCGAGCAGCTCTACGACCACCAGGGCAACCTGGCCGCGGGCTCCTACCCGCTGCTCATGCTCGACATGTGGGAGCACGCGTTCTACCTGCAGTACAAGAACGTCAAGGCGGACTACGTCAAGGCGTTCTGGAACGTCGTCAACTGGGCGGACGTGCAGCGCCGCTTCGAGGACGCGCGCAAGGTCCAGCTGGGCTAGCGGGTCCTGTTCCGCCGGGCCGGCGGATGCGAGGGGCGGCACCGGTGGTGCCGCCCCTCGCCGCGTCCGGGCCTCAGCCGGCCAGGGCGCGCACGGCCTCGGCGGGGGTGGCGACCACGGGGTGGCCGGTGGCCTCCAGGCGCTCGCGGCTCATCATCCCGCCGGCCACCAGCAGGGCCCGGGCGCCGACCGCGGCGGCCGCGCGGGCGTCGTCGTCGATGTCGCCGATCAGGACGACGCCGGCGGGGTCGACGCCGAGGGCGTCGAGGTGCGCGGCGAGGTGCTCGGCCTTGGAGTCGTGCTCGGTGTCGAAGCGGCGGCCGTCGACCCGGGCGAAGTGGGCGGTCAGGCCGCGCTCGGTGATCAGCGGCACCAGGTGGTCGTGGGACGCCATGGAGAGCAGCGACTGGGTGCGCCCGGTGGCGGCCCAGGCGGTGAGCAGGTCGGGGACCCCGTCGGCGAGGCGGCACTGGGGCAGCCCGGCGGTGTAGGAGCGGTGGTAGGCGTCGTCGATCTCGGCCCACTCCGCTGCGGTGAGGGGGCGGCCGAGCAGGTCCGCGTAGCAGGCCGCGAGGGGGCGGCGGAAGACGGACCGCCAGTGGTCGAGGTCGACCGGCTCCCGGCCGAACATCGCGCACACCGCGTTGACCGCGTCGAGGTTGGCGTGGTTGTCGTCGAGGAGGGTGCCGTTCCAGTCCCACACGATGTGCCTGATGCCGGACATGTCCAGGGGTGCGTTGTCTGCCACTGTCGCATGCTAAACGGCGCCGGTGACCGGTCGGCGCGCCGGTGCCGGGGTCTGGCGCGACCGTGCGTACCGCCATAGCATCGGTGCGTCATCGCGGCGCCGGCCGCGGCCGCCCGGCGGGCCGGCCCGCCCCCGCCTGCCCCGAGGACAGCGCACATGCGAATCCCCCACCGCGCCGCGGGCCGCACCGGATCGGTCGCCTTGGCGGCGGCGGTCGCCGCGGCCCTGCTGGCCGCCCCCGCGGCGGCCGACACCCCGGCCCTGCGCATCGAGGACGGCGCCACCCAGGTGGCGTTCGACTACGCCGACGCCGTGTACTCCGAGGTCGACGTCCGCACCGAGGCCGACAGCGACGGCGACGGCACCGCAGACACCGTGCGGCTGCGCATCATGCGGCCCCGCGAGACCGCCGAGGGCCTGAAGGTGGCCACCATCCTGGAACCCAGCCCCTACTGGGCGGGCATCAACGACGTGCCGATGCACGAGGTCGACGTCGACGACGACGGGGCGGGCACGGTGCCCCGGGGCGGTCCCGGGCGCGGCACCGCGCTGGCGGCCACCGCCGCCGACCCCATGGCGGCGCGGGGCGGCCCGGCGGCCGAGGGCACGCTGTCGGGCTACTACGACAACTACTTCCTGCCGCGCGGCTACGCCGTCGCCCAGCTCGACAGCGTGGGCAGCGGCGCCGCCACCGGGTGCCCCACGACCGGCGGCGAGAACGAGACCCTGGGCGTGAAGGCCGCGGTCGACTGGCTCAACGGGCGCACCACCGGGTGGACCCCCGACGGCGAGGAGGTCAGCGCCACCGACTGGTCGACCGGCGACGTGGCGATGACCGGCATCTCCTACAACGGCACCCTGCCGGTGGCGGCGGCCACCACGGGGGTCGAGGGGCTGCGCACGATCGTGCCGCAGGGCGCGATCTCCTCCTGGTACGAGTACTACCGCGACAACGGCGGCGTGGTCGCGCCCGGCGGGTACCAGGGCGAGGACGCCGACGTGCTCGCCGAGGCGGTGTACACCCGCGCCGACCAGGACGTGTGCGATCCGGTGATCGCCGACGTCGCGGCCGACCAGGCGCGCGAGACCGGCGACTACACCCGGTTCTGGGCCGACCGGAACTACCGCGACGACGTCGACCGCTTCACGGCGAGCGTTCTCCTCGCCCACGGCCTCAACGACTGGAACGTCAAGACCGACCAGGCCACCCGGCTCTGGGAGAAACTGGCCGAGCACGACGTGCCGCGCCGGCTCTGGCTGCACCAGGGCGGCCACGTCGACCCGTTCAACCTGGAGATGGACGCCTGGCTGGGGCAGCTGCACGCCTGGTTCGACCACTGGCTGTACGGCGTCGACAACGGGGTGATGGACGCGCCGCCGGTGGCGGTCGAGAACGCCGACTCCACGTGGCGCCACCAGGACGCCTGGCCGGCCTCCGGAACCGACACGGTGCGGCTGCGGCCGGGCCGCGGCCACCGCGACGGCACGACCGCGCTCGGCGCCGGTCCGGGCCGCGGCGGCACCCGCACCTTCACCGACGCCGGGCGCACGGTGCCCGCCGACGACCTGGCCACCGACCCCGACCTGGCGGGCCGCAACGCGCTGGTGCACACCACGGGCGAGCTGACCGAGGACGTCCGCCTCAACGGCACCGCCGAGGTGACGGTCCGCGCCGCCATGGACGGGGCCTCCCCCTACCTGACGGCGCTGCTGGTCGACTTCGGCACCGCCACCCGGCCGACCGGCGGCGTGGTCTACGACCGCGACAACCCGGTCTGCTACGGCGAGGGCGTGCCGGGCGACACCGGCTGCACCTACCCGGCCGAGCACGCGACGGAGACAGCGGACCACCGGATCGTGTCGCGCGCCTGGCTGGACGCCCGCAACCGGACCTCCGAGACCCGGCAGCGGCCGGTGGTGGCCGACCGGATGTACCGCTACACCTGGGAGTTCCAGGCCCAGGACTACACGTTCCCCAAGGGGCACCGCATCGGGCTCGTGCTGATCTCCACCGACCACGAGTACACGGTGCGCTACCCGGCGGGCACCGAGGTCACCGTCGACCAGTCCGCCACGGCCCTCGACCTCCCGGTCGCGGACGGCCGCGCGGCCCTGGGCGGCTGACCCGCGCGGGGGCGGGCGCCGCCCGCCCCCGCGAAGTCCGGGGAATTTCTCCACCGCCGTTCACCCCCGTTGACCTGCGTCGACGCACCCCGCTCGCGCGCACCTCACCCGCGCGCGTTTATCGCCCCGGTGTCGGGAAGTACAGAGGGCGCGGGGATGAAGAAACGTCCTCGGTCCCGCAGTCGGCGCTTCGGGGGGAGCGCCCACCCGGTCCTCGGGGGATGGAGCCGGAGCACTGCGGAAGCCGAGGGCACGGCGACGCCCGGCGGGCCCCACCCGCCGGGCGCTTCGCATTTCTGCCCCCGGCCCACCCGGCTCCGGTCCGCCCGGCTCAAGCCGGCTCGGTCCCGGACGCGCCCGGCTCAGGCCGAGTCCGGACCGCCCTCATCAGGCCGGCTCGGCCTGAGCCCGCCCGGCCCCG
>NZ_BCRK01000094.1 GCF_001552555.1 Nocardiopsis trehalosi NBRC 14201 | reverse complement strand
GGCCGACCCCCGGCCGCCGCGCGCCGCCGTCTCCGGCCCCGCCACGCTCCGCGGCGCCCGCGCCCCGGTGGAGGAGGTCCGCGTGGGGCAGCGGGGGCGCCGGTCCCGGCCGCGTCCGGGAGCGGCCACCCGGCGCCGACCACCCCCGCCGCGGGCCGCCGGTCACTACCATGGCGGGCACCGGACAACGGAGGAACGCGACCCGTGGCCGCCCCCGACGCGGCGGCCCACGCGAGAAGAGGACCCGTGGCCGACCCCCCGCCCGACCCCGCCCCGCGCATCGACACCACCGTCCCGCACAACGCTCGCATCTGGAACTACTGGCTCGGCGGCACCGACCACCACCCCGTCGACCGCGAGATGGGCGAGCGCATCCGCGCGCTGTTCCCCGAGATCGCCGACAACGCGCGCGCCGACCGCGACTTCCTCGCCCGCGCGGTCCGCCACCTGGTCACCGCCTGCGGGGTCCGCCAGTTCCTCGACGTCGGCGCGGGGCTGCCCACCCGCGACAACACCCACGAGGTCGCCCAGCGGCTCGCCCCCGACGCGCGCGTCGTCTACGTCGACAACGACGCCAGCGTGCTCGCCCACGCCCGCGCCCTGCTCACCGGGACCGCCGAAGGCGCCACCGCCTACCTCCACGCCGACCTGCGCGACCCCGACCGCATCCTGGCCGGCGCCGCCCGCACGCTCGACCTGGACCGCCCGGTCGGGCTGATGCTGCTGGGCGTCACCGCGTTCGTCGACGACGACGCCGAGGTCCACCGCGCCGTCGACACCCTGCTGGGCGCGCTCGCCCCCGGCAGCCACCTCGTCGTCTCCCACCCCACCGACGCGCTCGACCCGGTGCGCGCCCGCGAGGTGCGCGACGCCTGGAACGCGCGCGGCACGCCCAAGCTCACCCTGCGCGGCCCCGACCGGATCGCCGCGCTGTTCCGCGGCAACCGCCTGCTCGACCCGGGCGTGGTGTCCTGCTCACTGTGGCGCCCCGACCACCCCGGCGCGACGGGCGTCCGGCCGGTGGACGAGTACGGTGGGGTGGGGCGCCTGCCCTGACCCGCCGTCCCCGCCCCATGGCGCACGGCGACCCCGGGAGTCGGTCCGGACACGGGCCGGTCGCGATCGGGTCGCGATACCACGAAACGGACGAACGGGTGGAACCCTGCTCCGGGCCCGGACGTCTCAGAGGCCGACGAACACGCCGAGGACGCCGGCCAGGACGTTCCCGGAGCGAGCCGCAGTAGGGGGAACAAGGACGTGTCGGGAATCGCAGTGCTCCTGATCGTGGTGGCCGTCCTCACGGCCGTCGTCGCGGTCGCCATCGCCGTCGCGGCGGTCCGGGCCGCCCGGCGCCGCACGCCCGCCCGGCCCGCGCCGGCGGCGCCCGCCGCCCCGCGCGACCCCTTCGCCGACACCGCCGAGACCAGCGGCGACCCGCTGGCGCTCAAGGCCGGCGACATGCTCGACTTCGGCGCCGAGCGGAGCTGGATCCGCGGCACCCTGCGCCTGTCGGAGGGCGGCTCCACGTGGGCCGAGCACTTCCTGGAGGTCGAGGGCGGCCGCCGCTGGCTCTCCGTCGAGCAGGACCCCGACGTGCAGATGGCCCTGTGGACCTCCCGCCCCGACCTCGACCTCACCCCCCACTCCGACACCCTGGAGCTCGAAGGCGTCCGCTACCGGCTGGTCGAACGCGGCACCGCCTCCTACCGGTCCGAGGGCACCACCGGGCTGCGCGCCGAGGGCGGCATGGACTACGCCGACTACGAAGGGCCCGACGGCCGGCACCTGTCCTTCGAGCGGTTCGACCACGGCCGGTGGGAGCCCAGCGTCGGCACCACCCTCGCCCCCGGCTCCTTCACCGTCTACCCGGGCGGCTGACCCGGTGCGTCAGACGATCGCCGGACCGTTCGCCGACACCCGCGCCGCCGACCTCGTGTGGAGCCTGGACCACCCGCCCATCGCCCCGCTGGCCTCCCGGGTGGTGCGCGCCGGCGCCGGCCGCGTGGAGCTGCGCGTCCTCGGCGCCTCCCACCAGATCCTCGTCGACCTGCCGGACCACGCCCTCACCGAGACCGTCGCCTGCCTGCCCGGCGCCGACCCCGGCCTGCCGGGGCACACCGCCGCGCCCGTCGGCGGCCGCCACTACGACTTCGCCAGCCGCGTCGAGCGGCCCGGCCCCGACCACTTCGCGTCGCGGGTGGACGACATCGTGCGCGCCGTCGACGGCCACCCCGGCGGGCTGCTCGCCGAGTTCCCCGGTGCCCCCTACGCCGTGACCGCCCTGATCGCCACCGCGGCCGCCCGCACCGTGCACTGGCGCACCTGGCACGCCTACCCCCAGACCGGTGAACTGGTGGTCACCACCGGCTCCTCGGCCCCGAGCACCGCCCCACCGACTCCGGAACGGAAGAGCGCCGGACATGTCCTCTGACTCCTCCTCGGCCGGCCGCGTCCGCGTCTTCGTCGGCGCCGCCGCCGCCCTCCTCATCGTCACCGTCCTGCTGATCGGCTGCGGTACGTCGCGCAACTGCGGCGACTACGACCTGGAGAACGGCCAGTACGTCTACGATCCCAACGACGGCGAGTACGACCGGGTCGACGGCCAGTACCGGTACGTCGGCTGCCGCTCGGGGAACCGCTCGGGCGTCATCTTCGGGGGCGGCGGCGGGGGCAACGACCGCTCCGACTCCTCCAACCGCTCCGGTACCGACCACCGGGGCGGCGGCCCCGGCTGGGGCAAGTGACGCACTCCCTCCGCCCGACCTGATGAGGAACAGATGACCCTGCTCATTGACATCGGCTCCTGCCTCGCCTACGGCATCGTCGGCACGCTGCTCATGGCGCTCGGCTACGCCGTCGTGGACCTGCTCACCCCGGGGCGGCTGCACGATCTGATCTGGACCGAGCGCAACCGCAACGCCTCGCTCATCGTCTCCGCGAACACGCTGGGCATCGCCGTCGTGGTGTTCTCCGCGATCATGGCGAGCGAGGACGGTCTGCTGCTCGGCCTGCTCAGCACCGCCGGGTACGGCCTTGTCGGCCTGGTGCTCATGGCGCTGGCCTTCCTCATCCTCGACGCCCTGACCCCGGGCCGGCTCGGGTCCGTCGTCGCCGAGACCGAACTGCACCCCGCCGCCTGGGTCAACGCCAGCGCCCACGTCGCCGTCGCCCTCGTCGTGGCGGCGGCCATCTCCTGATGCCGGAGGCCCCCGCGCCCCCGGCCGCCGACACCGGACCCGACACCGGCGACGGCGCCCGTACCGCGCCGCCCCGGCTGCCTCTGCGGCCCCGGGCGGCGCGGTTCGCCGTGCTCGTGGCCGTCTTCATCTGCGCGGCGTGCGGGCTGGTCTACGAACTCGCCCTGGTCGCCCTCGGCGGGTACCTGCTCGGCGACACCATCACCCAGGCGTCGGTGGTGCTGTCGGTCATGGTGTTCGCCATGGGCGTCGGGTCGCTGGCGGCCAAGCCGCTGGCGCGGCGGCCCGCGTTCGCCTTCGCCGTGGTCGAGGGGCTGCTGTCGCTGGTCGGCGGGCTGTCGGTGCTGCTGCTCTACGCCGCCTTCGCGTTCTTCTCCCTCTACCAGCCCGCGCTGGTGGCCATCGCGTTCGCCATCGGGGCGCTGATCGGGGCCGAGATCCCGCTGCTGATGACGCTCATCCAGCGCATCCGCCGCCAGGACGCCGCCACCGCCGTCGCCGACCTGTTCGCCGCCGACTACGTGGGCGGGCTCATCGGCGGCCTGGCGTTCCCCTTCCTGCTGCTGCCGCTGCTGGGGCTGCCGCAGGGGGCGCTCGTCGTCGGGGCGGTCAACGCCGTCGTCGGCATGGCGGTCGTGCTGTGGCTGTTCCGGGGCGAGCTGACCCGGGTGGGCCGGGTGCTGCTCGCGGCCGGGCTGGCCCTGGTGCTGCTGGTCCTGGGCGCCGCGTTCGCCCTGTCCGGGCGGTTCGAGGTCGACGCGCGCCAGGCGCTCTACCGCGACCCCGTTGTGCACGCCGCCCGGTCCGACTACCAGGAGATCGTGCTCACCCGCAGCCTCGACGGCGCCGACACCCGGCTGTTCCTCAACGGGGACCTGCAGTTCTCCTCGCTCGACGAGTACCGGTACCACGAGGCGCTGGTCCACCCGGCGATGAACGGGCCGCACACCGACGTGCTGGTCCTCGGCGGCGGCGACGGCCTCGGGCTGCGCGAGATCCTCGGCTACGACGACGTCGAGCACGTCACCCTGGTCGACCTCGACCCGGCCGTGGTCGACCTGGCCCGCACCGATCCCGCCATCACCGGGCTCAACGAGGGCGCGTTCGAGGACGACCGGGTCGACGTCGTCGCGGCCGACGCGTTCACCTGGCTGCGGGAGAACACCCGGCGGTTCGACGTCGTCGTCGCCGACATGCCCGACCCCGACGACGTGGGCACCGCCAAGCTGTACTCCGTGGAGTTCTACGGCCTGGCCCGGCGGGCCCTCGCCGACGGCGGGCGGATGGTGGTGCAGGCCGGGTCGCCCTACTTCGCCGACCAGGCGTTCTGGAGCGTCCGGCGCAGCCTCGCCGAGGCCGGGCTGGCCTCCACCCCCTACAACGTGGACGTGCCGAGCTTCGGCAACTGGGGGTTCCACCTCGCGGCCGAGGACGGCGCGCCGCCGGTCGCCCTGCCGGCGGAGCACCCGCCCACCCGGTTCCTCGACGCCGCCACCCTGACCGCCGCCCAGGTGTTCCCCAAGGACCGCCGCCCGGCGGAGGCGCTGGCGTCGACCCTGCTGCACCCGCGCATCATCGACTACCACCGCGCGGCCTGGCGCGGCTACTAGCCGCCGGCGCGGCCGGGCGCGGCCGCCGTCAGGGCTCGATCCGGCCCACGGGGCTGGGCGCGGCGGTGAGCGCGTCGCGCGCCTCCTGCCAGGCGGTGTCCCCGCTGTAGAGCCGCGTGCGGAGGTAGGCCCAGGTGAGCCGCTGGACGGCGGACACCCGCGCGGGGTCCTCGTCGGTGGTCTCGGCGACGTCGTACCCGGAGACCCCGCCGAGCCCGTGCTCGGCGCCGAACAGGGTGAGCAGGGTCGTCGCGGCCGGGGAGAGGACGTGCGGATCGGCGTGCCAGTCGGGGCCGCGGACCGTCAGGTGGGCGGAGTCGTCCCGGTCGCCGGCGACCACCAGCGCGGGCGCCGTCATCGTGGAGAAGTCGGTGGTCAGCAGGAACGGGTAGTTCTCCGCCGCGACCGCGCTGAGGGCGTCGCCGCCGCGGCCGGGCGCGGCCAGCAGCACGCCGGCCGTGATGCGCGGGTCCGCCAGGTCGGGGGCCGTCCCGCCGGGGTCGGCGGCCCGCGCACCCAGCAGCAGGCTCGCGGTGTGGCCGCCCATGGAGTGCCCGGCGACGGCGACCCGGTCCCGGTCCAGGCGGCCGCGGAGCTGCGGGACGGCGGCCTCGACGTCGTCGAGCCGGTCGAGGACGTGCGACATGTCCTCGGCGCGCGACCGCCAGAACATCGGGGCACCGGGGGTGTCGGCGGGCAGGCGCAGCGTCCGGGAGCTCAGGTGGGTGGGCTGGACGACGGCGAACCCGTGCGCCGCCCAGTAGTCGGCCAGCGGGGCGTAGCCGTCCAGGGAGGAGAGGTGGTGGGAGAAGCCCTGGCCGTGCGAGAGGAGGAGGATCGGCAGGGCGTCGCCGGTCACGGGCGCGGTGACGCGCAGCTCCAGGTCGACCGGCCGGTCGGGGGCCGGGAGGACGACCGGGCGGATCGAGATGGTGGGGACGGGGGTGGTCGGGGTGGTCGGGGCGGCTGCGGCGGAGGTGGCTGCGGGCATGCTGCGGGGTCCCTTCGGGGATGGGGGCGCCGGTGGGGGCGGCGGGGCGTGTCGGCGGGGCGTGTCGGCGGCCGCCGGACACGGACCGGCCGCAGGCGACGCGGGCGTGCGGTCGAGCGCCCGCGGTTCGGCTAGACTGAACCGGAGCGTTGTTCCGGTTAATATACGGAGCAGTGTTCCGCTTTGTCAACGGAGCCCGCAAGGAGCGCACGGTGCCCACGCCAGACCGGCCGAAGGACGGAACCCCCCGCAAGGGCAAGCCCTTCGAGGCGCCGCCCCACGAGGGGAAGCGCCCCGAGGCGGCCCCCGGCAAAGCGGAGCGGCCCGACGGAGCACCTGGCAAGGGGAACCGGGTCGAGACGGCGCCCGGGAAGGGGGAGCGGTCCGACGCAGCGCCCCGCAAGGGCAAACGGGCCGACGCGGCGCGCAACGAGCAGGCGCTGCTCGCCGCCGCAGCAGCGGTGTTCGTCGCCTCCGGCGTCGACGCGCCGATCCGGGAGATCGCGGCGCGCGCGGGCGTCGGGATGGGGACGATCTACCGCCACTTCCCGACGCGCGCCGACCTCGTGGTAGCCGTCTACCGCCACCAGGTAGAGGCGTGCGCCGAGGCGGGCCCGGAGCTGCTGGACCGCTCCGACTCCCCGTTCGCTGCGCTGCGGCAGTGGGCCGACCTCTTCGTCGACTTCCTGGTCACCAAGCACGGACTCGCCAACGCGCTCCGCTCCGACAGCGGGGGGTTCGAGTCGCTGCACGCCTACTTCCTCGACCGCCTCGTCCCCGTCTGCGCGCGGCTCCTCGACGCCGCGGCCGAGGCCGGTGAGATCCGCTCCGGCATCGGCGCCTTCGAGCTGATGCGCGGTGTCGGCAACCTCTGCATCGGCGCCGGCGGTGACCCGCGCTACGACCCGCGCCGCATGGTCGACCTCCTCCTCCAGGGCCTCCGCACCCCGCCCGCACCCTGACCCCGGCCACCCCCACGCCCCAAACGCCGCCCCGGCAGCCCCGCACCCCAGCCGACGACCCGGAGACCTCCCACCCGCCAAGAGTCGGCCCCACCAGGCCCCACGCCCACCCACCACTCCGGACGGCCGTTCCACTCCCGCCCGGCGCGGCGGGCGCCTGTCTCACGTCCGGCGGCACCGCAATGGCGGGCGGCCCATCCGGGGTGCGTCGCATGGAGCTGCCGGGTGGGGGCGCGGGGCGGAGATTCAGCGGGGCGCGGGGGCGGAAGGGCCGTTGCTGTACCGCGCGTTTCGGAGGGCGCAACAGGGGGTGACCTCGGGCGATACCGAAAGGCGCGGGGGCGGGGGTGTGCGGCGGCGTTTTGCGGAGAGTGGCGTAGACGTCGTCAACAGCAACCCGGAGGTGCCACCATGGCCGGCCGTACCAAGCCGGGCGCAGTCACCGCGGCGCTCGTGCTCCTCATCCTCATGGCGGTGTACCAGCTCGTCATCGGCGTGTTCGCGGTCATCGGGCTCGCGATGCCGCAGGGCCGCGCGATGGTCACGGACGTCAGCGACGTGCCCGTGGCGATGCTCGCCGTCGGCGCCGGTCTCGCCCTCGTCTACGGCGTCGCCAACGCCGTCCTCGCCTTCCTGACCGCCCGGGGCGCGCCCGTCGCGCGGATCGCCACCGTCGCCGTGCAGTGCGTCTACATCGTCGCGGTGATCGCCCTGCTCTTCACCGGCGCCACCGGCACCGGCGACCTGATCGCCGCCCTCTTCGCCGCCGCCGTCGCCGGACTGATGCTGTCCCGCCCGGCCAAGGCGTACTTCGCCGCGCCGACCGCCACGGGCGTCCCCGCCTCCGGCACCGCGGCCGCGTCCGGCTCCGCCACCCCGGGGCACGCCTCCGGAACCCCCGGCCAGAGCCCGGGGACCCTCGGCCAGAGCCCGTCCGTCGGCGCCCCCGGCGGCTTCACGGGGCGCGACACCCAGCCGAACGGGGGTGCCGTCCCCGGGCAGCGCCCCGCCCCGGACCAGGGCGCGACCGCCGGTCGCCGCGACGCCGGCGGCTTCGGCCCGGGCCACCGCTCCTGACCAGTCCCGTGCGCCCGGCCGCCTCGTCGCGGCCGGGCGTCCCCATGCCGGACCCGCCCGACCGCCTTCTCCGAGGCCGGGCGGGTCCTTGACGTCCCGCCCAGCCCCGAGCGGCCCCGACTGGTCGCTCGTGCCGGTGGTGCCGCCCACGGCCGAGCGGCCCCGACTGGTCGCCCGTGCCGGTGGTGCCGCTCACGACCGAGTGGTCGCGGCTGTCGCCCGTGTCGCCTGTGCCGTCCACGACAGAGCGGCCCCGATCGGACACCCGTGCCGCCCAGGACCGAGCGGCCCCGGCTAGTCGCCTGGGCCGCGCGTGTCGCCCGCGCCGGCGGTGCCGGCGGTGCCGGCGGTACCGGTGGACGGTCCGGGGGACCCGGCGGGAACGGCCGCGTCGGCGGCCGGCCCCGTACCGGCGCCGGAGTCCGGCGCTCCACCATCCGCGCTGTCCGCGCCGTCCTGCTCGCCCGACCCGGCCGTGTGCGCGGCGCGGCGCTTACGCTCCTTCTCCTCGCGCTGCGACGCCCGGACCGCCTTGAACGTCGGCGTCATGGCGATCACGAAGATGATCGCGAGGCTCACCCACAGGGCGTACTCGTCGATCAGCAGCACCACGTCGACCGCGTGCTGCCCCAGCCCGTAGCCGAGCCCGGCCACCAGGCCGGTGATCGCGGCGGAGCCGAGGAGGTTCAGGACGAGGAACGTCACCAGCCGCATCCCCATCGTCCCGGCCAGGGCGTAGACCAGCGCCGACGGGATACCCGGCAGGCCGGCGCAGAGCACGGCCGCTCGGATGAGCCACGGGTTGGACCGCTGCGCCCACTCCGCGAAGCGCTGCGCCTTGTCGCCGGGGGCGAACAGCCGGACGATGCGATGCCCCCACTGGCGGCCCGTCCACCAGAACAGGAAGTCGAACTTGGCCATGCCCACCGTCCCGGCGAACACCACCAGCCAGAGCGGGATCTCCCCGATGCGGGCGAAGGCGGCGGCCGCGCCGATGGCCGCCTTGCTGCCGGTCAGGAACTCCAGCACCACCGGGCTCGACGCGATCATGTAGGGGCGGAACGGCAGCAGCGCGAGGAGCAGCACCATCACGCCCGCGATGGCCCACATCAGCGCCTTGTCGGTGAACGACGCCTTGCCCTCCCACGGCAGCACCTCCCGCCAGTCCGCGGGCGGGGCGGCCGTGGCGCCCTTCTTCCCGGGGGTGGCCGCCCCGGAGGCGGCGGTGGCGGAGTCCTCGGGCCGATCAGTCGTCATGCCTCAAGTGTGGCGGACCCGCGACCCCACCCGTAGACGCGGTCATCACCCCCTCCCCATGACCGACACCACCCCACCGCCCATGACATCTGTCATCCGCGGGCCGGGGGTGGCGGAACCGGGGGTGGGGGTGGGGCGTCGTAGGGCGCGTCGGGACGGGATGAGAGGCGGGCGGTATGGGGTCGTTCTACAGTGCGGGGTTCCACGCGGCGGTCCGGCCGCACCTGGGGTGGGCGTCGGAGCAGGCGGACCACTTCGACCGCCTGGTGCCGGTGGGGCACGTGCACACCGACTTCGACCGGCGCACCGCGCGGCAGGGCGGGTACGAGCTGCGGATCGGCCTGCTCGGCAGCTACGCCGAGGACGGCACCTGGTTGTGGTCGTGGGCCAACACCCACTTCACCGGGCGGCCGGTGACCGAGGAGGCCGAGCGGCTGCGCGGGATCGGCACCGAGCGCGGTATCCCCGAGCTGGCCGAGGGCCTGGTCGACCTCACGCACCTGCCCGACCCCCGCCTGGGCTCCGACCACCTGGCGATGGGCGCCATGGCCCTGCTGGGCGCGCGCGGCCTCATCGTCTTCAACCACTCCGGGCGGGCGCGCACGTTCCTCGCGGTCACCGACCCGGCGGTGCCGTGGGCCCGCCCCTCGGCGGAGGGCACCGTCCGCGCCCTGCGCACCGCCGCGGTGCTGCTCGCCGACCCCGGGCACGACGCCGGCCGGGGCTGCGCCGAGGCGGTGGTCGCCGGCTACCTCGACCACCACGGGCTGACCGCCGCCACCGCGGCCGACGGCACCGTCACCGCCGTCCTGGACGGCGGGAACGTGCTCACCGCGCGCGTCGGCGCCGACGGCGGCCTCGACTCCGTCTCCGTCACGGGCCCCGACGGCGGTCCCGCGCGGCAGGACGCCGCGCCGAGCACAGCGGAGGGGCTGGTCCGCGTCACCACGACGACCCCCGCGCCGCGCCCCTTCCCCGCCGGGCTGCTGCCGCACGTGCTGCCGCGCCTCGCCCGCACCCTCGCCCAGGACGCCACCGCCAACGACCACCTCGACCGGGCCGGCCGGGAGCCGGGCGCCCCCGCATGGGACGCCGGAGCGGGCGTCCTGCGCTTCCCGGGGGCCGGGGACCGCACCGCCCGGGAGATCGGCGTGTTCGATCCGGCGACCGGCACCCTGCGGTGGTCGGCGGACGCGCCGGGCGCCGCGCGGCTGCGCGGACTGGCCACGGAGAACGGGCACGCCGACCTCGCGGCGGAGACCGCCGACCTGTCCGGGTACCGCGCGCCCGGCAACACGGCCGACATCCTCGTCCGCACGGCGGCCGACCTGGGGGGAGCCCGCGGGATCGCGGTCCTCGGCAACGAGGACGGCGGCAATCGCTACGTCGCCATCACCGACACCCGGGTGCCCGAGGCCGAGGGCTCACTCGACACGGTCGGGGACGCGGTCCTCGGCGCCGCCGACCGGCTGCACCCGGTCACCCCGTCGGCCGACCTGCGGCCCGTCATGCGCGCCCTGGCGCGCGGCTACTTCGACGCGTTCGGCGTGCCGGTGGTGGAGGTCTACGGCCCCGAGGCCATCGGCGGCATGTTCGGCCTCTACGAGGCGCGGGTGCACTTCAGCGTCGACGGGACCGTGCAGAGGGTCACCCGCGGCCTCTTCGGCGTTCCCCACTAGGGCGGGTTCGGTGGTGGTCGAGCTGGGGCGGTCCGGTTTGTCGGGCGGGCGGTCGGTCGGGCGGGGGCCCGCCCGAGCGCCGTCCGTCGGCGCCCTCCGGACCGGGGCGGGCCGACCCGCCCGACCGGTCGCGACCAGTGGACGGGCGTCCGGACGCCCGAGCCCGGTGGCGGCCGAGTCGGTGGGCGGAGGCGTGTGCCACGCGGGGCTTAGCGGTGCGCCCCGGCGGGTAGGCGGGACGGGCACGTCCATCTGCGGAAGGGGAGCGTGATGACCGAGCAGGACCCGCGCAAGGACACCGGTGACTGGGCGACCGGGGACGAGCCCGCCACCGGCCCTCAGCTCAGCTACCTCGCCACGCTGGCGCGTGAGACCGGGGCGACCGTCCCGGAGGACCTCACCAAGGCCGAGGCGTCGCGGCTCATCGACGAACTCCGCGAGCGCTCACCCCGTACCGACGACGCGTGAGCGCCACCCCGGCCCCCCGCCCGCTCGACCTCGGCGGGTGCGGCCCGGCCTTCTCAGCGGGGGCGGTGCCTGCGTGCCGGGTAGGCCCCTGGTCGGCCGGGTGGGCGGGGCGGCCCGGGACGGCGGCGGGGCCGGCGGTGGACTCACGGTGGACCGGTGGTGCGGTCAGGTCGCGGGGCGGTCGATCCGGTAGACGTGGTGCAGCGGGGGATCGACCGGGTTGTCCGGGACCATGTCGCCGCTGCCGACCCGGCGCAGCCCCGATCTCTCCAGGGCGCGCCAGGACGCGGTGTTCCCCTCGGCGACCGGGACCACCACGGCGGTCGCCTCCGGATACTCGTGCCACGTGCGGTCGATGACCGACCGGATCACGCGCGGTCCGAGGCCGCGCCCCACGCGGGCGGGGTCGCCGATGAGGTAGTCGATGGTCACGGCGCCATCGGGCACCTCGGCGATGGCGGCCAGTTCCGCGAGGTAGTCGGGGTGGTCCGCGAGCCGGGCGCGCTGGACCAGCGCCAGCGGCTCCCCGTCGAGGAGGGCGAGCAGGTCCTCGGCGGCGGTCTCGCCCCGGGCGGTCGGGCCGAAGTCGCGTTCCACGCCCTCGGGGGAGGTGTCGTGGTTCCACCATCGGGCCACGTGCGGCTGGCCCAGCCAGGTACCGAGCAGCGGGAAGTCGGCGGGCACAACCCGCCGCCAGGTGATCTCGCCCGTCCCCGGAGCGTCGGTGTCCGCCATCCCCCGACGGTAGCGCACCCCCTCGGAACCCCGGCGGCGACGACGTTGCCGGGCGGCTCGCCGGGCCGCTCGGGGGCGGACTTCGCCGGGTCTTCACCCCGGGGCGGTGGGGCGGCGGCGGGGGACCGGCCACCATGAGCCCATGCTGCTACGCGCCCTCGCCATCGCCGTCTGCGCCGCCACCCTCGCCGGGGCGGCCGCCGGACCCGCCCACGCCGACGACCGCGGCCGACGCCCCTTCGACCTCCAGGCCCACCGGGGCGGCCTGGGCCTCGTCGTCGAGAGCACCCTGCCCGCCTTCGAGAACGCCCTGCGCGTGGGGGTCACCACGCTCGAACTGGACGTGCAGATCACCCGCGACGGCGCCGCCGTCGTCACCCACGACCGCCGGGTCAGCGCCGCCAAGTGCCTCGACACCCGCCCCGCGACCCCCGGCGACCGCGACTACCCCTACGTCGGCTCCTACGTGAAGGACCTCACTCTCGCCCAGGTCCGCACGCTCGACTGCGGCACCCTCACCCAGCCCGCGCACCCGGGCCAGCGGGCGGTCCCCGGCGCCCGCATGCCGCTGCTCAGCGAGGTGTTCGACCTGGTCCGCCGGAACCGCGCGCACGACGTCCGGTTCAACGTGGAGACCAAGGTCGAGGCGGGCGCCCCCGAGGAGACCGCCCCCCGCGAGCAGTTCGTCCGCGTCGTCGCCGCCGAGGTCCGCCGCGCCGGCATGCTGCGCCGCACCACCATCCAGAGCTTCGACTGGGGCGCGCTCACCCGCATGCGCGAGGTCGAGCCCCGGCTGCCCGTCGTCGCCCTCACCAACCACGACTTCCTGGAGGTCGGCGAGCCGGGGGCGTCGCCGTGGCTCGGCGGCATCGACATCGACGACTTCGGCGGCGACCCCGTGGCCGCCGTCGACGCCCTCGGCGCCGACGCGTTCTCGCCCGTCCACGGGTTCCCGCAGGACGGCGCGGTCACCGACCCCGACTACGTCCCCTACGTCACCGCCGACATGGTCGACCGGGCGCACGCGCGCTGCATCGAGGTCATCCCGTGGACCGTCGACGACGAACCCACCATGCGGGCGCTCCTCGACGCGGGGGTCGACGGGCTCATCACCGACTACCCCGACCGGCTCCGGACGGTCATGGCCGAGCGCGGCCTCCCGCTGCCCGAGCGGTACGGCCGCCCGCCGGGCCGCCCCTGATCCGCGCCCGGCCGGTACGCGCGGCCCCGGCCCGCGCCGCCCCGAGCGGCGCGGGCCGGCGCGGGCCCCGGGCGTCACCGCCCAGACGGGCCGAGGGGGAGCCGGACGCCGCGCCGCCAGACGTCGGTGGCCCGGCCGACCGCCGCGAGGTCGCGGGTCGGGTCGCCGTCCACCAGGAGCAGGTCCGCGCGGAGCCCCGGCGCGATCCGCCCCCGGTCGGTGAGCCCGAAGCGGCGGGCCGGCTCCGCCGTCGCGGCCGCCAGGACCTCCTCGGGGGCGAGCCCGGCGGCACCCAGCAGCACCAGCTCCCGCAGCATGCCCGCGCCGTGCGCGGGCGCGAACGGGTTCGCGTCGGTGCCCGCCAGCAGCGGAACCCCCGCCCGGTGCAGCACCCGGACCGCGTGCGCGGCGTTGGACAGCGCGTCCCCCGGCCCCGCCGCGTCACCGTGGGCGTGGTCCGGGTCGGAGCCGCCGATCGCCTCGAAGTAGGCGAGCGTGGTCACCGCGAACACCCCATGATCGGCGGCGCGTGCCGCCAGCTCCTCCGCCGCCGGGTCGCCCGGCGCGGCGTCGCAGAACACGTGCGCGAGACCGTCGACGCCCGCGTCCAGCGCCGCGCCCACCTCGGCCGCGCTCAGGGCGTGCGCGACGACGGCCAGGCCCGCGTCGTGTGCCGCCTCCACCAGCGCCGCCAGGGTGGCCGCGTCCAGGGTCGGCCGGCGGGCCCCCGAGAGCGCGCCGTCGTCCACCACCACCTTGAGGTAGTCGGCGCCCTCCGCGACCCGGGCGGCGACGAACGCCCGCGCCTGCCCGGCCCCGGCGACGGTGTCGAAGGCGCCCGCCCCGTCACCGAGCGCCGCGGCCTCCTCGGCACCGAACGCGTCCATGAGCTGGCTGGGGTGCCCGCCGGGGGCCGTGGCGAGGACGCCCGCGCTGCGCAGGTCGGCGACGTCGTCCCGCTCGGCCGCCAGCCGGCGCTGCCGGGCCAGGTTGGGCGGCAGGCAGAACATGTCGAGCTCGGTGGTCACGCCCGAGCGCAGGGCCAGTTCCAGCCCGCCGTCGAACACGTGGGTGTGGGCGTCGATCAGGCCGGGCAGCAAGGTCCGGCCGGTGCCGTCGACCTCGGCGTCGACCGGGCCGCCGTCGTCGGCGGCGATGACCGGGCCGTCGACGAGCACGTCGGTGCGGGCCGTGGTGGACGCGCCGTCGAAGACGCGGACGCCGCGGATGCGGGTGCGCATGAATCCTCCCGATGTCGGTGCCGGTGCGGGCCGTTCCCGCGCCGGCACCCCACAAGAGGCCCGGCGGTCGCCCGGCCGTGACGCGGACCGGGCCGGGGAGAGGTGGATCACAGCGGAGGTGCCGATGTCACACTCGCGACACCGGACGGCTCACAACGGACGGAACCGACAGGAGGCCGCCATGCCCGACCGCCCGACCCGCCGCCCCGATGGAGCCGGACCGCCCGCCGAACCGCCCGCCGATTCCACCGGCCCCGCCGACCCGGCCACGCGCGCGTTCCTCGCCCACCGCCCGCTGCTGTTCTCCTTGGTGCACACCGTCCTCGGCACCGTCGCGGACACCGAGGACGTGCTCCAGGAGACGTGGCCCGCCTGGTCGGCCCGCTGCCGTGCGCCCGGGGCGACCCCCGTCGCCGATCCGCGCGCCTACCTGGTGCGGGTCGCGGTCAACGCCGCGCTCCGCCGCCGGGCCGCCATCGACCGGCGTAAGGAGACCTACGTCGGCGCGTGGCTGCCCGAACCGGTGGTCACCGCGCCCGGGGCGCCGGGCCCCGTCGGCGACGCCGCCGGCGTGGTGCTGCGCCGCGAGGAGGTGTCGACCGCGCTGCTCGTGGTGCTGGAGACCCTCACCCCGTTGGAACGGGCGGTGTTCGTGCTGCACGAGGCGTTCGGCTACCCGCACACCGAGACCGCCCGCATCCTCGGCCGCAGCCCCGAGGCGGTGCGCCAGCTCGCCCACCGCGCCCGCGCGCACGTCCACGCGCGGCGCCCCCGCTACCGGGCCGACCCCGAGCTGCGCCGCCGCGCCACCGAGCGGTTCATCGACGCCGCCCTCGGTGGCGACATCGACGCGCTGATGGCGGTCCTCGCGCCCGACGCCGCCCTGTGGACCGACGGCGGAGCGTCGGGGCCCGCCGCGTCCCCGCGCCCCGTGTGCGGCGGGCGGCGGATCGCCCGCGTCCTCGCCGCCGTCGGCGCCCGCCTGGCGCCCGGCCGGGTGCGCGTCGAGCCGCGCGACGCCAACGGCGACCCGTCGGCGCTGATCATCCTGGACGGGCGCCCCGCCGCCGTCGTGGTCCTCGACCTCGACGACGACGGCCGGGTGGCGACCGTCTACTCAGTGACCAACCCCGACAAACTGGTCCACGCCGGGTGACGCGGGCGGCCTACGCGTCCTCCCCGGAGCCCGCGCGCAGGTGGTCCCGGAGGGCCCGCGCCACGCGGCCCATCAGCGCCTCGGCGCCCGGCTGAACGATCGCGGGCACCCGCGACTCGGTGAGGACGACCACCGCGAACGCCTGGCCGTCGGCGTGCTCGACCACCCCGGCCTCGTGGCGCAGGTTGAGCAGCGTCCCGGTCTTGGAGGACCACCGCGACGCGTCCGACGCGAAGTCGGGGGTCAGCCGGTGCCGAAGCACGTTGTTCGCCATCAGCTCGCGCACCCGCTCCGCCACGCCGGGGTCGATCGCCGACGGGGTCCACAGCGCCTGCAGCAGGTCGGCGAACGCCCGCGCGGTCCCGGTGTTGGCCCGGCTCACGTCGAGCTGGCGCACCGGGTGGCCGCGCCCGGCCGTCGCCGCCTCGATGGCCAGGGTGTGCGCCAGGTGCGCGTCGGAGTGCACGAACCGCTCCACCGGGGTCTCGACCAGGTCGCGCATGGTGTGCCGGACGGTGATCCCGCGTACGCCGAGGCCGCGCAGCACCGCCGCGATCTCGGCGGGCGGGGTCAGGCCGAACAGGGCGTCGGCCGCCTCGCCGTCGCTCAGCGACGTGCTGAGGTAGAGCAGGTCGTCGACCGCGACGCGCGCCGGGTGCCGGAACCGGCTGATCCCCGTCGGGCCGGGCGCGGTCACCCGGCCGGGCGCGACCTCCAGCGTCGCCGCGCCGTCGAGTTCGCCCCGGCGGATGCGTTCCAACGTCGCCACGGCCAGCGGGATCTTCACCAGGGACGCCGAGGCGAACTCCAGGTCGGGGTCGATGCCCAGTTCGGCGCCGGAGTGCAGGTCGCGGACGAGGAAGGAGCCGCGCAGCCCGCCGTCGGCCAGTTCGGCGCGCAGGTCGCGGATGAGGGCGGTGGCGGTCACGCGGCGGCCCCACTCGTGGACGCGGCGCCCAGACAGCGGGCGATCCCGTCGCTCAGCAGGGTCCGGAGGCGCTCCGCCTCGTCGCCCGCCGCCGCGACGACGTCGTACCCCCGGGCCGGGCGCACCTCGCCGATCGGGCGCCAGGACAGCCCCAGCTCCGTCGCCTGCCCGGCCGAGGCCAGCAGCAGGTCGGTGGAGCCCAGCACCTCGGCGACGGCGGCCGTCAGCGACGGGGCCACCGCCACCTGGGCGGGCCGCAGCCCAGCCGCGTCGCGCACCCGCTGCAGCCGGTCGCGCACGTGCGGGACGTCGTCCTCGGGCTGCACCCACACCCGGCGGCGCACCGACGGGCCGCCGCGCACGTCGCGCAGCGTCTCCAGGTAGAACACGTCCGCGCCGGGCTCCGCCAGGGTGGCCACCCCCAAGGGGACCCGCCACACGCCCGTGTCGGGCGGGACCGCGACCAGGGCGGCCGCCACCTGCCAGGACCGGACGAGTTCGGCCCGCTCCTCCGGCGGCGCGGGGTCGAAGTCCAGGAAGACGCCGAGGCGGCGGGCCTCGGCGTCGAGCCGCGCCAGGTCGCCGGTCGAGCACGTCGTGGGCACGGCCAGGCGCAGCGGGGCCAGCAGGGCGCGTTCGGCGTCGTACTCCATGTCCTCGGCGAGCCGTACCAGCCGCCGGGCCGACGGCAGCATCCGGCGGCCGAACGCGGTCAGCGTCGCCCGCCGGGTCGACCGGTCGAACAGCCGGCCGCCCAGATGCTTCTCCAGGGCGGCGATGCGCCGGCTGGCCACCGGCTGCGGGATGCGGGCGGCCGCCGCGCCCAGAGTGAAGCTGCCCCGTTCGCCCACGCTGACGAACGCGCGGCAGGCACCGACGATGTCCACCCCCGCAGCCTATGCCGTTCCGGCATCGGACCGGACCGGACCGCCGGATCGGGCATGGGTCGCGTTCACGACGCCGACGGCACCGTCCGGAAGGGGCTGACGGGCGCGCGGGGCCGGTGTCGGCCAAGGGCGGTTCCGTGCGTGAGCGGCGTGGCGGTCCCGGGTGGGCGGCCCGTGGTGCGCGGGTGCGGGCGCACGCCTTCCGCGATGCTGGGGGGCGTGGGCGGCTCGGCGGTGTGCGCGGGTGCGGTCGACTGCCCGCCACGATGCCGGGGGCGCGGGCCGGGCGGGCCGGTGGTGTGTGGACCGGGCGGACCATCGGGCCGTGGGTACGGTACCGGCGGGCGCCGCCGCAGGGGACCGGCGCGGAAGGGAGCGGCATGCGTATCACGGTGGTCGGCAGCGGGGACGCGTTCGGGTCGGGCGGGCGGTTCCAGACCTGCGTCGCCCTCGGCCCCGACGGCCCCCACGGGGACGCTCCCGACGGCGACGGCAGCAGCGGGGACGATGGCCCCGATGGCGACGGGTACAGCGGCGGCGGCACCGCGCCGCACACGCTGCTCGACTGCGGCGCCACCAGCATGGTGGGCCTCCGCCGCCAGGGCATCGACCCCAACGCGATCGGCACGGTCCTGCTCACCCACCTGCACGGGGACCACTTCGGCGGGCTGCCGTTCCTGGTGCTCGACGGCCAGTTCCGGCGCCGCACCGCCGACCTCGCCGTGTACGGGCCGGCGGGGACGGCCGACCGGCTCGCCGCCGCCATGGAGGCGCTGTTCCCGGGGTCGGCGGAGGTGCGGCGGCGGTTCGCGGTGCGCGTCACGGAGTACACCGACCGGGTCCCGGTCGACACCGGGCGACTCACCGCCACACCGTTCGAGGTGCGCCACGCGTCCGGAGCGCCCGCCTACGCGGTCCGGGTGGCCGACCGCGACGGGGCGACGGTCGCCTACTCGGGCGACACCGAGTGGACCGACGCCCTCATCGACGCCTCAGCGGGGGCCGACGTGTTCCTCTGCGAGGGCTACGCCCCCGCGCCGGTCCGCTGGCACCTCGATCTGGAGACCCTGGCGCGCCACCGGCACCGCCTCACCTGCCGCCGCCTCGTCCTCACCCACCTGTCCCCGACGGCCCTCGCCGCCGACCTCACCCCCTGGGAGACCGCCCACGACGGCCTCGTCCTCTCCACCCGGCCCACCGCCACATGACGGGCCCCGGGTGGGTGGGGGCGGAGCGGAGGTGGTCCCGGGGGGTGCCGGGGCGGGTGGCGGCGCGGTGACCGGTTTTTCTCCGGTTCGCACGGTGTCGCGCGAGGGGGTGACTGCCTAGGATTCCGGGAATGGACGAGTTGCGCGGGGATCAGGGCGTCTGGCGGTTCACCGGGGACGCGGTCGTGCTGACGTACGCCCGCAAAGTGCTCACCCCCGCGCTGTTCACGGCGCTGGGCCGGGCCGAGGTGCCGCTGGCGGCCGTGGCGTCCGCCGACCTCACCCCCGGCCGCAAGCGCTGGGAGCTGCGGCTGCGGCTGAAGGACCGGACCGACCCCTACACCAGCGTCGGGGCCGACCTCGCGCCGCGCCTGCACCCGTTCCGGCTGACCGGCCCGGCGCGGGACGAACTGGTGGCCGAGTACCACGCCGAGCAGATCACCACGGCGGCCGCACTCGCGGGCGACCCGCCCGCCGACGCCGCCACCCGGCTGGTGGCCCGGCTGCCGCTGCACGTGCGGACCGGCGAGGGGACGGCGTCGTTCGACGGCACGACGGTCCGGCTGGAGTGGTCCGGCACCGCCTCCGCCGTGAAGAAGAGCGAACGGCGCCGCGAGTACGCGCTCGCCGACATCGCGGGTGTCGCCTGGGTGCCCTCGTCCGATTCGGGCCAGGCCCACATACGGCTGACCCCGCACCGCGAGGACGACGGCCCGCAGCCCCGGCCCAAGCACGACCTGCGCTGCCTGCGGGGGAGCGAGGCCGGGGCCGAGCGCGCCCGCCTGCTGCTGCTCGCGGCCACGGTCACCGCCCACCTGTGGGCGGACGGCGGGCCGCACCCGGCCCTGCCGCCCGCCCCCGACCCGGCCGACGCGCCGGCGGACCCCCCGGGCGGCGCCGTCCCGGACGTCGACTGGGTGTACCGGCAGATCGAGCGCCTGGCCCGGCTGCACGCCGACGGCATCCTCACCGACGCGGAGTTCACGGAGAAGAAGGCCGACCTGCTCGGCCGCATCTGAGCCGAGGGGCGGCCCCGCTCCGGCGGTCCACGCCGACGTGCGCGACTGGGTGGCCGTCCGATCGGGCTGCCGCGCGTGGCGGGTCGGCCTGCCGAGGCTCCGAGTGGGGTCGGCTGCCGGGACCGCCCGGTGTCGGCCGTCCCGCCGGGTTCGCCGATGCGCGGCGGGACGGCCTGTCGGGGCCCTGAGTGGGGGTCGGCCGCCGGGGTCGTCCGGTGTCGGCCGTCCCGCCGGGGCCGCCGGAGTGCGGGGCGGTGGTCAGGCCGCTGGGGCTCCGGCGCGGGCGTCGGCCGTCCGCAGGCGGCGCAGGGCCAGGAGGCCGCCCACCCCCGGGACCAGGGCGAGCACCGTGGTGGCCGGGGACCGTCGCGGATCGCGGACGGCGGCGACCACGGCCACCAGGTAGGCGCACCCGTGCAGCGGGCCCGCCAGGGAGGCCACCTCGGGCACGTGCGCCGTCGCGAGGTTGCCCAGCAGCACGACCAGGGACACCAGTTCGACCCGGGCGGCGACGCGCAGCACCGGCCGCTCCGCCGCCGCTCCGGTCCCGGGCACGGTCACGCCCCCGTGGTGGAGCCGGGGCGGACGATCATCAGCACGGTGACGACCGCCCACAAAAGGTTGAAGACGCCGGTGAGCATCGCCAGCCGCGCTGTCTCGGCGCGCTCGACGGGCGCGCCCCCGCCGTCGATCCGGCCGAGGAGGGCGTCCTGGCGGGGCAGCACCGCCAGCGCGAGCAGCCCGGCGGCCACCGCCGTGAGGGCGATGGACACCAGCAGCCACGGGTCGGTGAGCACCCCCATGGCCGACGCGGTCGCGAACCCGAACACGGGCACCGCGATGCCCAGCAGCGCGTAGACGCGGCAGATGCGGTGCAGCAGCCGCACCGACGCGGTCGCCCCGGCGTCGGCGTCGGCGCCGGCCGTCTGGGCGCGGCGCACGGCCGCGGGGAACATGCTGGCCGCGACCGTCACCGGGCCGATCGCGACGATCGCGGCGATGACGTGCGCGGAGAGGAGGAACTTCGTCATCGCGCGGCTCGGGCCTTCCGGTCGGCGTCGGCGCCGGCGGCGGGGTGGGCGCCGGACGGCGCGCACGCGCGGGGGCGGGCGGTGGGCATGGGGTCGGAACTCCTTCGCGGTCGGGGTCCGGCGGCGCTGCTGGGGGGCACGGCGTCGGCGGGGGTGACAGTGTTGGCGGGCGTCGCGGGGCGCGCGGGGGTCGGGGTGCGGCCGGGGGGCACAGCGCTGGCGAGGGTCGCAGTGTGAGTGGGCGTCACAGTGCTGGGGCTGACAGTACTGGCGGCGGTCGCGGTGCTGGCGGGCGTCGCGGTGCTGGCGGGGGGCACAGCGTGCGCGGGCGTCGCAGCGTGCGCGGGCGGCATCGCGCCGGCGGGGGTCACAGGGCGGGCACGGGGCCGCGGGGCCGCCAGACGATGCCTCGGCGCTCGTGGGTGAACACCTGCTCGACCGCGTGCGCCACACGCGGGCCCACCTCTCGGTCGATCAGGTGGAGGGCGAGGTCCAGGCCGGAGGTGACCCCGGCCGCGCTGACGAGGTCGCCGTCGTCGACCACGCGGGCGGGCACGGCGTCGACGCCGGTCTCGGCGAGCGCCGCCATTCCCAGGTGGTGGGTGGTGGCGTGGCGGCCCTTCAGCAGTCCGGCCATGCCGAGCAGCAGCGCGCCGCCGCACACGGTGGCCACCAGGGTGTCCGGGCGCTCCAGCGCCTCGGCGGCCCGGACCGCCAGGTCGGAGTCCGCCGCGCGGCGCAGCAGGGTCGCGATGTCGGCGCCCCCGGCACCCTCAGCGCCCTCGGCGCCGTCCGCGCCGGCGCCGCCCGGCCCATCGGGGGCGGGGCGCCCGGCGGCGCCGGGGACGACCAGCACGTCGGCGCGCGCCGGGTCCAGCGCGGCCACGGCGGCCAGCGACAGCGGGGGCACCCCGCTGGGGACCTCGCGCGGCCCTTCGGCCGAGGCGAGTTCCACGCGCACGGCGCCGCCGGTGAGGCCGCCCGCGGCGTCGAACATCTCGAAGGGGGCGATGACGTCCAACGGGTCGAAGCCGTCGAACAAGGCGATCTGGATGAGCATGGGTCTCCTGTCAGCGGAAGCGGCCCGCCCCACGCTAGGGGCCGGGGGCCGCCGCCCCCAGTGGCCGGAACGCCAATATCCGACGGGTTCCCGCCACCCCTGCGGGCCAGGCACTCCCCGCGCCCGGGGCCGCCCGAACAGGGGTTACCGGACTGGCGGGATCTCGTCTACGGTGGCGCCATGCACACCGTGGCGGTCCTCGCGCTGGACGACGTCGTCGCCTTCGACCTGGCGACCCCCATCGAGGTCTTCGGCCGGCTCCGCCTCGCCGACGGCCGCCGGCCCTACCGGGTCCGCGTCTGCGCGCCCACCCCCACCGTCCGGGGCGAGGTGCTGACCATCACCGCCACCGAGGGCCTGGAGGCGCTGCGCGGCGCCGACACCATCGTCGTGCCCGGGTGCGCCGGCGGCGTGGAGCCCCCCTCCGAGGAGGTGCGCAGGGCGCTGCGCGCGGCGCACGCGGCGGGCACCCGGATCGCGTCGGTGTGCGCCGGTTCGTTCATCCTGGCCGCCACCGGCCTGCTCGACGGGCTGAGCGCCACCACCCACTGGCTCGGCGCCGAGATGCTCGCCGAGATGTACCCGGCGGTCGACGTCCGGCCCGACGTGCTCTACGTCGACAACGGGCAGATCCTCACCTCGGCCGGCGCCGCGGCGGGCATCGACATGTGCCTGCACATGATCCGGCGCGACCTCGGCTCGGCGGCGGCGGCCGACGCCGCCCGCCTGGCCGTGGTCCCCCTGGAGCGCGAGGGCGGCCAGGCGCAGTACGTCGCCCACACCCGGCCGCCCGTGCCGCGCGGCTCCGCGTTCGAACCCGTGCTCGCCTGGATCGAGGACCACCTCGACCGCGACCTCACCCTCGCCGCCATGGCCGCGCGCGGCGGCATGAGCGAGCGCACCTTCGGCCGCCGGTTCCGCGAGCACACGGGCACCACGCCGCTGCAATGGCTGCTGCGCGCCCGGGTGCGGCGGGCGCAGTACCTGCTGGAGAACACCGACTACGGGGTGGAGCGGATCGCCGCCCAGGCCGGGTTCGGCTCGCCCACCGCGTTCCGCGAGCGCTTCAAGCGCGTGGTGGGCGTCTCCCCGCAGACCTACCGGGCGACCTTCCGCTCCCGCGCCGCCTGAGGGCGGCCCGCGCGGTCCCGCCGGCCGGGCGGCGGCCCACCCCGCCGGGCGCCCCGGCCCGGCCGCCTCCGGCGGCGGCCGGAGCGGCTCAGCGCAGCGGGATGTCGGCGCCGGGGCCGCGCTCGTGCTCGGGACGGGGGCCGAAGTAGCGGCGGTCGGCGGCGGTGATGGCCACGTCGTTGATGCTCGCCTCGCGGCGGCGCATCAGCCCCTGGTCGTCGAACTCCCACAGCTCGTTGCCGTAGCTGCGGAACCAGCGGCCGTCGTGGTCGTGCCACTCGTACTGGAAGCGGACGGCGATGCGGTCGCCGCCGAACGTCCACAGGCTCTTGCGCAGGACGTAGTCGAGTTCGCGCGCCCACTTGTCGGTGAGGAAGGCGACGATCTCCGCGCGGCCGGTGAGGAAGGTGCCGCGGTTCCGCCAGACGGAGTCCTCGGTGTAGGCGAGGCTGACGCGGTGCGGGTCGCGGGTGTTCCAGGCGTCCTCGGCGGCCTGGACCTTCTGCCGCGCGGTCGCCGCGTCGAAGGGCGGGAAGGGCGGACGGGGCTCGGACATGGGGGTCCTCTCGCTGCGCGGACGGGGCGCCCGCGCGGCCGTCGGCACGGGCTGAGGGGCTAATGCTTCAATGTGGATTTCCCATTAGGCGATGACGGCACCCTAGGGCGTCGGGAGAACGCGCGTCAACGCCTGCGCACCTCTCCGACCATTAGGAGGCGGCTAGGCTGGCGGAATGACGCGCATCGGGGCCGGCGTCGGCACGCCCGCGCTGGGCGAGCCGCTGCCGGTCGAGCTCATGAACACCGTCTGGGCCGACCGCGACGGTGTCCACGACGACCTCGCCGGCACCGCGGCGGCCCTGGCCTGGCTGCGATCGGTCGCCGACCGGATCGCCGACGGCGTGCCCGCGCTCGGCGCCTGGCTCGGCTCCGCCCGGCCTGAGGGGGCCGACGACACCGCCGACCGGCTCCGCTCCCTGCGCGGCGCCCTGCGCGCGCTCGCCGCCGAGGCGACCACCGACCCCCGGGCGCCCGCTGCGGACCGCGGCGCCGCGCTCGCCGTCCTCAACGCCGCGTGCGCCGGGGCCCCGGTGTGGCCGGAGCTGCGGTGGCCGCCGGGCGGTCCCCCCGCCCGGGCCGTGTGCGCCCCCGACCCGCCCGGACGGGTGGCGGTCGCCCTGATCGCGGGCGCGGGCGTCGACCTCCTCGCCGGCCCCGACCGGGAGCTGCTCCGCCCCTGCCTGGCGCCGGGGTGCGTGCAGTACTTCGTCCGGCGGCGCCCCCGGCGGGAGTGGTGCTCGCCCGCCTGCGGCAACCGCGCCCGCGTCGCCCGCCACTACCGCCGCACCCGCGCACCGGCGG
>NZ_BCRK01000093.1 GCF_001552555.1 Nocardiopsis trehalosi NBRC 14201 | reverse complement strand
CCCGCCCCCGGAGGGGGCGGACGCCGGAGCGGAACGGCGGGCCCCGGCCCGCCGCCGACCTGCCGGTCGCGGCCATGGCACTTACCGCGACCGGCGCGGGCGGTCGGCCCCGCGCCCGCGAAGGCCTGCGGCCGCCGGGGCGGGCTTCCGGATCTCCGAGCGCCGGGGGCCGAGGGCCAGGGTCGACGGCCGTTCAGACCGCTTCCTGCTCGGTCGCCACCGCGCTGCCCGACGCCTCCGGGGACCGCGCGGGGCGCGTCGCCCGGCGCGCCAGGTCGGGCAGCAGGGTCGCCAGGCCGACGACCGCCAGGGCCGCGCCCAGCCACAGCGGTCCGCGCAGCCCGAACGCGCCGATGGCCAGGCCGCCCGCCCACGACCCGACGATGACCCCCAGCGTGATGAACGACGAGTGGACCGTGTTGACCAGCGGCCCGGTGTCCCCGGCCCGCTGCACCCGGGTGACCATCGCGGGGTTCATGGTGACCCCGACGAGGCCGATGCCCAGCAGGAACGCCACGGCCGGAACGGGGACGTGGGCGAACAGCGCGAACCCGGTGAGGAACACCAGGTTGAGCAGCAGGCCGGCGACCAGCACCGGGAGCGCGTACCGGTCGGCGAGCCGGCCGACGACGGTGTTGCCCGCGACCGTCGCCGCACCGTAGGCCACGAGCAGCAGCGGCACGGTGCCGGCGGCGAACCCGGTGACCTCGGTGAGGATCGGGTTGACGTAGCTGAACGCGGAGAACGTCGCCCCGATGACGAACGTGCTCGTCGACAGCGTCAGCCACAGCCGGGGCGACGTGAACACCCGGCCCTGGCCGCGGAGCCCGCCGCCCGCGCCCGCCCCGGCGCCCTCGGTGCCTTCGGCGGCCGGGACGCCGACGGCGGTCGCCGCGGCGGCGACCACCCCCAGTGCCGCGATCACCCAGAACGCCGACCGCCAGCCCCACGCGCCGCCGACGACGGTCGCCATCGGCATGCCGAGCAGCGTGCCGAGCATCAGCCCGTTCAGCACCACCGCGACCGCGCGCCCGCGCAGGTCGGGCCGGGCGAGCCGGGTCGCCAGGGAGACCGCCACGCCGAAGAACGCCTGCGACGCGACGCCCGTGATCACGCGGGCCGCCAGCATCACCCCGTAGTCCGGGGCGGTCGCGGCGAGCACGTTGCCCGCCAGGAACACGGCGAACAGCAGGAGCAGCGCCCGCTTCGGCGGCACGCGCAGCAGGGCGACGGTCAGCAGCGGACCGCCGAGCGCCATGGCGGCCGCGAAGGCGGTGATGAGGTAGCCGATCTGCGGGATCGTGGCCCCCAGCCCGGCCGCCATCTGCGGCATCAGGCCGGCGACGACGAACTCGCTGGTGACCATGGCGAAGATGCCCATGGCCAGGACGTACGCGGAACGCGGCACAGCGGTCTCCTTTTGTATCGTTCATTCCAAAACTAGGGCGCACGCCGCCCAGGGCGGGCCGTACGCGTGGATGGCCGTCAGACGAAGCGGCCGGCCACACCGACCGCCGATCGCCCAGCAGGCTCGGCCAGGCCACCCGTTGCCCCTCTGCACCGGTCGGCCAGCAGGCCTGGCCAGGCCGCCCGTGCCCCCTCTGCGCCGGCCGGCCACGCCGACCCCGGTCGCTCAGCGGCCCCGATCAGGCGCGTCACACCCCCGCCCGGGGCGCGGTGGTCAGGCCTCCCGCCGCCGGGCGCCGACAGGGGGCAGCAGCGCGTCGACCGCCGTCGCCGCGATCGCCTCCAGCGCGTCGCGCCCGGCACCGCCCTGAGCCGAGACGCGCATGCCGCCGATCACCGCGTTGAGGAACCGGGCGAGCCCGTCGGCATCGCGCTCCGTGGTCACCTCGCCCGCGCGCTGCCCGGCGCGCAGCACCTCGCGGAGGCCGTCGAGCCGGCGGTCGAGGTCGCGGTCGAGGACCTCGGCCACCCGCGCGTCGCGCCCGGCGAGTTCCACGGTGGTGTTCACCGACAGGCAGCCGATACTCCGGCCGCGCCCCGGCCGGGCGTACTCCCCGTCGATCACCGACGCGAACAGCGCCCGGACGCGCTCCACAGCGGGCCGCGCCGCGTCCTCCAGCACCGCGGCCTGCGCGGCGCTCATGGTGTCCAGGTAGTGCCCCAGCGCCCGCACGAACAGCTCGTGCTTGCTGGTGAACGTGTTGTAGATACTGCTCCGCCCGAGCCCGGTCGCCGCACACAGGTCCTGGGTCGAGGTCGCCTCGTACCCGTTCTCCCAGAACACCCGCATGGCGGCGTCCAGCGCCCGCCCCTCATCGAACCCCCGAGGCCGTCCCATGCCGAGCACTCTAACACGTTCTGTACAGTTCGATCCAAAACACTTTCGAATCGCGTTCGGAAACGTTCTCCGACCCGCCCGCCGACCGTTCCGACCGGACGCCATTCCCCCGATCGGGGCGCGCGCGGCCCCGCACCAGCCGACCGATCGCCACCAGGCGGTGACGGTGGGGTGACGGGATAGGGGGCGATCAGGGGGTTTCGGGTAGCCGGTGGGGATTCACGGGGAATAGCGTCTTCATTGGGAGAACGGTTGCAGGTAAAGTGCGGATCGCGAATCTTCGCGCCCGGGACCCCCGCCGTGACCATGCACCCGCTCGGCGTTCTCCGGCAGGGAGCTCCCCGATACCCCGGCACGGCGGCCCCGCCCGCCGCTCGTCGGCCTGCTTTCTCCATCCCTTCGAGGAACGACAGGAGACAGGGAACCTTGCCTCACCAGTCCAACGCGGATCGAGGCCGTCTCGGAAAAGGCGCCGCGGTCGGCGCCGTGACCGCCCTCGCCACCGGGCTCGTCGGCACCGCGGTCTTCGGCGTCGGCGCGTTCAGCCACTGGGACGACCTCTCCGACGGAACCACCTGGCTGTGGAGCAGCGTCACCGGCGAGGTCATCCGCGTGAACGCCCACAGCGGGCAGGTCGACCTGGTGCAGTCGGTCGAGGCGTCGGCCGACCACCCGGTCCGGCTCGCCCAGAACGACAAGCACCTCGTCGTCCACGACCTGGCCACCGGTTCGCTCGCCTCGGTCGACCTGGTCAACCTCGACTTCACCGGCGAGACCACCACCGGCGGCAGCGGGAACCACCGGTTCGTCCTCGGCGACGACGCCGCCGTCATCATCGACCAGGAGGGCGGCGAGATCCGCCGCGTCGACCCCTCCACCCTCCAGCCCATCGGCGAGCCCCTCCGCCTGGCCGGGCCGCTGATCGGCGGCGAGTTCGACCGCGACGGCCTCCTCTGGGTCGCCGCACCCTCCCAGGGCACGGTCGTGGCCATCCGCAGCGGGGAGGAGCAGCCCGAGGTCGTCGACAGCGTCGCCGTCGGCGAACCCGGCGCCGACCTCGCCCTGACCGTGCTCGACTCCGGCGCGCTGGCGATCGACCGCGGCACCGACGAGGTCAGCCTCGTGGGCGACGGCTCCCCCGAGCAGGCCACCTCCCCGGTGAGCCTGAGCGGGGCCGAGGTGCCCGCCCGGACCGTGGGCGGCGCGGCGGCCATCACGCTCGCCGACGCCGCGTCGGTCGTCGCGGTCACCGGCCTCACCGACGGGTCCCCCAAGACCTCGGCGTTCGCCGTCCACGGCACCCGCCCCGAGACCGCGCTGACCTTCGCCGACAAGGTCTACGTCCCCTACTCCGAGGAGGGCGTGGTCCGGGAGTTCTCGGTCGACGGCGGCCAGGAGCGCACCATCCGCGTTCCGGACGCCGGCGAGAGCGACCTGGAGCTGGAGGTCCGCGAGGAGCACCTGTTCATCAACGCCCCCGAGTCCGAGTCCGCGCTGGTCGTCGACGCCGACGGCGGTGTGCGCGAGGTCAGCAAGTACGACCCCGAGCCCACCGAGGACGGTGAAGGCGAGGGCGGCGGCGAGGACCAGGACGACCGCGGCGAGGAGTTCGTCGAGGGCCCGGACGTCGACGACTACGTGCCGCAGCCGATCGACCTGCCCGACGCCAGCACCCCCGACGACCTCCCGGCCGAGGAGGACGGTCCCGCCGCCCGCGAGGAGGAGGCCCGCCCCGACCGGTCCGAGGAGGACGACGACCCGGCCCCGCAGATCGAGGAGCCCCCGGGCGAGGACCGCCCGACCCTCCCCGAGACGCCGCCGGACGTGGACCTGCCGGAGCTGCCGGAACTCCCCGAGCTGCCCACCACCCCGCCCGGTCACGACGACGATGAGGACGAGGACCAGGAGGACGACGAGGACGAGGAGGGCCCCGGCGGCATCCTCGACCCGCTCGACCCGGTGTTCCCGCCCGATGAGGACGAGGAAGAGGAGCCGGAGGAGCCCGAGGAGCCGGAGCAGCCGGAGGAGCCGGGCACGGAGGAGCCGCCGACCGACCCGGTGGACCCGCCGACCGACCCGGTCGAGCCGCCGACCGACCCGGTCGAACCGCCCACCGACCCGGTGGACCCGCCCACCGACCCCGTCGAGCCGCCCACCGACCCGGTCGAACCGCCCACCGACCCCGTCGAGCCGCCAACCGACCCGGTCGAACCGCCCACCGACCCGGTCGTCCCCCCGGTGGTGGGGGACCCGCCGCCCGCGCCCGACCCCGGGACCACCGACCCCGCGGCGGAGGTGCCCGCCGTCTAGTCCGCGGCCCCGGCCGCCCCGTGTTCCCGTGCCCGGCCTCCGCCGGGCGCGGGAACACGCCGTTCAGCCCCGTTCTCCCGACACCGAGAAGAGACCGTGACCACTTCGGTTCCGCACGCCGGCTCCGGCGCGCCCGCCGCTCCGCTGAGCATGGACGAGGCCGCCGACCACGCCGCCCACTTCACCCGGCTCGCCGACGAGATCGCGTCGGCCGTCCTCGGCAAGAGCGACGTCGTCCGGATGGCGCTCGTGGCCCTGCTCAGCGAGGGCCACATCCTCCTGGAGGACGTGCCGGGCGTCGGCAAGACGACGCTGGCGCGCGCCATCGCCGCGGTCACGGACGGCGAGTGGCGGCGCATCCAGTTCACCCCCGACCTGCTGCCGTCCGACGTCACGGGCGTGCCGGTGTTCAACCAGGCGACCCGCGAGTTCCAGTTCCACCCGGGCCCGGTGTTCAGCAACGTCGTCATCGCCGACGAGATCAACCGGGCCTCGCCCAAGACGCAGGCCGCCCTCCTGGAGGTCATGGAGGAGCGCCAGGTCACCGTCGACGGCCGCCGCTACCCGGTGCCCCGCCCGTTCCTGGTGGTCGCCACGCAGAACCCCGTCGAGATGGACGGCACCTACCGGCTCCCCGAGGCGCAGCTCGACCGGTTCCTGATGCGGCTCTCGCTGGGCTACCCCGGCGCCGACGCCGAACTCGCGATCATGCGCGGCGACCGCCTCACCGCGCCCGAGGACCTGAAGGTGGTGGCCGACTCCGAGCGGCTGGCCGCCATCGCCGCGGCCGCCAAGCGGGTGTTCATCGACGACGCCGTGTACCGCTACGTCCTGGACCTGGCGCACGCCACGCGCGGCCACGACGAGATCCACGTCGGCGTGTCCCCGCGCGCGACGGTCGCGCTGGTGCGCGCGCTGCGCATGCTGGTGCTCGCCTCGGGCCGCTCCTACGCCACCCCCGACGACGTGAAGGAGCTGGCGGTGCCCGCGTGGGCGCACCGGCTCGTGCTCGCCCCCGGGTCGGCGATCAGCGGCCGGGGCGCCGCCGACGTGCTGCGCGACGTCCTCGACCGGGTCCCGGTGCCCGCCCCGGTGCGGCACGGGGACGAGTGAGGTGCCCGACGCGACGCGGCCGGCGGCCGAGGGGCGGGTCCGCCTCACGGCGCGCGGCTGGCTGGTGCTGGCGGGCGGGGTCGCGCTCCTCGCGGTCGGCGCCGTCTTCGGCTACCGCGAGCTGGTGATCCTCGGCGGGGTGGCGTGCGCCCTGGTGCTGCTGGCCGTGGTCCTGGTGGGGCGCATCCGCCCGATGACGGTCTGGCGCACGGTCGCGGTGTCGCGCGTGCGCCCCGGTGACGAGGTGGAGGTCGAGTTGGGCACCACCGAGGAGGGGCGGGGGCGCGGCGCGCACCTGCTCGCCGACCGGGTGCGCGAGCCCTCGGGGGAGCGGCTGGTCGAACTCCCCGCGCGCCGTCCCGGCGACACCTCCCCGCTGTCCTACCGGTTCCCGGCGGAGCGCCGCGGCGTGGCCGACCTGGGCCCGCTGGAGTCCCGGCGCCGCGACCCCCTGGGGCTGGCCGCCACCCGGCGCGGGTCGGGCGCGGTCGACCGGGTGTGGATCCACCCCCGCTGGGAGCCGCTGCGCGCGCTGCCCGTGGGCCGCAGCGGGGACGTGCAGGGCGTGTTCGACGGCGGCGCCGCCGGCAGCGTCAGCTTCCACGCGCTGCGCGAGTACGTCCCGGGCGACGACGTCCGGCACATCCACTGGCGCAGCTCGGCCCGGCACGACCGGCTGATGGTGCGCGAGCACGTCGACACCTCCCACACCCGGCTGACCGTCGTCGCCGACGACCGCGCCGGCGCGTCCGGCGACGACCTGGCGGCGCTCGACGAGGTCGCGAGCGCGGCCGCGTCCGTGGTCGCGACGGCCCTCCAGGGGCGGTGGGCGTGCGAGCTGCGGCTGATCAGCGGGCGCGGCCGGGAGAGCACCGACGGCGGCCTCACCCCGCTGCTGGACCTGCTCGCGGAGGCCGAGCCCACCGAGGGCGCGTCCCTGCCCGACGAGCTGTGGCGGCTGCGCAACCGCCCCTTCGGCGACACCCTGGTGCTGGTCAGCGCGTCGATCACCGGCGCCGAGGCGCGGCTGTTCGCCCGGCTGGCCGACCGGTACTCGCGGCTGGTGCTCGTCGCGCTGCGCCGCTACGGCGCGCCCGTGGGCACCGTCCCCGGGATCACCGTGGTCGACGCCGGCGACGCCACCGAGCTGGCCGCGCGCTGGAACACCGAGCGGTGGTCGGCGTGAACCGCGTCCTGGGCCTCGCGGCGCTGATCGCCGCCGCCGCAGCGCCCGGCCTGGCCGTGTCCCCCGCCTACGCCGAACCCGACCTGGTCGCGGTCGTCCTCACCGGGTGGGCCGCAGCGGGCGTGCTCGTCACCGCCCTGCTGCACCGCTGGCTGTCGGCAGCGTCGGCCCTGGTCATGGGGCTGCCCGTGGCGTTCGCCGGGGTGGTGGCGCTCGTCGCGGCGTTCCCGGGGCGGGCGGAGGGCCTGTGGCCGGGGACGGTCGACGCGGTGGCGCACTCGGGGGCCCGCATCCTGACCATGGCGCTGCCGACACCGGTGGCCGCCGACACCCTCGCCCTGCCCGCGCTGGCCGTGTGGCTGGCGGGCGCGGCCGGGGCGCTGGCCCTGGGCGGCGGCGCGCCGCTGACCGCGGTGCTGGGCCCGCTGCTGGCGCTCGTCGGCGCCGCGGTCGTCAACGGGCCGGAGGTGCGCCCCGCCTACGTGCCGGCGGCCGTGTTCGCGCTGGCCGCCGTCGTGGTGCTCGCGCTCTCCGCCGACCAGCGGGCCGACCCCGGCGGGGCTGCGACCGTCGTGGCGGCCGACGGCGGGCGGCGGCGCGCGCTGACGCGGGCGCTGAGCGTGGGCGGCGTGCTCGCGCTGGTCGCCTCGCTCACCGTCTACCTGGGCCCGCTCGCGCTGTACTCCTCCCCGTTCCGCCCCGCCGACCTGCGGGCCGAGGTCACCCCGCCCGAGGAGACGACCGACGGGGTCAGTCCGCTCAGCTACCTCGCCGCCTGGTCGGCCGAGCCCGGGGAGCGGCTGATGACCGTCACCGGGGAGGAGCCGACGGAGCTGCGGTGGGTGACGCTGAGCGACTTCGACGGGATCACCTGGCAGGCCGGGGGCCGCTACGTCCCGGTCGGCGAGAGCGTCCCGCCCCCCGAGTTCCCGCTGCCCGCCCGGCCCGTGCGCACGGTCGACGTCGAGGTCGAGGCCCTGCCCGGGCACTGGCTGCCGTCGCCGGGCATCGCGCGCCAGGTCGCCGGCGCGCACACCGCGTTCGACCCGGCGTCCGGCGGGCTGCGGATCGCCACCGGCACCGCCGAGGGCGCCGCCTACCGGGTGGCCGGCGTCGTCCCCCAGTTTGAGGAGGAGACGCTCACCACGGCGGAGGAGCCCGACCGCGAGGAGTTCGCCGAGTACCTCGAACTGCCCGCCGACGCGCCGCCGCAGATCGCCGGGATCGCGGCCGAGGTCGGCACCGGCACCCCCTACCAGCGGGCCAACCGGCTCGCCGCGCACCTGCGCTCGAACTACGGGTTCGACCCGGAGTCGCCCGGCGGGCACGGCTACGCCAACCTCGCCGAGTTCCTGGTGGAACCCGGCGAGCAGGGCGGGGGCGGCACGTCGGAGCAGTTCGCGAGCGCGTTCGCGCTGCTGGCCCGCGCGTCCGGGCTGCCCAGCCGGGTCGTCGTCGGGTTCGGTCCGGGCACCGCCGTCGGGGACGGCGGGGACGACCGCATCATCCGCAGCGGCGACGCGGTCGCCTGGGGCGAGGTGTACCTGGAGGGCGTCGGGTGGGCCCCGTTCGACGTCATGCCCGGCGACCCCAAGGAGAACGGGGCCACGCCGGAGTCCGAGACGGGCGCCGGCGCCGACCCGGGTGAGGCCGCCGGCGGGACCGCCGCCGAGGAGGACGGGCTGTTCTCCCCGTCGAACGGGCCGATCGACGTCGGCGACGCGTGGGCGCGGGTCGGCCGGACGGTCGCCTGGGCCGTGGCCGCCGCCGTTGCCGCCGCCCTGCTGGCGGGCGCGGCCCGGGTGGTCCGCCGCCGGTACCGGCTGGCCGCGCGCGAACCCGAGCGGCGGCTGCACGGCGCGTGGTGGGAGCTGCGCGACGGCCTGCGCATGGCGGGCGCCGCGCCGCGGCCGTCCGACACGGTGACCGATGTGCTCGCCCGCTCCGACGCCCTGCTGCCGGCCGCCGACGGCCGACCGCGCACCTGGGCGCTGGGCACCGCCCTCAACGCGCTGGCGTTCATGGGGCCCGCGTCCGGCGCGCCCCGCGTCGACGCCGGGACCGCCCGCGCCGCGGCCGACGAGGTGCGGACCTACACCGCCGCCCTGCGCGCGGAGCTGCCCCGCTCGCGCCGCGTGCTGTGGTGGCTCGACCCGCGCCCGCTGCTGTGGCGGCGGCGGTGAGCGCGGGGGGCGTCCGCCCGGGCGCGGGGCCGGACCCCCGCGCGGCGGCGGGGCGTCCGACCACCGGAACGAACGAGTCGATGCGGGAGGCATGATGTCGCGGACGGGCGAACGGAAGCGGCCGGACCGGTGGCCGGTCCCGGGGACCAACTCCCCCGTTCTGCTGCACTCCGGTGCCGACGCGGACCTGTTCCGCGCCGGACGGGAGCCCAGCGGGGTGACCGTCGTGGTCAAGCTGTGGCACACGCCGACGGCGCGCGGCCGCCGCGGTGAGGCCGAGCTGTGGGAGACCCTGTCGACCAACCAGGGCGTGCTGTCGCTGCTCCAGTCGGGGACCACGGCGACCGGTCGGCCGTACGTGGTGATGGAGGACTGCGCGCAGGGCGACTACGGCTCCGTGCTGGCGCGCCGGGGCCCGCTGCCGGTGGAGGAGGCCGTCGCCGTCGGGGTGGCGGTCGCCCGCGGGCTGGCGGCGGTGCACAACCACGGGTACGTGCACAACGACGTGACGCCGGAGAACGTGCTGTGCGCCCGGTTCGGACCGGCGCTCATCGACTTCGGGTCGGCGCTGCCGACGGGCCACCCGTTCCCGCCGGCGGTCCACACGCGGGCGACGCTCGCGTCCGCCCCGCCGGAGGAGGCGGCGGGCGGCATGCCGGGGCCGGCGTCGGACGTCCACCGGCTGGCGGCGACCGTGTGGACGCTGCTCGCGGGGGTACCGCCGTTCACGGACGGGGCCGTGGCGCTGGGGGACGCCGCCGCCTACCGGGAGCGGTTGGCGGAGCCGCCGCGTCCGGACGTGCCCGCGTGGCTGGCCGACCTGCTCCGCGCCTCCCTCGACCCGGACCCGGCACGCCGCCCCGCCGACGCGGCCGCCTTCGCCGAGGCCATAGCGGCGGCGACCGCCACCGAACCCCCCGCCAGCCAACCCGCCGCCACCCAATCCCCCGCCACCCAATCCCCCGCCACCGAGGACGACCACCCGTCGATCCCGCTCCCCCCCACCGACGAACCCGCGCCTCCACCGGCACCCGGTGAGCAGACCACCGGCCCGCACCCGACCGGCGGACAGCCCCGATTCCCCCAGCCGACCGTCGGCGAACCTTCCATCCCGCCTCCGCCCCGCGGCGAACCCGCCATCCCCCCGGCGACCGACGGACACGCCACCGGCCCCTACCCGTCGAGCGGCCGCCCCTCCGCCGCGCCCATGGCCAGCGGACCGACCACGGGCCCACAGGGGACCGGCGGATACTCCACCGGCCCGCACTCGACCGGCGGACAGCCCCGATCCCCCGAGCCGACCGGCGGAGCACCCTCCATCCCGCCACCGCCCGGCGGCGAACCGGCGATCCCACCGCCACCCGGCGGCGAATCCACGTTCTCGCGGTCGCCCGGCGGACGCGCCTCCGGCCCGTACCCGTCGAGCGGTCGGCCCTCGATCCCGCCGCCGCCCGGTGGCGAGCCTCCGATCCCGCCACCGCCCGGCGGTTGGCCCCCGGCCATCCCGACCCCGCCCAGCACCGGTTCCCGCGCGACCAGGTCGTCCGGCCCGGCCGCTCCCGGCACGGGCCCGTCCCGCACGGCATCCGACGGCCCCGCCGCACACGGCGCGGACTCGCCGGGCCCGGCACGCGAGGCGACCGGCGCGGAGCGCGCCTCCACCACAGCCGGCGACCCCGCGTCGACCACCGACGCACACACGCGGGACGGCGGCGACGACAGCATCGGCAACGGCAACGGGCGCGCGACTGCGCCCGGGGACGAGGTGGCCGAGGCGACCACCATGCCCGTGTCCCTCAACGGCCGAGCGCCGACCGGCGGCACCCCGCTGCCGAGACGCACCCGGCCGACCGCGAGTGAAGCCCCCTCGCCCTCCACCGGGGACGCGTCGGACAGCGCACCCCCGGCCCACTCGGGGGACCTGCCGCAGCGGACCGCCGCCTCCCGCACCGGGAGAGAGCGGCCGTCGACGGGCCGAGACGCCCAGGGCGAACGGCCCTCCGCTGCCGAGGCGCGCCCGTCCTCGTCCCCCGACCGCCCGCGCGGCGCCATCACGGACGCCTGGGGACGGACCGACGGCGTCTCCCCCACCGATCGCGGCCGCAGGGCGGACACGCCCTCTGCGCCGGATCGCCCCACGGACACCGCCTCCCCTCCCGACGTCCCGGTCACCGGTCCGGCCACAGGCGTCGGCGCGACGGCGGACGGACGGGGTTTGTCCGATGAGGGCCGCGCGCCGGCCGATGGCACGTCGGACACCGGTTCTGCGGAGTCCCGTTCGCCCGGCACCGCTCCGGTGGAAACGGACGATGAAGGCGACCCGTCCGTCGCCACCACCCGACTGACCCGATCGACGGACACGGGCTGCTCTGGAGACAGCGCGACCGACGCCACCGCGCCCGCCGCGCCCGCCGCGCAGAGGGACACCACCGACTCGGCCCTTCCCCGCCGAGCAGCGGGCGACGGCACCCCCGAGAGCGACCCCGCCACCTCCAGCGGGGCCAGCGGAGGCGGCGACGCGGACGACCCGGACGACCCCTCCGTCCCCACCACCCGCCTCACCCGGCCGACGGACACGGGCCGCTCCGCAGACAGCGCGACCGACACCACCGCTCTCGACCACCCGACCGCTTCGACCGGGACCCCCGGCGAACCGGCCGCCTCCCACAGAACAGACCCCACCCCCGAAGACGACCCGGCAGCCTCCCCCGACGAGGCAGCAGACGACCCGGACGATCCCTCCGTCCCCACCACCCGCCTCACCCGGCCGACGGACACCGCCCACTCCGCGAACGGCGAGACCGACGCCACCGCGCCCGCCGCGCAGGAGGACACCACCGTCCTCGGCCGGACTCCCGCCGACCCGGCGCTTCCCAACCGAGCCGCGAGCGGCGACGGCACCCCCGAGAGCGACCCCGGCACTTCCGCCGGGGCCACCGGAGACGACGACCCGGACGACCCGTCCGTCCCCACCACCCGCCTGACCCGGCCGGGCTCGGCGACTCCGGTCGCCCCCGCGAGCACGGGCGTATCCTCTGGCGAGGCCGACGGTCCGCCCGTACCGAACGCGGAGCCGCGCGAAGGCGCCACCGCCCCCACCGCCCCGTCCGCCGACACCGCCCCGGCACGGAGCACGTCGGTCGGGACCGCAGCTCCCGACGGCGCGGATTTCCCCGCCACGGGAGCCACGGGAGCCACGGGAGCCACGGGAGCCACGGGAGCCACGGGAGCCACGGGAGCCACGGGAGCGGACGACGACGGCGACCCCTCGGTTCCCACCAACCGCCTCCCCCGGACGGCCGACGCGCCCTCCACCGAGGACACCGGCGCCGCCGGCCCGGCACCGGATGAGGACACCGTTTCCTTCGACGGATCGGCGGCCACACCCGCGAGCGGGGTCGCCGGGGCGGACCCCGCCCCCGCCGAGCCCTCCTCCGCCACCGCACCGGGTGCGGGGATGAACGGCGACGACAACGCCACCTCCGAGCACCCCTCGGGCCCCGGAACCCCACCCGCCACAGGACGGCCGACCTCGGCCGGTCACCCGACCGACCGGTCCGCGCCGGACAGCGGCGCCCCCGGTACGGCGGCGGCCGCCCCGGACCCGCCGGGGCACCCCGCGCCTCGACGCCCGGACGGTGGAACAGGTCCGCACCCGTCCTCGGCATCCGCCCCCGGCGTCCCCGGGGCGGCCGGGGCGTCCCCGTGGCCGCCGGCCACGGGCACCGGCCCGCGCCCCTCGTCCACCGGCCCGAACACCGGTGGTCACGCCTCCGCCGCGCACCACACCGCCGGCGGGCACGGCGCCCCGTACGTCCCCGTCGGCGCGGGGACCTCCGCTCCGCACGGCCCCGGCGACGGGCACCCCCTCCCGCCGCACGCCCCGGGCGGCGAGTGGGCGTCGCACGGCGCGACGGGCCCCTCCGGTCCACTGCCGCCGGTGCCGCCCCCCTTGATCCCGGACTGGCCGGACCCGACCGCCTACGCCGCCTCCGACGCCGGTGCCGCCGCCGACCAGGGGGCACCGGGTGGCACGGACGGCCCCGCGCTGAACGGCGGGATGTCCTGGCCGCCCGCCGGGACGGACGGCCCCGCTCCCGTGGCCGCCGGAGCCCCGTGGACGCCACCGCCCGGCCGCATCGCCGTCCCGACGCCGTCGACCCCCGAGCCCGCACGCTCCCAGGGGCGGCGGAGGAACGTCATGCTGCTGTCCGGGGCCATCGCGTTCGCCGTCGTCGGCGGCGGGCTCGGCCTGTGGGGCACGGCGCTGCTCTCCGACGGCGGTCCCGAGCGGCCGGGTGGCGGCGCGCCCGCCGCCACCGCCGAGGAGGACGGCCGGGGCGAGGAGGCCGCCGAGGACGCGGTGACGGGGGACGCGCAGGGCGGCGAGTCGGAGGCCGCCCAGGAGATCGCCCCGACCGGGGTGGAGCTGCGTGACGGCACCATCAGCGTCGCCCTGACGTGGACCGACAACACGGGCGGTGACGTCCCGCACTACATCGTGGGCGGCCCGGTCGACGCCGAGGAGGCCAGCATGGCCGACGTTCCGGCCGGGGAGACCGAGGTCGAGATCACCGGCCTCAACCCGGAGGTCGAGTACTGCTTCCGCGTCGTCGCGGTGGAGTCGCTCGACGCGGCCGCACCCTCCGAGCGCGTCTGCACCGACCGGACCGGGGAGGGCGACTGACCGACGGGCACCGCCCCCGGCACGCGACGCCGTTCGTGTGCCGGGGGTCGGCGGCGGCCGTGACCACCGCCGACCGCGTGCCCGCCCGGCCGGGATCGCCGCGACGCCCGATGCGCCCGGGCGCGGCCGCAGCGAATCGACGCGGCGCCGCCCCCGGCATCGGACCCGGGCCGGACTCCCGGCCCTTCGGCCCATCGGACCTTCGAAGCGCCGCCGTGCGCCACTGCACGCCGCCGCAGGCGCGCCCCGCGCGTATCGGCACCGTCCCCGGGCGTCGGGCACCTGCACGGGCCGGGAGATCGGCCTTATGGCCCATCGGAGCGCCGTGTGCCACCGCAGACCTCTGCGGGTATATCCCCACGTCGGCACCGCCGCCGGGTGCCGGGCATCGGCGGCCGCAGGCCGGAAACCCCGGATATTCGGAGCGCCGCCCCACGCCTCCGGGCGCCTTCGCAGGCGCGTCCCCGCGTCGGCGCCGCAGTCGGTGCTTCCGGCCGATCGGCGTCCCCGGGTCGGGTGGCCGTTCTCCTACGGTCGCGGACCGGGGTGGAAGACCCCTTCGGCGCTCAGGGCGACGGCGCGGGCGGCGGTGGGCGTGGCGCAGGCGGCGCGGATGTCGTCGAGGGCGGTGCGGGCGCGCTTCGGCAGGCGGACCCCGGCGGCCTCGTCCAGGGGGGTCCGCTGCAGGCGGGAGACGGTCGGGAAGCGGACCACCCGGCCGACCCGGTCCGCCAGCGCGGCCAGTTGCGCCGCCGCGCCCGGCGATTCCGCTCCCCCGGACGCCACGACCACCAGGGCGGCCACCGGGGTGCCGCCGCCCGTGATCCGCTGGGTGACCTCCACCGCGTGCTCGATGGCGTCGTCACGGGTGACGAGCACGAGCGGTCGGCCGAACGTCGCGACGCGCACCTGGTCGGGCCGGACGGCGCCGAGGTCCCACGGCGCGTCGAGGAGGACCCGCAGGGTGCTGGTGCCGGCACCGGGGTGGCAGCCGAGCAGGACGGGTTCCGCTTCGGGGCGGGGGACCGCTCGGGCGGGCCGCGCGGAGATGGGGTCGGCGCGTCGGGTTTCCATGGCCTCTTCCGCTCGGACGCGCCCGCGCCGGGGCGGCGCGGGCGACGACGGTGGTGCTGGGGCGCGGCGCGGGCGGCGCCCACGGGGCTCCACCGGGCCGCGACGCGCCATTCGTACCGCGAATCGCGACCGTGCGGCAAGGGCCCGGAGGCGTCCATGCCCCGCTCCGCCGTCTATCCCGGCACCGGTGTCCGCTGCCGCGCAGCGCCCGCTGGGTCCGGCCGACGGCTCCGGCCCCGCGCGGCCACGCCCTGCGGTCCGGGTCGGCGGCTCCCCGGCTGGGCCGGGGCCCGTCCGCAGGTCCGGCGGCAGCGGGGCTGCGGCCCCGGACCGACCGGAACCGCCTCGGGTCAGGCCGCGCCGACCGACGGGCGACGTGCCGCCCGGCAGTCACCGACGGTGGCACCGCTCCCACGACGGGCCTCACCTGCGCCCCGCAGGCAGCGACTTTTCCCGGGTCAGCCCGGGACGGCACAACCACCCGCGGACCAACGCCGACAACCGCCACACCACTTCTCACCACATAGACCGACCGTCGGCGATCAATGCGGAATACGCGACCCCTGTCATCCGACGGAACCCATCTCACGCGGCCGATCCCACCACGATTCCGCTAGCGTCGACTCGACGACCGCGTCCGCACGCCGTCGACGACCCGCGTCACCCGTCGGCAACCGCCACGCCACACCACGCCACGTGAGTTCGGCCGACGGCGGCGGCGACGTCCGGCACAACACTCGCCCTCGGCCGCCGACGACATCGATCCCACATGACCGATCACCGTCGCCGCCTACCGGCGCAGCCTCGACCTCGGGCGGGGCCTCCCGCTCGGGGGCGGGAGGCCCCGCCTCAGCGGGTGGCCCAGGCGGTGGCGAACATCTCGTGGAGGGGGGCCGGGGCGAGGAGGCGGTCGAACGGGCCCACGAGTTCCTTCTTGTCGTTCTCCTCCGCCAGGTGGGCGGCGAGTTTGGCGGTCTCCAGGGGCAGCTCCGGCGCGCGCAGCTCGGTCCACCCGCCGGGGATGAAGGCCGTCCGCCCCGCCCGCGGCCGCCGCTCCTGGACCACTGCGCCGACCGCGACCAGCCGCTCCTGCGCGGCCTTATGGCGCTTCGCCGTCCACCCGTTCCAGGTGCGGACGGCGCGGTCGGTGGGCCGCGCGAGGGTGAGCAGCTGGAGGTAGAGCGCCGCCGCGTCGGCGTCGACCCCGAGGGCGCCGGCCGCCTCGGCCACCAGGGCGGGGACGCTGAGGGACGGGTCGGCCTCGTACCCGCCGACCGGGACGGGGGTGTCGGCGGCACGCCGCACCATGCGGGCCAGGCCGCCGTCGTAGTACACCGCGGCGCGGCGCACCTCGGCCGCCAGGCGCTCGAACCCGTTCTCCGCGCAGACGCGCTTCACCCGGTCGAGCGCGCCGGGGGCGGCGAGCCCGGAGGGCCGCAGGAACGGCCGCTGCACCGCGGCGTGCGCGCCGACCACCAGCAGCCCGTCATCGTAGGCCACCGGCTTCTCCACCGCCCCGCCGGCCGGGTCGTCGTTCGGCCGGACGGGGAACGTGCCCGGACCGAAGGCGCGGGCGCGGTCGCCGTCGCCGCCCGTGAGGACGCACAGGCCCAGGGGGATGAGCAGATCGGGCGCGTCCAGCCGGGCGCGGAGGCGGTCGTATAGCGCGGGGACCCCCGCCAGCGCGGGGTCGCCGACCGGCCGCTCGGTGAGCGCCCACGCCACCAGCGCCCCGTGGCGGCGGTACGGCGAGGCGTAGACGGCGCGGCCCGGCTCGCCGTCCTCGCCCGCGTAGTGCAGGTTCAGCGTGCCCCACCGGGAGGAGGTGAGGACGGCGCGCAGGTCCGCCTCAGGCGCCCCCGATGCCGCGGGGTCGGCCAGCAGCCCCGCTTCGTCGGCCAACCCGAATGCGGCCTCCAGCGCCTCCGCCGTGGCCTCGTCCACCGTCGAACCGGAGCCGAGCAGCCGCACCCACGCGTCCGCCATGCGCTCCGCCGCCGCGACCGTGCCGCCGGGCGCCCACAGCTCCGCCGGGTCGTCAGGGACCGCCGCGGCGCACACCTCCCGGCGACCCGCGGCGCCCAGCCGCGAGGACAGCCTCTCGGCATCCCGGGCGACGTCCTTGGAGGCCCGGTAGGGCGCGGAGCGCAGCATCCGCTGGTGGGCCTCGTACCGGGCGGTGGTGTCGCTGCCGACCTCGGCGCGGCGCGGCAGCCCGGCGACGGCCAGGGCGGCCACCGCCCGGCGCACCCCGGCGCGCCGGGCGAACGCCGCGACGGCCTCCTCGTCCAGGGGCAGCGGGCCGCGCTCGGCGAGGAGGCCGAGGAGGCGGCGGATGCGCGCGGCGTCGTCGCGGCCGACCGTGACGGTGCGGACCCCGTCCGCACCGTCCGGCACGGGGTCGGCGGCCCGCTGGAGGAAGGGGGTGGGGTGCTTGGGGCGGCGCGGGGCGCGGCCGACCGCGGCGACGGCCCGCCCGGCCGCGCACAGCGGCGCGAGGGCGGCGGCGGGCGCGGTGCCCAGCCGCCAGCTGCCGGGGGCGGCGACGGGATGCGCCGCCCAGGTGCGCAGCAGCCCGCTGAGCGCGGCCCGTTCGTCGTCGCCGGTGGGTCCGGCCACCGCACGCCAGGCGGCCGCGTCGATCGCACCGAGGAGGGCGGTCCAGTCGAGGAACGGCGCCGGCGCGCTGAGCAGACGGGTGTCGTCGTCGATTTCGCCGCGCAGGAAGGCTCCCGCGGCGGCGAGCGCGGTCAGGGTGGCGGGGTGCGGGGACATGTCGCTGCCCCGGGGGCGGGGGTCGTCGACCAGTCCGCACAGGGCGTCGGCGAGGGTCCTCTCGGGCACGTCGGCGGGCGGGTCGGCGAGCGCGCCGGACCGGACGAGGTCGACCCGGTGGGACAGGCGTTCGCGGTGGCGCAGCCCATCGGCCGCCCGCTCGGCGGCCAGCGCCACCCCGTCGGCCACCCGGGGGTCGGTGACGGCGGGCAGCAGCCGGGCGACCGCCGCGCGCACCTCCGCCCGGCCGCCGCCGGAGTCGGCGGCGGCGGACGCGGACGCGACCAGCCCGGCGGCCTGGGCGCGGTCGACGGCGCGGAGCGCGCGCGAGGAGGCGGGATGGCGCGGGACGAGGAAGTGCCAGAACGCGGGCGGCGGCATCAGCGACCCCCGCTCCGGTCCGTACCGGAAGTGGTCGCGCGGACTGGGGAAATAGCGCGCCTCCCACAGCAGGCGGACGTCGTCGGTCGCGTACCCCTGCACCACCCCGGCCCTGTGGTCGGAGCCGTGGGTGACGGCGATGTCGGCGCCGCCCTCGGGCAGGCGCACGATGCCCCACACCCCGCCCATGCCGGGGGCGCGGGCGAGGTCGGCGCGGCGGCCGTCGGCCCCCTCGACCACCCAGCGCCGCGCGGCGCCCCGGCCGGTGCCGGCCGGGTGGGCGACGCGGAACCCGCTCAGCCGCCCGGCGCTGCCGAGCGGCGAGACGACCCCGTCGGGCAGCGGGGCCAGGCTGAGGAGCCTGAAGTCCCACTCCAGGCCTTCGGGCGGACCCGCTGCGAAGAACGCCGGCAGCGAGGGTGCCGCCCGCGCCCCGGTGGCGGGGTCGAGCCGGGCCCACCCGCCCTGCGGCTCCCGGGACGTCGCCTCGGCGCTCCACACCGCGTGGCCGTCGGACATCTGCCGCTCGAAGTCGCCGATCCCCGACCGGTCTCCGGGGCGGAGCACGCGCTCGCCGTCGTGGCGGCCGTCGGCGGTGGCGAACTGGTAGCCCAGCGCCCCGTTCAGGGCGTCGCGATAGGCGGCGAGGCCGCCGGTGTGCTCCGGACGGAACACGATGGCCGGGTCGGTGGCCCAGAACGCGTGGTCCGAGGGGGCGTAGGGGGCGTCCCGGGCGGTCCACGCGACGAGGAGGTCGCCGCCCGCGTAGTGCACGGTGTGCCGACGGGCGTCGGCGGGCAGGGTGAACGCGGCCTCACCGCGCCGACCGGTGTGGTCGACGGCGACCGCCCGGGTGCGCCCGTAGAGCGTGAGCACCGGCCAGGTGCAGGTGACCCCGACGACCGCCTCCTCCACCGGTCGGCCCTCGGCCGCGGCGAGGTCGGCCAGCGCGGACTCCATCGCGGGCCAGACCAGCTCATCGGGGATGCCGGCGCGCAGGGTGCGCGCCAGCGGGGCGGCGAAGTCGAGGCCGGCCAGGGCCTCCCCGATGCCGTCGAGCGCGGCGACGGTGGACCGGTCGAGGAGGTCGTCGAGGGCGGCCGCGGCGCGGGACGCCTGCGACACGCCGCCCTCGGCGGCGGCGTCGAGCAGCCGGGTGATGCGCTCGTGCACGCTCGCCTCGATGCCGGGGTTGCGGGGCAGCCGGGTGATGGCGGTCCCCCGTTCGACCGTGGCGTGGACGGTGCCCTCCAGGCGGCGGCCGAAGACCGGGTCGGCGGCCAGCGCGCGCAGGTCGCGCCGCGACGCGTCGCCCCAGAGGTGCAGCCGGACCTGCGGCCCGGGGTCGGCGACGGGGATGCCGTGCGCCAGGCAGGCGTCGACCAGGTCGGCGTCGAAGAGCGCGGTGCGGTAGTGCGACTCGTACAGGCGCACGGGTTCTCCGGCCGTGCGCAGCCGCCCGGCGATGCGCGGCAGGAACGCGTACAGCTCCTCGGGCATGGGCCGGGCGCTGATGCCGCCGAGGGCGACCTTGGCGAAGGCGTAGTGGTAGGGGAACCCGCCGAGCCACCCGGCCGGCCCCTCCTTGGGGGTGACGGTGCCGGCGGCGAGCGCGTCGAGGGTGCCGGCGGCCGCCAGCAGCCGCAGCCACGCGCCCGCCGCCGTGTCCCCGGTGGGGAAGAGGTCGGCGAGTGCGGCGCGCACCTCCTCATCCGGGGGTGCCTGGGCGAAGACGCGGGCGGCGCCGTCGAGCAGCGCGGTGGGGACGGCGGTGCCGGCGGCGGCGGTGAGGGCGCCGCCGAGCAGGCGGGCGTCCTCGTCGACGCCGAGCCCCGCCGCCTGCGCCGACGCGCGGACGCGGGTGTGCAGGTCGGCCGACGGCGCGGCGCCGCCCTCGGCCCACGCGCCGAGGAAGCGGACGAACTCCGCGTGCGCCGCCTCCGGGGTGTAGGTGGCGGCGAGCCACCGCTGGTGGGCGCGGATCTCCTTGGCGGCGAGCGCCCCCGAGCGGGCGAACAGCAGCGCGACGCCGATGCGGTGTCCGGGGTCGGCGGCCAGGCCGTTCTCGGTCTCGGCGGCGCGCGCGTGGCCGTAGGCGAGGGCGGCGTGCCGGCGGGAGTACCGGAGGAGGTGGTACCCCGCGGTGTCCCAGAACGGCGGCCGGTGGGCGGGCGGCAGGGAGCGGGCGCGGCGGGCGAGGTCGTCCAGGAGGCGGCCGGGCTTGGCGAGCGCGCGGGGGGCCGCCGCGGCGAGGTCGTCGGCGATGCTGCGGGCGTCGGCCGTGCGGCCGGGGTCGTTCGTCCGCACCCAGTCGGTGTAGAGGGTCGGGGACGGGGGCGCGGTGAGGGGTAGGCGCGGCATGGCGGCGATTATGGCAGCGCCGGGGGACGCGTTCGGGCGGGAGCGGGGAAGGCGGCCGGGGTGACCCCGGACACACTTTTACCGTTCCGTTATATGGACCGCCCTCGGTGGCGAAAACCCGAAATCAGCCGCCGGTTCCTCGGGGTCGCGGATCGGGCGCGCGGGGCCGCGCGGCACGGCCGGACGGCGACGGCGCATTGACACTCCTGTCGCCCACTGTCACGATTCGGCACATAACTTCATATTGGGAGCGCTCCCATAGAGTTCCGCCGCCCGGCGACGGGCCTTCCCCCGGCCTCCCCCTCTCGCGCTGAGGTACCTATGCGACCACCATCCCCCCGGCCCACCACCCTCGGGGCGGCGGCGACCGCCGCCGCGCTCGCCCTCTCCCTCCTGGCCGCCCCGCCCGCGTCCGCCGACGAGGTGGACCAGATCACCAACGGCGGCTTCGACAACGGAACCACCGGCTGGTGGCACACCGAGAACGCCCCCGCAGCGGTGGTCGACGGCCGGCTGTGCACCGAGGTGCCCGGCGGGACCGCCGACCCGTGGGAGGCCATCGTCGGCCAGGACGGCATCCCCCTCACCGAGGGGGAGTCCTACGAGCTGACCTTCACCGCCACCGCCAGCGAGGAGGTGCCGGTCCGCACCCTCGTGCAGGAACCGGTCGCGCCCTTCACCACCCAGCTCGACGAGCGGCCGCTGGTCGGCCCGGATGCGCAGGAGTTCGCCTTCACCTTCACCGCCGACACCACCATGGACGACGCCCAGTTCGCGTTCCAGCTCGGCGGCAACGAGACGGCCTGGACGTTCTGCGTGGACGACGTGTCGCTCGTGGGCGGCGCCGAACCGCCTGTGTACGAGCCCGACACCGGCCCGCGCGTGCGCGTCAACCAGGTCGGCTACCTCCCCGACGGCCCCAAGAACGCGACCGTGGTCACCGACGCCGCCGCCGCGCTGCCGTGGACGCTGAACGACGCCGAGGGCGCGGTCGTCGCCGAAGGTGAGACCACCCCCGAGGGCGTCGACGCCACCTCCGGGCAGAACGTGCACACGATCGACTTCGGCGGCTTCACCACCCCCGGCACCGGCTACACGCTGACCGCCGACGGCGAGACCAGCCACCCGTTCGACGTGTCGGGCGACGCCTACGAGGAACTGCGCGTCGACTCGCTGTCGATGTACTACCCGCAGCGCAGCGGCATCGCGATCGACGACGCCATCGCCCCCGGCTACGGCCGCGAGGCGGGGCACGTCGGCGTCGCCCCGAACCAGGGCGACACCAGCGTGCCGTGCGCCCCGGACTCCGGGTGCGACTACGAGTTGGACGTGTCGGGCGGCTGGTACGACGCCGGCGACCACGGCAAGTACGTCGTCAACGGGGGCATCTCGGCGGCCCAGGTCATGAGCGTGTTCGAGCGCACCGCGACCGCCGAGACCGCGTCACCCGAGGCGCTGGCCGACAACACGCTCCGGCTCCCCGAGCACGACAACGGGGTGCCCGACGTGCTGGACGAGGCCCGCTGGGAGATGGAGTTCCTGCTCAGCATGCAGGTGCCGGAGGGCGAGGACCTCGCCGGCATGGCCCACCACAAGATCCACGACGCGGAGTGGACCGGCCTGCCGCTGATGCCGGCCGACGACCCGCAGCCCCGCTACCTGCAGCCGCCGTCGACCGCGGCCACCCTCAACCTGGCGGCCACCGGCGCCCAGTGCGCCCGCGTGTTCGCGCCCTACGACGCCGACTTCTCGGCCGAGTGCCTGGCCGCCGCCGAGACCGCGTGGGACGCGGCGCAGGCCCACCCGGACATCCTGGCCCCGGCCGGCGGGGTCGGCGGCGGGCCCTACAACGACGACGACGTCAGCGACGAGTTCTACTGGGCCGCCGCCGAGCTCTACCTGACCACCGGCGCCCAGGAGCACCTCGACGCCGTGACGGACTCGCCGCACCACACCGGGGACGTGTTCACCCCCGGCGGCATCAGCTGGGGGGCGGTCGCCGCCCTCGCCCGGCTGGACCTCGCGGTCGTCCCCAGCGGGCTGCCCGACCGCGACCGCGTGCGGGAGTCGGTCGCCGACGGCGCCGACGGCTACCTCGCCGCGCTGGAGGAGCACCCCTACGGCCTGCCGTACGCCCCCGAGGACGGCACGTTCGTGTGGGGCTCCAACAGCCAGGTCCTGAACAACATGGTCGTCATCGGCACCGCGTTCGACCTGACGGGCGACGAACGGTACCGCGACGGCGTGCTGGAGGGGCTCGACTACATCCTCGGCCGCAACGCGCTGAACCAGTCCTATGTGACCGGGTACGGCGAGAACGCCGCGGAGAACCAGCACAGCCGCTGGTACGCCCACCAGCTCGACCCCGACCTGCCCAACCCGCCGGCGGGCACCCTGTCGGGCGGGCCCAACTCCGACACCGCCACCTGGGACCCGGTCGCCCTCGACAACCTCCAGGGCTGCGCCCCGCAGTTCTGCTACATCGACGACATCGGGTCCTGGGCCACCAACGAGCTGACGATCAACTGGAACGCCCCGCTCGCCTGGGTGGCCTCGTTCACCGCGGACCAGGTCGGTGTGGAGGATCCGGGTGAGGACACCATCGCGCCGAGCGTGCCGGGCACCCCGGTGGCGTCGGGCGTCACCGCCACCGAGGCGACGCTGACCTGGGCGGCGGCGGACGACCAGGGCGGCAGCGGGGTCGCGGAGTACGACGTCGTCCGGCACACCGCGGACGGCACCGAGATCATCGGGACGACCGACGGGACCGCCACGACCCTGACCGGACTGGAGCCGGGGACCGAGTACACCCACCACGTGGTGGCCCGGGACAGGGCGGGGAACACCTCGGAGCCCAGTGAGACCGTCGTGTTCACCACGGCGGAGGACGGGGCGGAGGCCTCGTGCCAGGTCGCCTACACGACCCACGACTGGCGGGGCGGATTCACGGCGGCGGTGCGCGTGACCAACACCGGGGACGCGCCCGTCGAGGACTGGGCGCTGGAGTTCGACTTCCCGGCGGGGCAGCGGCTCACCCACGGGTGGAGCGCCGACTGGTCGCAGAGCGGCACCACCGTGACGGCGGTCGGCCCGGCGTGGAACCGGACGCTCGCCGCCGACGCCTCGGTCGACATCGGCTTCAACGGCACCTGGACCGGCGAGAACACCGCGCCCGAGGAGTTCCGCCTCAACGGCGCGGTCTGCCACTGATCCACCGAGGGGCGCCGTGCGGGGCGCCCCTCCTTCCCGGCGCTAGGGTGAGAGCGCCGCGGGCCCGTCCGCTGTCCCGGCGGACGGGCCCGCCTATTCCGCCCCCCGAGAGCGGGCCGCCTCGCGGCGGCGCACCTGGCGGACCCGCACCGCGAGGGCGAGCAGTGCCAGGGCGGCCTGCCCGCCCAGGACGTAGGGGTCGCTCGGCGACCCGCCGAGGTGCGCGTCGACCGCGTGGTTGACGGCGTGGACGGAGCCGCCCGCGGCGAACCCGGCGAGCACCGCGATCAGCGCGTCCCGCAGCACGAGGGCCATCACCAGCGCCACGCCGATGCCGATGTGGTAGGCGCCCAGGTCGTGCAGGAAGTGCGTGTGCGGCGGGAACCCCGCGAACGCGGCGAACGACGGCGGCGACACCAGCATCCACCCGCCGAACGCGAGCGTCTGCAGTGCGGTGACGGCGACGACGGCGGTGACGAACCGGCGTGCCGCCGCCCCGGAGCGGCCGGTGGGTGCGGACATGGGGATCGGCCTCCCTCTCCTCGGTGGTCGCGGGGCCGGCCCGCGCCGTCCCCGCTCCTCCACCCGACCCCGCCCGCCGCACCGACGTGACACCACCCC
>NZ_BCRK01000092.1 GCF_001552555.1 Nocardiopsis trehalosi NBRC 14201 | reverse complement strand
TCGCCGGCGGACCGCCGGGGCGCGGTGCGGCGCGGGCCGGGGCCGGGGGCGGACTGGAGGCCGAACTCGCCGGTGCGGCGGGAGGTGCCGGGCACGGGTTCGGGGGCCGGGGGCGCGTGCGTGGGCGCCACCGGGATGGGGACCAGCCGCGGGGCGTCGGCGAGCGCGTCGGCGATGGCGCGGGCGCTGGTCAGCGGGCCGCCGCGGAGCGGGGCCTGGAAGGCGGCGCGGCAGACGATCTCGTCGAGCTGCTTGGGGATGCCCGCGCGGATCTGGCTCGGCCGGCAGTAGCCGCCGGAGACGGCGGGGGCGGGCCGCAGCCCGCTGTGCGGGCCGTCGGGCCAGTGGGCGGTCAGCGCCGCGTAGAGGAGCCGGCCGAGGCCTTGGGCGTCGCCGACCGCGGGGTCGGGGGTGTGGACGTCGTTGAGGGCGGCGTCGACGCCGATGCCGGTGACCTTGACCGCGCCGCCGACGCTCCAGATGAGCTTCCCGGGGGTGAGGTTGAGGTGGTACAGCCCGGTGTCGTGCGCGGTGGCGAGGGTCTCGGCGGCCTCGGCGACGAGGCCCGCGGCGCGGTCGGGTTCGAGCGGGCCCTGGGAGAGGAGGTCGCCCAGCGACTGGCCGACGACCCACTCCTCGACCACGTAGGCGGTCGGGCCGCTGTCGTCGGCGTCGAAGACCTGGGTGACGCGGGAGTCGGCGACGCGGCTGGTGGCGCGCGCCGCCCGGACGACCTCGGCGGTGCGGGGGAAGCCGTCGGCGAAGGTCCAGACGGCGACCAGGCGGGCCAGGGTCTCGTCGGTGGCCTTCCAGAGGACGGCACCGCCGTTGTCGCTGACACGCTCGTCGAGTCGATAGCGGCCCGCGAGCCGCGCGCCGGGCTCAATCATGAAGGTGCTCATGCCGGGAGTGACGGACGCGACGGCCGGGGGGAGTCCGCGGGGCGAGCCGCGCGCCGAGGGGAGCTCGGGATGGGTCCGGCCATGTCGTCTGTCCCCTGCCTCCCTTCGGGCAGCTCGGATATCGGTGGGGCGGCAGAGAACCGCTGCTCCATGCTAGGACGCCTGAGTGACGCCTTCGGAGGACAAGTACACCGGACTCGTCGCGCATAGGGGTCCTTACCTCGGTTACGCTCGGTCATGCCGTCCTGGTGATCAGCGACGCAGTAGGCGTCCGCGCACCATGTCCAGGAATGTTGTGACTTCTGTCACTCCCATTCTGCGTGCGACGAGGACGAACAGCCCGCCGCCGACCACACCGCCCGCGGCGATGGCCAGGAGCGACGGCAGGACGGTCCCCGGCAGCAGGCCGAACGTGAGGATCATCGCAACCCCGAACACGGCGCTCGGCAGCGAGGCCACGTACAGCAGCACCAGGGTCCGCAGCACCCGCCGGCCGTCGAGGCCGTTCATCCGGCGGCGCAGCCCCTGCCAGGCGAGGACCGAGCCGACGATGTAGTACAGCCCGTACGCCACCGGCAGCAGCACCACGATGTAGCGCGGCGGCGCCGTGAACAGCAGGGCCACCGCGACCGACGCGTGCGCGACCTCCGCCGGTATCGCGATCAGCGAGGGGGTCCTGGTGTCGCCGAGCGCGTAGTACACGCGCATCAGCAGTTGGAAGAGCGTGAACGGGATGAGCATCACCGAGAACACCATGAGGATGAGCCCGATGCCGGTGGCGTCGTCCACCGAGGTGCTGCCGCGCGCGTAGATCAGCACGCAGAACGGGATGGCGTAGACCACCATGGCCACCGAGATCGGCACGATGAGCACCGCCGACAGCCGGAACCCGCGCGAGAAGTCGGAGCGGACCAGGTCCTTGCGGCCGTCGGCCACGTGCGCGCTCATGCGCGGCAGCAGCGCGGTGATCACCGACACCGCGATGATGGCGTACGGCAGCTGGAAGATCATCGACGCGAACTGGTAGGCGGTGATGCCGGCGCCCGCCGCCGACTCCCCGGCCTCGGCGGCGCGCACGCCCGCCCGGGTGGCGACGTTGGTCGTCACCAGGAGCCCCGCCTGCGCGATGCCGATGTAGAGCATCATCCACGCCGCGGTCCGCACGGCCTCGCCCAGGCCGGAGCCGCGCAGGTCCAGCCGCGGCCGCCAGCGGAAGCCCGCGGCGAACAGCGCCCACAGCAGCACGACGCACTGCAGCACCTGGCCGCCGGTGGTGCCGAGGCCGAGCAGCGCCACTTGGCCGTCGGTGATCGACTCCGGGGTGCTGCCCGGGCCCGCGATGACGAGGAACATCACCCCGACGGCGATGATCACCAGGTTGTTCAGCACCGGCGCCCACATCGGGGCGCCGAAGTGGTTGCGGCTGTTCAGCATGGCGCTGGCGATGCCGCTGGCGCCGATGAAGAAGATCTGGCCCAGCAGGAACCGGGCGAGCAGGCTGGCGACCTCGTGCTGGGGGGCGGTGAACTCGCCCGCGTAGATGCGGATCAGCCACTCGGCGGCCACGATGGTGACCACGGTGAGCACGGCCAGCACCAGCAGGGTGGCGGTGAACAGCCGCTGCTCGGTGGCGAGCCCGCCGTCGGGGTCGGCCTTCTTCCGCTTCACCAGGAACGGCACGAACACGCTCGCCAGCAGCCCGCCGATGAGCAGGTCGTACACGGCGAACGGGACCATGTTCGCGGTCTGGTAGGCGTCACCCAGGAGCTGGGTGCCCAGGGCCGCCGCGAGCACGATGGTGCGGACGAACCCGGTGGCCCGCGAGACCACCGTCCCGATCGCCATGACGGCGCTGGAGCGCATGAGGTCGGAGGGCGGCGCGTGCGCCGCGCCCCCGATCTCGTTGCCCTCCTCGCCCGGGCGGTCCGCCGTGCCGAGGTCGCCGATGTCGGCGGGGTCGCGGACCGTGACCAGGCCCGGTTCGGGGTCGGTGCCGGGCTCGGTGCGCTCGACCGCGTCGAGCACCTCCTCCGGCAGGAGGAGCCGGCGGGGCGGTCGGCCCGGACTCTGGGGCTGGTCGTTCGGCACCGTTCTGGCAATCTTCCTGTGGGGGCGAGGCGCCGTGTGCCGGGGGCAGGGAGGACGACGGCGACGGGGCAGGGGGTCCGCTACCGCCGCAGGCGGGAGCGCACCAGGTCGACCGCCGAGGACAGCTCCCGCACGCGCAGCAGCCGGGCGGCGGCCACGAACAGCAGTCCGCCCACCAGGCAGCCGACCACGGGCGCGCCCAGGTTGGTGACCAGGCCGGAACCGAACCGGTCGGTGAAGAACCAGAGGATCCCGGCGCCGGCGGCGATGCTCGGCACGGCGGCCAGGTGCAGCCGCAACAATGTTCCCAGAGACCGTCGGCCGTCAAGCCCGCCCAGCCGCCGGCTGAGGATCAGACCGGCGATCACCAGGCCCGACAGGAACGACAGCATGAACCCGGCGGCGACCCCGATGACCACCCGGTTCGGCGGCAGCACCAGGAACGCCGTCACCGCGAGCGCCCCGTGCACGACGACGTTCGCGACGCCGAGGAACGCCGGGGTGCGGGTGTCGCCCATCGCGTAGAACACGCGGAGCATGAGCTGGAAGACGGTGAACGGCACCAGGCCCAGCGCCATCACGCCGAGGACCACGCCGATGCTCGCCGCGTCGGACGCGGAGGTGTTGCCGCGCGCGAACACCAGGGTCGACACCGGCACCGCGTACAGGGCGAGGGCCAGGCCCAGGGGCACCAGCACCAGCGCGGACACCCGCAGCGTGCGGGAGAACCCGCCGCGCACCTCGTCCCACCGCTCGTCGGCGGCGTGCCCGCTCATCTGCGGCAGCAGCACGGTGATCAGCGACACCGCGATGATCGCGTAGGGGAGCTGGAACAGCAGGTAGGCGTAGTTGTAGGCGGTGAGGCCGGCGCCGACGTCGAAGCCCTGGCGGATGCTCTCGGCGCCCGCGCGGTTCACCACGTTGGCGGTGATGAGGAAGCCGAGCTGGGTCATGCAGGTGTAGAGGAACATCCAGCCGGCGCTGCGCATGGCCTCGCCCAGGCCGGAGCCGCGCAGGTCCAGCCGCGGCCGCCAGCGGAACCCGGACCGCCACAGCGAGCCCAGCAGGACCACGGTCTGCACCGCCATCCCGGCGGTGGTGCCGGCGCCCAGCAGCACCAGTTCGCCGTCGGTGACGGTCTCGACGGTGCGGCCCGCCCCGGCCGCCCAGAGGAACAGCCCGCCGACGGCGATGACGACCAGGTTGTTCAGCACCGGCGCCCACACCGGCGACCCGAACCGGTTGCGGGTGTTCAGCATCCCGCTGACCAGGCCGCTGAGGCCGACGAAGAAGATCTGCGCGAGCAGGAACCGCGCCAGGTACACCGCGACCTCGGCCTGCCGCGGGTCGGCGTCGCCCAGGTAGAGCCGGGTGAGCGGGCCGGCCGCGGCGATGGCCAGGCCGGTGATCACCAGCAGCACCAGGACGGCCGCGGTGAACAGCCGGTCCTCGGTGCGGACGCCGCCGTCGGCGTCGCGCTTGCGCCGCTTGACCAGCAGCGGGACGAGGACGCTGGCGATGAGCCCGCCGATGAGCAGGTCGTTGATGATGAACGGGATCGTGTTGGCGGTGTTGTAGGCGTCGCCCAGGAGCTGGGTGCCCAGGGCCGCCGCCAGCACGATCGCCTTCACGAAGCCGGTCACGCGGGACACCAGCGTGCCCACGGCCATGACGGCGCTCGAACGCATCATGCCGCCCGAGGACGTCGACTCGGGAGAGCCGCCGGTGGCGGAGGTGTCATCGCTGCCGTTCGCGGTGTCGGTGGCCACCGGGGTCGGCTCCTTTCGGTCGGTGCGCATGGCGAGGTGGTGGGACGCGTGCGGGGGATCGCCTCGCCCGGGTCGTCAGGACCCGCCCTTGGGGTCCCGCGCGGTGCCGGCGGCACCGGTGTCGGGAGCGTCGTCGGCGCCGTCGTCGGCACTGCCGGGGGTGTCGGGGCTGTCAGGGCCGTCGGCGGTACCGGAGTCGGCGCCGCCGGCGGGGGAGGGGTCGGCGGGGACGTCCTCGGCCTCGGGGGCGGGGTCGGCCGTGGCCTCGGCGTCGGGCGCGGCCGCGACGTCCGGGTCGGCGCCGCCGCCCGGCGCCGCAGGGGCGTCGCCGGTGCCCTCGGTGCCGCCGCCGGTGTCCCCGTCGCCGGGGGCGGCGCCCGCCGCCGCGGCGCGCCGCCGCGCCCACTTGCGCAGCGCCCGCGGCGCGAGCGCGACGACCAGGACGGCCGCGCCGATGCCGCTGATCAGCAGCGCCTGCGAGCCCAGGCCGGTGGCGTTCACCGACAGCACCTGCTCCTCGGAGACGGGCTCGCCCTCGGCGTTGTGCAGGCTCAGGTGGAGCAGCGTCCGGCCGTTGATGCGGGCCGACAGCGGCACGTACACCGTGGTCTTGCGGCCGGGGCCGATCTCGATGGTGTCCTGGTGGCCGTCGACGCTGAGGCGCTCGGGGTTGGCCGACAGCATCGACAGGTTGACCTCGACGGCGTGGTCCTCGAGGTCGTTGGCGACGAGCACCCCGATGGTGCCGGTCTTGCTGGCCAGGGTCACGGGCTCGCCGGGGATGATGTGCACCCGGCCGGTGTCCTCGGCCACCTGGTGCGCCACCAGGCCCGCCGCCGTCCCCGCGAGCTCGTCCTCGCGCCACGCGGCGGACTCCAGGCGCAGGATCGCCGGGCGGAACGGGTCGTCGGCCTCGTCCTCCAGGATGCTGTTGAACAGCCGCACGTCGCCGCGCACGTCGGCGACCCGGTCCAGGTGGTCCGCGCCGAGCTCGGCGTCGCGCGCCGCGTCGGGGTAGGTCAGCCCCTGGCGCTCCCCGGCCGAGCCGGGCTCGACGTCGGCCAGCTCCACCGGGTCGAGCCAGGGCAGGTCGGAGCTGGCCGCCAGCACCCCGGAGGCGAACTCCGCGCCCGGGTTCCAGTCGGCCGGGGGCACCGCCACCACGGTGCGGTCGGTGCCCGGGTCCTCGGCACTGATCATCGCGGTCTCGGCGGCGAAGCGCTGCTGGGCCAGCGCGGCGGCGCCGGGGCCGGTGCTGTCCTGGCCGAGCACCGCCGTGAGCCCGCTGTCGGCGAGCAGCGCGGTGCCGTCCTCGCCGTCCGGCAGGGACAGCGGGGCGGCGCCGTGCGCGGTGTGCCCCAGCCACTCGTCGGCCGGCATGGCGGAGTCGTCCAGCAGGAAGGTGGAGGCGCCCTGTCCGGCGAGGAAGTCGCGGGTGGCGTTGTCCATCATGCCGCCGGCCGGCCACGCGACGTCGGTGTCGGCGGGGCGCTCCAGCACGCTCTCGACCAGGTCGCGGCCGAGCGGGACGGCGGCCTCGGCGTCGCCCGCCAGGTCGGCGCGGAGCAGCGCGGCGATGTCGGGGTTGGCGTAGGGGGTGGCGATCAGCGGCTCGGTGCGCAGCGCGGTGCGGGCCTGCGCCAGCCACACCTGGGCGTTGAGGCTGGCGTCGACGGTCTCGGTGGGCGCGTCGGCGGGGTCGTCCACCGCGCCGGGCTCGGTGACGACCTCGTAGGGGTCGCCGGTCAGGGCCGAGATGTCGTCCAGCAGAGCGGGGTCGACCGCCCAGGTCAGCGGGACCGCGTCGGCGTCGTCGCCGGAGGCGCGGGGCGCCGCGGTGTCCTCCTCGGCGGCGGGGGTGTCCTCGTCCGCCGCCTCGGGGGTGGGGTGGGGCTGCTCCAGGGTGGTCTCGTCGTCCTGCGCGCCCGCGACCAGCAACCGGCCGAGGCGGCCGTCGGGGCCCACGCTCTCGGAGAGGCCGTCGCCCAGGTAGGTGCCGTCGTCGGCCCGCTGCGGCCGGTCCATGAGCGGCCACACCCACGCGATGTCGACCGGGTCGGGGCGGTCGTCCCCCTCGTAGGGGAGGAAGGTGTACTGCGCGCCGAACGGCTCGCCGGACGGGGCGAGGGCCTCGACCGCCAGCGGGTAGACGCCGAAGGACGACAGGCCGAGGTCCTCGGCGTCGACCTCGACGGTGTAGTCGGCGGAGGCGCCGGGCGCGACCGGGTCGTCGAGCGTGCTGGTGGGGCCGTAGGCGGGCAGGTCGCGGCCGCCGTCGGCGTAGGCGTCGAGCTCGGAGCGGGAGCCGAACGGGGTGCCGGAGTAGCGGAGCCGCACCGTGACCTCGTCGATCGGCGCGTCCGTGGTGTTGGTGACCCGGCCCGACACCCGGACCGTGCTGTCCTCGCCCACGGCGGTCGGTGAGATCTCCTCGATGATCAGCGGCTGGTCGTCGGCGGAGTCGGCGGCGGGGGTGGACAGCGCCGGGGCATGGGCATGATCGAAGGCGGCCAGTGCCGGAAGCAGGGCGGCGGTCGTGGCCGCGACCGCGCCTATCTGAGCAAATCGACGCACGCCAGAAATGGTTTCCGAGTCGGTTGACGGTGGCCGACGGGGACGCGCACACACGGAAGAGGTGGGCGCCGCGGCCTCTCGAATCACGCGGCGGTCGCGCTGGGGAGCGCCGCCGCGCCGGACTGCTCTGAACGATACCCCCTCGGGCGCCCCGCCCCGAAGCATCGGCGGCGGCGGGCCCGCGCGGCCGTCCGGAGCCCGCGCGGACGGCCGTTCCCGGCGGCGTACCGCCGATTCGCACCGGGCGTCGCGGCCACCTACCCTCTGGAGGTGTGCCGAACACAGCGCTTCCAGGTGAGACCCCCCGCCGCGACTCCGCCGACGGGCCGGCCGGCGCCGCCCCGGACGGGCTGACGGCGGCCCAGCGTTCGGCCGTCGCCGAGCTGTTCAGCTCGATCGAGACGGTGGCCTCGGAACTGGGGGAGCGGTTCGCCGCCGCCGGGCACGAACTCGCCCTCGTCGGCGGCCCCGTGCGCGACGCCCTGCTCGGCCGCGAGGTGCACGACCTCGACCTCACCACCGACGCCGTGCCGCAGACCATCCTGCGCCTGGTCGAGGGGTGGGCCGACGCGGTGTGGACGGTCGGCATCGACTTCGGCACCGTGGGCCTGCGGAAGAAGGGCTTCCAGCTGGAGATCACCACCTACCGCAGCGAGTCCTACCAGCCGAAGTCGCGCAAGCCCGAGGTCAGCTACGGCACCTCCCTCCGCGACGACCTGGTGCGCCGCGACTTCACGGTCAACGCCATGGCGGTCCAGCTGCCGGGGCACGGGTTCGCCGACCCGTTCGGCGGCCTGGCCGACCTTCGGGCGCGCCGGCTGCGCACCCCGGGGCGGCCCGAGGACTCGTTCGGCGACGACCCGCTGCGCATCATGCGCGCCATCCGGTTCGCGGCCCAGCTCGGGTTCACCCTCGACCCCGGGGTGCGGACGGCGGCGGCGCAGATGGCCGACCGGCTGTCCATCGTCTCGGCCGAGCGCATCCGCGACGAGCTGACCAAGCTGATGCTCAGCCCCGACCCGAGAACGGGCATCGAGCTGATGGTGGACCTCGGCATCGCCCCCTACGTCCTGCCCGAGATCCCGCGCATGCAGTTGGAGATCGACGAGCACCACCGGCACAAGGACGTCTACGAGCACTCGCTGACGGTGCTGGACCAGGCCATCGACCTCGAACGCCGGCGGGGCATGGAGCCCGATCTGGTGCTGCGCCTCGCCGCGCTGCTGCACGACGTCGGCAAGCCCAAGACCCGCGCGTTCGAGCCGGGCGGCCGGGTGACGTTCCACCACCACGAGGTGGTGGGGGCGTCGATGAGCCGGAGCCGCCTCGCGGCGCTGCGGTTCCCCAAGGACGTGGTGGCCGACGTCGGCAAGCTGGTGGCGCTGCACCTGCGGTTCCACGGCTACGGCAAGGGCGAGTGGACCGATTCGGCGGTGCGCCGGTACGCGCGCGACGCCGGGCCGCAGCTGGAGCGGCTGCACGTGCTCACCCGGGCCGACTGCACCACCCGCAACCGCCGCAAGGCCGCCGCCCTGGCGCGCTCCTACGACGACATCGAGCGCCGGATCGGCCGGCTCGCCGAGGAGGAGGAGCTGAACGCCATCCGGCCCGACCTCGACGGCAATGAGATCCAGGAGATCCTGGGCGTGGGGCCGGGGCCGCTGATCGGCAAGGCGTGGCGGTTCCTGCTGGAGCTGCGCCTGGAGAACGGGCCGATGGAGAAGGCGGACGCGGCCGAGGCGCTGCGCCGCTGGGCCGAGCTGCACACCGACTGAGCCGCGCGCCGCGCGGGGCGTGCCGCCGGCCCGGAGCCCTGTCGACACCGCGCCGTGTCGACAGGCCGCCCTGTCGACACGGCGCCCTGTCGGCCTAGCGCCCTGCCGCCGTGTCGACCCCGGCCGGGGCGGCCGCGTCGAGCCCCCGGTGGCGGACCGCCCACAGCACCGCCATCGCGGCGTAGCACCCGGCCATCGCCGCCACCGTCGCGCGGCTCACCCCCGACGGCGGGACGGCGACCGCGGCGGACCCCGCAGCGGCCACGAACGCCGCGTTGAAGAGCATGTCGTAGACGGAGAAGACGCGGCCCCGGTAGGTGTCGTCGACGTGCCGCTGGACGAGTGTGTCGACCGCGACCTTGACCCCCTGCGACACCGCGCCGACCCCGAACGCGGCAACCGGGAACAGCACGGGCGACAACGGCAGCCCGAACGCGAGGAGCACCGCGGCGCCGCCCGCCATCAGCACGGCGATCCACGTCCCGGTGGGGACGCGGGCGGTGGCCCAAGGGGTCGCCACCGCGCCGGCGAAGAAGCCCGCGCCGGAGGCGGCCAGCGCCACCGAGAAGCCGGCCAGCCCGGCGGTGCCGCCGCCGGTGAAGGTGTTGTTGTACAGCAGCAGCGTCAGCAGGGTGGACACCCCGAACACGAACCGGAGCCCGGCGATGGTGGCCAGCCCGGCGCGCGCGGGCCGCCGCGCCCGGATGTGCCGGGCCCCGTCGACCAGCCCGGAGACCACCCCGCGCACGGCGGCGCGCACCTCGGGCGGCGCGGCCGCCAGGTCGGGGCCGAGTTCGCGCCGGCCCAGGGTGAGCGCCGCGCACCCGGCCGCGGCGAACGCCGCGCCCGCGCCGAGCAGCACGAGCGCGGTCCCGGCCGTCCCGTCGCCGCCGGCCAGCCGCAGCCCCGCGCCGGCGCCCGCGCCGAGGAACGCCGCGAAGGTGCCGCAGGTGGGTGTGACCGCGTTCGCCATCATCAGCCGCTCGCGGGGGACCACGTGCGGCAGCGCCGCCGACAGCGCGGCGAGCAGGAACCGGTTCACGCTGAGCACGAGCAGCGCGGCGGCGAGGAACGGGGCGCCGTCGGCGCCCGCAGCGACCAGGGCCGCCGTCAGCGCGGCGAGGACCGCCTTGGCCAGTGAGGCGGCGACGAGCACCCGGCGGCGCGGCCACCGGTCGATGAGCACCCCGGCGAACGGGCCCACGACCGAGAACGGCAGCAGCAGCACCGCGAAGGCGACCGCCACCTCGGCGGCCGTGGTGTGCTGCTCGGGGGAGAAGAAGACGTAGCCCGCCAGCCCGGCCTGGAAGGTGCCGTCGGCGAACTGCGAGACGACCCTGACCCCGAAGAGGCGGCGGAACCGCGGGCCGCGCAGGACGCCGCGGAGATCGCCGAAGAAGGACACCCGGCCAGCGTACGGCCCCGGTCGGGGCGCCCGCCCGCTCCGGGCCGGGGCCGCCCCGCCGCGCACCGGCGGGCGCCGACCTGCCGCCTTCCCGGCCCGTCGCCCTGTCGATCCGTCGACACGGCGACACGGCGACGCATCGACGTGTCGCCCGATCGACGGGGCGGCACGGCGCCCCGCCGACATGTCGACGGGGCGCCCCGGTGCCGCCTGCGGGCTACTCGCGGTGGAGGGTGCCCTCGGAGACGCTCTCCTCGCCGCTGCCCATGATGTTGGTGACGGTGGTGGCCATGGCGTCCTGGCCCGCCGGGGCGAGGGTGACCTCGCCGTTGTCGGCGCAGTCGGGGTCGCCGGTGACGGTGTAGGAGAACGTCAGCCGCGACTCGGTCGCCACCACGTTCGCGACGTCCCAGGTGCAGGCGCCGTCGTCACCGCCGCCGGACAGCCCGTACTCGCCCGCCTGGACGCGGTCGCCGGCCACCGAGATGTTGGCCGACCAGGTGCCCATCGGCACGCCCGACGCGTCGTACTGGACGAGTTCGCCGTCCCAGGTGCCCTCGTAGCGCGCGAGGGCGGAGTCGCCGCCCCGGGACCCGAACCAGAGGAAGGCGCCGACGACACCGACGACCAGCACGAGCACGACGCTGACGACGACGATGAGCAGGACGATGCCGGAGTTGCCCTTGCGGGGCGGGGGCATCGCCGGCGGCATCCCGCCGGGCGGGTAGGCGCCGGGCGGCCCGCCCATCGACGGGTACCCGCCGGTGGGCGCCCCGTAGCCGGGTCCGGGCGGCGGCCCGTACCCCGGCGGCGGGGCGGGGTGGCCGCCGGTGCCACCGGGGGGCGGCCCCATCCCCGGCGGGGGGCGGTACGGGTCCTGCGGGTGGCTCATCACAGCTCCTTGCCCCGGCGCGCGGCGCCGCGCGGGCGGTGGTCGGGCCGGGCGCGAGGGCGGCCCGGGGTACGGGGGCGGCGGCCCCCGGTGTCCATTCTCGTACCGCGCGCCCGGCGGCGCACCGGCCCATTTCGGACGCGCCGGCCCCGGCGGGCGTTCCCCGCCGAACGCGAACGGGGCCGCCCCCTCGGGTGAGGGGGCGGCCCCGTTCGGAGAAGGGCGCGGCGGCGGGCCGGCGCCGGAGCGCTAGCGCTCGGTCTCGCCCGCGATGAAGCGCTCGACCGCGTCGTGCGCCTCGGCGTCGCTGTACTGCTCGGGCGGCGACTTCATGAAGTAGGAGGACGCCGACAGGATGGGGCCGCCGATACCGCGGTCCTTGGCGATCTTCGCGGCGCGGATGGCGTCGATGATGATGCCGGCGGAGTTGGGGGAGTCCCACACCTCCAGCTTGTACTCCAGGTTGAGCGGGACGTCGCCGAACGCCCGGCCCTCTAGACGGACGTAGGCCCACTTGCGGTCGTCCAGCCACGGCACGTGGTCGGACGGCCCGATGTGCACGGACCCGGCCTTCAGCTCGTGCGGGATCTGCGAGGTGACGGACTGGGTCTTGGAGATCTTCTTGGACTCCAGCCGCTCCCGCTCCAGCATGTTCTTGAAGTCCATGTTGCCGCCGAAGTTGAGCTGGTAGGTGCGGTCGACGACGACGCCGCGGTCCTCGAACAGCTTCGACAGCACCCGGTGCGTGATGGTCGCGCCGACCTGCGACTTGATGTCGTCGCCGACGATCGGCACGCCCGCCTCGGTGAACTTGGCGGCCCACTCGGGGTCGGAGGCGATGAACACGGGGAGCGCGTTGACGAAGGCCACCCCGGCGTCGATCGCGCACTGGGCGTAGAACCGGTCGGCCTCCTCCGAGCCCACGGGGAGGTAGGAGACCAGCACGTCGGCCTTCGCGGCCTTGAGCGCGGCGACGACGTCGACCGCGTCCTCGGGGGACTCCTCGATGGTCTGCCGGTAGTACATGCCGAGCCCGTCGAACGTGGGGCCGCGCTGCACGGTGACGCCCGTCGGGGGGACGTCGCAGATCTTGACGGTGTTGTTCTCGCTGGCGCCGATCGCGTCGGCGAGGTCGTGGCCGACCTTCTTCGCGTCGACGTCGAACGCCGCCACGAACTCGACGTCGCGCACGTGGTACGGCCCGAACCGCACGTGCATCAGCCCGGGGACCCGGGTGTCGGGGTCGGCGTCCCTGTAGTAATGGACGCCCTGGACGAGCGATGCCGCACAGTTGCCTACGCCCACGACGGCTACGCGTACCGAACCCATTGGTCCCTGCTCCTTCTTCGTCTGCTGGTCGACGTCTGTCGGTCGGAGGTGTGTCCGGTCGGCGGGTGCCGGCCGGTGGCGGGGCGAGCCCCGCGGGTCAGTGCCGCCGGTGCCCGTCCGGCGGCGCGCCGCCCCGTTGGAGGGGGACGGCCGCGTCCGCTCCGCCTCCCGCGGAGCGGCGCCGTTCGGCGGCGATGAGGGTGTCGAGCCAGCCGACCTCGTCCGCCAGCGCATCGGCCCGGTGCCGGTGCAGCTCGTGGAGGTAGGGGTCGGCCGGGGGGTCCGCCAGCCGCGCGCGCAGCCGCCCCAGGCGGTCGAGGAGGCGGGCGCGCCGCCCGTCGAGGACCCGCAGTCGGATCTCGGCGCGGGTCCGGGCGAACAGGGTGAAGTGGACGCCGAAGCACTCGTCGTCGGCGGTGGCGGGCGCGGTGTCGGCGAGGAGCCGGCGCAGCCGGTCCGCCCCGGCGTCGGTGAGCCGGTAGACGATCCGCGGGCGGCGGCCCGCCGCGGCGGGGCCGGGGTCGGCCGCGACGAGGCCGGCCCGCCGCATCCGCTGCAGGCAGGGGTAGAGCGAGCCGTAGGAGACCGTGCGCGGGGCGTCCGGGGCGTGGTCGAGCCGCTTGCGCAGTTCGTAGCCGTGCAGCGGGGTGTCGGCGAGGTGGCCGAGGACGGCGAGTTCGAGGGCCCTCGCCCTGCGTGTCGCGCTCACCGGCACCTCCTCGCTCCGACGTTGGCCGCTTGCCGACACCGCCCGCCCGCGCGCGTCGTCGCGCCGGGCGGCCCGGAGCGCCGCGGGGGTGCCGACGGCGCACACTCGGCACAGCCGCGCGCACACCGGATCTGTTCCCCGCGCCGGGCAAGATGCGAAGAACATGAGGCAATAGGCGGTTTATCCGCGAATGACTATATCGCCTTGATATACGGTCACCGCATGTTGCCTATCTAACACCGCGTGCCCGCGCCCGTGCGGGCGCGGCGCCGTCGGCTCCACCGGCCTGGCCTGGGCATACCGGGTGGTACCGGAACGGGGCGCGGGCGGCCCTCCCCGCACCCCCGTGGAGGCCGTACCCTGTCACCCACGCGGCACCGGTCGCCGAGCGTGATGTACGAATCCCCCGCGGCCGGTACCCTCACGGCTGGGTTGTGCTATATGGCACCGTCGCCCTACCGTGACGATTGCTTTACCCGCACCCCGGCGTACGCACCGGCGTACTAGGGTCCGGGAGGGCATGCGGCACCGCGGTCGGCGGTCCGGCCGCACGACCGGGGCGTCTGCTCCGAAGCATCCGAAGAACGTCCAAGAAGGGTCGTCGTTAGGAGGAAAGGCACGGACGACGCCTCCGATCCGGCCGGCCCCCGCTCATCGCCGGGGGCGGCGCCCCGCACGGGGCGCGCCGGACGGGTCGACAACCCCACGACCGTGTGAGGCGTCCCCGGACGGGTCCCTTTTCTGGCCCCGCTCACCAGAGCCCGTCCCCACGGCGGAGGCGACCGGCATCCGCACCCCGCCTCCCGGGGTGGCCCCCTCCTACCCGAGTCGACAAGGCCGATCGGCCGCTGAGAAGCAAACGAGGACGCGTGAGTACCGAGAGACGACGGAGCGCTGGCGGACGACGCCGGGCCAACGGCCCGGCCGACGACGCACGTGGCAACGGCGGCAGGCGCGGGGCCCGTGGCCCGGCCGAGGACGAGCGCACCGCGGGCCGCCGCAGGGCGCGGGACGACGACGCCGGAGGCTTCTGGGACGACGAGCGGCCGCAGCGCCGCCGGTCCGACGCGGGCCGCGAGGGCGGCCGGTCCGCCGCCCGGTCCGAGGGCGGGCGGGGCGAGGGCCGGCGCCGCGCCGACGACGGCCGCCGGGGCGGCGACAACGGCAGCCGCGCCGCCGCGGCCGAGAGCGGGCGCCGCTCGGCCGACGGCCGCCGCCGGCCCCCCGAGGACGGCCGGCGCGGGCCCGAGGGCGGCCGCCGCGCCGCCGCGCACGGCGCGCGCGCCGAGGGCGGCCGCCGGGCCGCCGGCGGCGGCGGGCGCCGCCGCCCGCCTGCACGCGGACGGCGCGACCACGACGAGTACGACGACCGCGGCCCCGTGCGCCGCTTCTTCGCCAAGGCCTGGAAGCCGGCGCTGATCACCTGCGGCGTGCTGTTCGTCCTGGGCGTGGGCGGCCTGGCCGTCGCCTACATCACCACCGACGACCCCCGCAACATGGACGAGCAGACCAGCGCCGTCCTGGCGGCCACCAGCATCTCCTACGCCGACGAGTCCGAGGCGCTGACCACCGGTGAGATCAACCGGGTGATCATCACCGAGGACCAGCTCCCCCAGTCGGTGATCGACGGCGTGCTCGCCGCCGAGCAGCGCAACTTCTACGAGGAGCCGGGCATCTCGATCTCCGGCACCATGCGGGCGATCCTGTCCGCGGGCAGCGCAGGCGGCGGCTCCACCATCACCCAGCAGATGGCCCGGAACTACTACGACGGCCTCTCGCAGGAGCGCAGCTACACCCGCAAGCTGAAGGAGATCATGATCTCCATCAAGGCGGGCCAGGTGATGGACCCGGACCAGATCCTCACCCAGTACCTCAACACCATCTACTTCGGCCGCAACGCCTACGGCATCCAGGCCGCCGCGCAGGCGTACTTCAACAAGAACGTCGAGGACCTCAACCACGCCGAGGGCGCGTTCCTCGGCGGCATCATCCAGCAGCCCGGCAACTTCGAGAACGTCGCGCCCGGGTCGGACATGGAGGAGGTCCTCCACGAGCGCTGGGAGTACGTGGTCAAAGGCCTCTACCTGATGCACGATGACCACCCCGACCTGGGACTCACCCGGGCCGAGGCCGAGGAGCTGGAGTACCCCGAGGTCGTGGAGTATGAGCCCGGCGCCAACCTGGAGGGCTACAACGGCTACATCCGCGACGCGGTGATCAACGAGCTGGCCGCGCGCTACGACCTGGACGCCACCCAGGTCGCCACCCAGGGGTACCAGGTCACCACGTCCCTGGAGAAGCCCCTCATGGACGCCGCCGACCGCGCGTTCGACGAGACCCTGCCGGACATGCCGGTCGAGACCGTGTACGGCCTGGCCGCCGTCGAGCCCGCCACCGGCGAGATCAAGGCGTTCCACGGCGGTGACGACTTCACCACCGACCCGAACAACTCGCTGAGCACCGACGCCCAGGCGGGTTCGGCGTTCAAGCCCTACGTGCTCGCCGCAGGCCTGGAGCAGGACATCGGCCTCAACAGCGTGTTCGACGGCGACTCGCCGCAGGAGTTCGAGGGCATCGGCGAGCCCATCCAGAACGACAGCAACCGCGACTGGGGGCCGGTCGACCTCATCGACTCGACCAAGCACTCGGTCAACACGAGCTTCGTCCAGCTCGCGATCGAGGCCACGCCGCAGTCGGTGGTCGACATCGCCGGCAAGTCCGGCATCCCCGAGCCGCGGTTCGAGAGCGCCGAGATGGGCCCCAACATCGCGCTGGGCACCTACCGGGTCACCCCGCTCGACCAGGCGTCCGGCTTCTCCACCTTCGCCAACGCCGGCGTGCACATGCCCCAGCACATGATCACCGAGGTGCGCAACGCCGAGGGCGAGGTGCTGCCCCCCAACGACGCCGACCTGCTGGAGTCCGGCAGCCGCGCGTTCAGCGCCGAGACCGCGGCCGACGCCACCTACGCCATGCAGCAGGTGACCGCCGAGGACGGCGGCGGCAGCGAGGCCGCCCTGCCCGACCGCCCGGTCGCCGGCAAGACCGGTACCTCCAACGAGGCGAAGTCGGCCTGGTTCGTCGGGTTCACCCCGCAGCTGTCCACGGCGGTGGGGCTGAGCCGCACCGACGGCCAGCAGCTGGAGATCCCCGGCGTCCAGGACGTCTACGGTGGTACCACCTCCGCCCGGATCTGGCGCGCCTTCATGGTCGAGGCCATGGAGGGCCAGGAGGTCCAGGAGTTCCCCGAGCCCGTCTTCAAGGGGCAGGAGCTGAACTTCGGCCCCACCGAGGAGCCCAGCCCGCCGCCCGAGCCCGAGGTCTCGGAGGAGCCGTCGGAGCCGGCGGAGCCCTCGGAGTCGCCGTCGATGTCGCCGCCCGCGACGTCGGAGTCGCCGGAGCTGCCGGAGCCGCCGGACGGTGAGTGCAACTGGCTCTCCGACGACTGGCCGGAGTGCCAGGAGGACGACGGGCCCGGTGGCCCCGGCGGCCCCGGCGGTCCCGACGGGCCCGACGCTCAGCAGAACCGCCTCATCGGGTGGGGGCGCGAGACCGAGTGACCACCCCGTCCGGCAGCCCCGGACACCCGCGTGCCGGCGACGTCCCCGTCGCCGGCACGCGGCGTCTCCCGGGCCTTCCCTCCTCTACCTGGGCGCCCCTGACCGCGCTCGCGGCGGTCGGCGCCGTCCTCGGCTACCTGGTGAAGGCGCCCTGCCGCTTCGGCGGGGGCTGGGTCGACGGGACCCAGTACGCCGCCGCCTGCTACAGCGACGTCTACCCCCTGTACTTCCGGGACGGCCTCGACCACGGGGTCGTCCCCTACCTGGACCGGCCGATCGAGTACCCGGTGCTCACCGGCGCGCTGATGCACCTCCTGGGCCGGGCGGTGGCGTGGCTGCCCGACCCCACCGCCCGCGCGTACGCCTACTTCGACCTCACGGCGGTCGCCATGGGCGCCTGCCTGGCGGCCGTGGTGCTCTGCGCCGGCCACCTCGCCGGGCGCGGCGGGCTGCGCCCGGCGCCGGGCCGGCCCTTCGACCGGCGGGCCGCGCTGCTGGCGGGCGGGTTCACCGCGCTCACCCCGCCGGCGTTCCTGGCCGCCTACATCAACTGGGACCTGCTCGCCGTCGCGCTGCTGATGGGCGGCCTGGTCTGCTACGGGCACGGCCGGCAGTGGGCGGCGGGCGCGCTGATCGGCCTGGCCACCGCCGCCAAGTTCTACCCGTTCCTCGTGTTCGGCCCGCTGCTGGTGCTCGTGCTGCGCACGTGGTGGCGGCGCGAGGAGGACGGCCACACCTGGGGCGACCTGCTGCGCCCGCTCGGCGGCGCGGCCGCCGCGTGGGCGGCGGTCAACCTGCCGGTCCTGCTGGCGGCGCCCGAGGGCTGGGCCACGTTCTTCCGGTTCAGCAGCGAGCGGGGCGCCGACTGGGGGTCGGTCTACTACCTGCTGGGCGCGTTCGGGCTGGTCGACACCTACGACGTCCACGTGGTCAACACGGCGGGGACGGTGTCGCTGGCGGTGGCCTGCGCCGGCATCGGGCTGCTGACGCTGCTCGCGCGCCGCCGGCCCCCGCTGGAGCAGCTCGCGTTCCTGGTCGTGGCGGCGTTCCTGCTGACGAACAAGGTGTGGTCGCCGCAGTTCGTGCTCTGGCTGCTGCCGCTGGCCGCGGTCGCCTGGCCGCGCCGGGCGCCGGTCTGGGCGGGGGCGGCGGCGTTCGCCTTCTGGCAGCTCGCCGAGACCGTCTACTTCTTCGGGATCTGGCAGCACCTCCAGCACTTCACGCTCCTCGCCGAGGGGACCGCCGGCGGGCTGGCGCTGCCCGGATACGCCGCGGTCTCGCTGGGACGGAGCGCGGGGGTCGCCGCGGTGGCCGGGGTGGTGGCCGCCGACCTCCTGCGGAGGGGCGAGTCCAGGGCGTGACGGCTGGTAGCCTTGGCGTTCGTCTGGCTATTTGCCCTCCTGCCATGGAAAGACCATGGCCGCGACAGTCCAGAGGAGGTACGGCCGCCTATGCGCCGTTACGAAGTCATGGTCATCCTCGACCCCAACCTCGACGAGCGGACGGTCTCCCCGTCGCTCGAGCAGTTCCTCGGGGTCGTGCGCAACGACGGCGGTTCGGTCGAGAAGGTCGACGTCTGGGGGAAGCGCCGCCTCTCCTACGACATCGCCAAGAACTCCGACGGCATCTACGCCGTCATCGACCTCACCGCCGAGCCCGCCACGGTCAAGGAGCTGGACCGCCAGCTCAACCTGACCGAGGCCGTCCTGCGCACCAAGGTCCTCCGGCCCGAGGTGCACTAGACCCACCCACGGCGGTGACCCCCCGCCCGCACGCCACGCACGCCTGAACCGCCCACACCAATCCGGAGCCAACCCATGGCAGGCGAAACCCAGATCACGCTCGTCGGCAACCTCGTCGACGACCCCGAGCTGCGATTCACCCCCAGCGGGGCCGCGGTCGCCAACTTCCGTGTGGCCTCCACCCCGCGCATGTTCGACCGGCAGAGCGGTGAGTGGAAAGATGGCGAGTCCATGTTCCTCTCCTGCTCGGTCTGGCGGCAGTACGCGGAGAACGTGGCCGAGAGCCTGCAGCGCGGCATGCGCGTGATCGTGCAGGGCCGGCTCAAGCAGCGGTCGTACGAGACCAAGGAAGGCGAGAAGCGCACCGTCTTCGAGATCGACGTCGAGGAGGTCGGCCCCGCGCTGCGCAGCGCCACCGCGAAGGTGGCGAAGGTGCAGCGGCAGGGCGGCCAGGGCGGCGGTTTCGGCGGCGGTGGCGGCTTCGGCGGCGGCCAGCAGGGCGGCGGCGGCGGTGGCGGTTACGGCAACCAGGGGGGCGGCTACGGCGGCCCCCAGGGCGGCCGCTCCGGCCCGCCGGCCGACGACCCCTGGGCCACCGGCGGCGGTGGCGGCGGCGGGTTCGGCGGCGGCGGCGGGGGGTTCTCCGACGAGCCGCCGTTCTAGCGGTTCCGTTTCCTGTCCGAATTGACCATCCCCGGGAGCACCGGGGCTCTTGCAAGGGAGCACCACGATGGCGAAGCCGGCAGCGCGCAAGCCCAAGAAGAAGGTTTGCCTGTTCTGTCAGGAGAAGCTGTCCTACATCGACTACAAGGACACGACCCTGCTGCGGAAGTTCATCTCCGACCGCGGCAAGATCCGTGCCCGCCGAGTCACGGGCAACTGCACGCAGCACCAGCGCGACGTCGCCACGGCGATCAAGAACGCGCGCGAAATGGCGCTGCTGCCCTACACCAGCACCGCTCGCTAACGGGGACGACGAGGGAGGTCCAATCGTGAAGCTGATTCTGACCCACGAGGTCAACGGTCTCGGCGCCCCGGGCGATGTGGTCGAGGTGAAGGACGGCTACGGCCGCAACTACCTGCTTCCGCGCGGGTTCGCCATCCGGTGGACGCGCGGCGGCCAGAAGCAGGTCGACTCCATCCGCCGGGCGCGTTCCGCCCGCGACATCCGCAGCCTGGACGACGCCAAGCAGGTGGCCGGCCGGCTCGGCGCCCTCAACGTCACGCTGAGCCAGCGCGCCGGCGACGGCGGGCGCCTGTTCGGCTCGGTGACCGCGTCGGACGTCGCCGAGGCCGTCGTGGCCTCCGGCGGCCCGGCGGTCGACAAGCGGCGTATCGAGATCCGCAACCCGATCAAGTCGGTCGGCGAGCACAAGGTCGAGGTGCGCCTGCACCCCGAGGTCACCGCGACGATCGCGCTGGAGGTCGTGGGCGCCTAGCCCGCACGCTCCGCGCGACCGCGCACACCAGGGCCCCGGCCCCCTCACGACGAGGGGACACCGGGGCCCTCGGTGTCCCCCAGGCGGCGACGCAACACGCCGAATCACTCAATGTCACGCATTGGTCACGTTCGGCAATCTACCTTGGCCGTGGGCCTGCAACTCCACGGAAGGGATGAGGCCGCTATGGCCATTCATGAGCGGTGGCGACGAGATCCGGGCGTGAGCCGCAGGACCCTGCTGCGCGGGGCCGCGGTCGCGGCCGGCGGGGTCCTGCTGGGCGGCGCGGCGGAGGTGGGCACGGCACGGGGGGCGCTCGCCGCGGGGGAACCCAAGGTGTACACGCGCGCGGACTGGGGGGCGCGCAAGGCGCGGAGCACGGCGTCGGTGGTGTCGGCGCCCGACCACATCGTCATCCACCACACGGCGACGGCCAACAGCACCGACTACTCGGCGAGCCACGCGGCCGCCCTGTCGCGGGCGATCCAGAAGTACCACATGGACACCAACGGCTGGGACGACATCGGCCAGCAGCTCACCATCGGCCGCGGCGGGCACATCATGGAGGGGCGCAACCGCTCGCTGCCGGCCATCCGATCGGGCGACCACGCGGTCGGGGCGCACACGGCCGACCACAACACCCACACCGTCGGCATCGAGAACGAGGGCACCTACACGTCGACCACACCGACGGCGGCGCTGATGGAGTCGCTGGTCGACACCTGCGTCTGGCTGTGCGCGGTCTACGGGCTGAACCCGGCGAGCGCCATCGTCGGCCACCGCGACTACAACGTCACGAGCTGCCCCGGCGACAAGCTCTACGCCATGCTGCCGCAGCTCCGCAGCGACGTCGCCGCCCGGCTCCGCCTGCTCCAGGTGCGCCTGCCGCTGCGCGACGTGCCGGCGGCGCACCGGCCGACCTACCCCGCTGTGCCGGTGAACGAGAGGACGGTGCCGTTCCACCACGGGCCGACCGTCGGCGAACTGGACTGAGCCGCCGCGGGGGTCAGGGGCGCGCGGCTCCGGTGACGAGCCACGCGCTCCCCCGCGCCCGGAGCGCCAGCGTCGCCCCGCGCGCCACCATCCACACCCCGAAGGCCAGCCACAGGGCCGTCAGCCGGCCGTCGCCCTCGGGGAGGCCCCACAGGACGGCCGCCGCGCACGGCAGGAAGGCGAGCATCGTCCACAGGCTCGCCCACGCCAGGTAGCGCTGGTCGCCGGCGCCCATCAGGATGCCGTCGAGGACCATCACCACCCCGCTGAGCGGCTGCAGCGCCGCCACCACCAGCAGCGCCGACAGGATGAGCGCGTGGACGCGCGGGTCGTCGGTGAACGGCAGGGGCGCCCACGGGCGCACCGCCAGCACGGCCGCGGCGAACACCAGCCCGGACAGCACCCCCCACTCGACCATGCGGCGGGTGGCCGACCGCGCCCCCGCGGCGTCGGAGGCCCCGAGGTAGCGGCCGATGATGGCCTGCCCGGCGATGGCGATGGCGTCCAGGGCGAACACCAGCAGCGACCACACCTGGAACGCGACCTGGTGGGCGGCGACCTCGGGGTCGCCGAGCCGGGCGGCGACGGCCGTCATGACCAGCAGGACGATCCGCAGCGACACCGTCCGGACGAACAGGGCGAACCCGGCGGCCGCCGAGGTGCCCAGGCCGCGCGCGGTGGGCGCCAGGGAGACCCCGTGGCGGCGGGCGGCGCGGGTGAGGACGGCCGCGTAGACGGCGGCGCCCGCGGTCTGGGCGGCGACCGTGGCCCACGCCGACCCGGCGATGCCCCAGTCCAGGACGAGCACGAGGACGACGGCGAGCACCAGGTTGACCACGTTGGTGCCCACGGCCACCACCAGCGGGGTGCGGGCGTCCTGGAGGCCGCGCAGGACCCCGGTACCGGCCAGGATGACCAGCAGAGCGGGTATGCTCAGCAGGCTGATCCGCAGGTAGGTCAGCGCGTAGGGGGCGACGGCGGGCGAGGCCCCCAAAGCGTCCACCAGCCAGGGGGCGGCGGGCAGCCCGGCGGCCACGATAACGGCGCCGAGGAGCACGGCCAGCCACAGGCCGTCGATCCCGCTGCGCAGGCCGCCGGCGGTGTCGCCGGCGCCGAACCGCCGGGCGACGGCGGAGGTCGTGCCGTAGGCGAGGAACACGCAGAGGTTGGCGAGGGTCAGCAGGACCTGTGCGGCGATGCCGAGCCCGCCGAGGGCCTCGGTGCCGAGGGTGCCGACGACCGCCGAGTCGGTCAGCAGGAGCAGCGGCTCGGACACCAGGGCGAAGAACGTGGGGACGGCGAGCCGGAGGATCTCGCGGTCGTGGGCGTGCCGGAACGGCGGCGCGGAGAGCAGTCTGGGCATGACCTGGTCACGGTAGCGGACGGGTGTTCGACGGGGGGAGCCGGTTGTCCACGGCATACACCACGGCTGTGGATAACCTGTGGACGACGGAGGGGAAACTTTCTTTCACACACAGGCGGTGCATAACGTCTGCGCAGGTCAGATGGGTTGTTCCACGGTACCCCCCAAGTTATCCACAGCCGTTGTGCACAAGCTATCCGCAGAAACACCGCTTTCGTCCACAGGATCTCCCCAGCTCTGTCCACAGGCCGCTTTGCGCCGCGCCCCGGTCCGCCGGGACAATCCAAGAGGCACGCGTGACGTGCCGGTCGTGAAGCAGGGGGAGTGGCAGTCGTGAGCGTCGCCGAGCAACCGCCCGACGGAGGCGGATTCGAACGTACCCCGCCCCACGACATCATGGCGGAGCAGAGCGTGCTCGGCGGCATGCTGCTCTCCAAGGAGGCCATCACCCAGGTCGTCGAGATCGTCCGCTCCGCCGACTTCTACCGGCCGGCGCACCAGATCATCTTCGACGCCGTGGTCGACCTGTTCTCGCGCGGCGAGCCCGTCGACGCCATCTCGGTCAACGCCGAACTCACCAAGCGCGGCGAGGTCACCCGCGTCGGCGGCGCCCCCTACCTGCACACCCTCACCGAGGCCATCCCCACCGCGGCCAACGCCGGCTACTACGCGCGGATCGTCTCCGACCGCGCGGTGCTGCGCCGCCTGGTCGAGGTCGGCACCCGCATCGCCCAGATCGGCTACGCCGGCGACGGCGAGGTCGACGACCTGGTCGACCACGCCCAGGCCGAGATCTACAAGGTCGCCGAGAAGCGCACCGGCGAGGACTACCTGCCGCTGAGCGACATCATGCCCGGCGCCCTGGACGAGATCGAGGCCATCTCCGCCCACGACGGCTCCCTCACCGGGGTGCCCACCGGGTTCACCGACTTCGACGCGCTCTCCAACGGGCTGCACCCCGGGCAGATGATCATCATCGCCGCCCGGCCCGCGGTCGGGAAGTCCACCCTGGCGCTCGACTTCGCCCGGGCGGCCTCCATCAAGAACCAGCTCACCTCCGTCTTCTTCAGCCTGGAGATGGGCCGCAACGAGATCGTCATGCGCCTGCTGTCGGCCGAGGCCCGGGTGCCGCTGCACACCATGCGGTCGGGGCTCATGACCGACGACGACTGGGCCCGCCTCGCCCGGCGCATGGGCGAGGTCGCGGGCGCGCCGCTGTTCATCGACGACTCCCCGAACATGTCGATGATGGAGATCCGGGCCAAGTGCCGCCGGCTCAAGCAGCAGCACGACCTCAAGCTCGTCATCGTCGACTACCTCCAGCTGATGAGCTCGCCCGGCCGGGTCGAGAGCCGCCAGCAGGAGGTGTCCGAGATGTCCCGGTCGCTGAAGCTCCTCGCGAAGGAGCTGGAGGTGCCGGTCATCGCGCTGTCGCAGCTCAACCGCGGCCCCGAGCAGCGCACCGACAAGAAGCCCCAGGTCAGCGACCTCCGCGAATCCGGCAGCATCGAGCAGGACGCCGACATGGTGATCCTGCTCTACCGCGAGGACGTCCACGACAAGGAGTCCCCGCGCGCGGGCGAGGCCGACCTCATCGTCGCCAAGCACCGCAACGGCCCCACGGCCACCGTCACCGTCGCCTTCCAGGGCCACTACAGCCGCTTCGTCGACATGGCCCCGGGCTAGGGAGTGTTTTTTGGATCATTCCGGGCTCGCGACCACCA
>NZ_BCRK01000091.1 GCF_001552555.1 Nocardiopsis trehalosi NBRC 14201 | reverse complement strand
GGGCCGCGCCGGGGGTCACACGACGTACTGGACGTGGCGCCGGGCGACGGTGGCGACGACCGCGTGGTGGTCGGCGGCCCAGACGTCCCCGTTGAAGATCTCGACCTCGATGTCGCCGGTGTAGCCCGCGGCGTCGACGGCGCGGCGCAGGCCGCGCACGTCGGCGTGGCCGTCGCCGACCATGCCGCGGCCCAGGAGGGCGTCGGCGGGCAGCGGCAGCACCCAGTCGCACGCCTGGAACGACGCGATACGGGCGCCGGCGCGGGCGATCTGCTCGTGGACGCGGGGGTCCCACCACACGTGGTAGGCGTCGACCACCACGCCCACCTGGTCGACCGGGAAGCGCTCGGCGATGCCGAGGGCCTGGTCGAGGGTGGAGAGCACGGCGCGGTCGGCGCAGAACAGCGGGTGCAGCGGTTCCAGGGCGAGGCGGACGCCGCGCCGCCCGGCCTCGGGGGCCAGTTCGGCGATGGCGTCGGCCACGCGGGCGCGTGCCCCGGCGAGGTCGCGGTCACCGGGCGGGAGCCCGCCGACGACCATGACCAGGCAGGCGGCGCCGACCTCGGCGGCCTCGTCCAGGGCGCGCAGGTTGTCGTCGATGGCGGCGGCGCGGTCGGGGCCGGTGAGGAAGCCGCCCCGGCAGTAGGACGAGACGCGCAGCCCGGAGGCGCGGACGCGGCGCGCGGCGGCGGCCGTCCCGGCCTCGGCCACGGGTTCGCGCCACAGGCCGATGGCGGGGATGCCCGCGCGTAGGCAGCCGTCGACGGCCTCGCCGACGCTCCACCGCTTGACGGTGGCCTGGTTGAGGGAGAGCCGGGCCAGGCGGGGGTCGCCGGGGGCGGGTGTGGGCACCTCGGCGGGACGGCCGGAGGGGACGTCGACGGCGGTGCCGGTGGCGGCGGTCACCGCTCCACCCCCGCTGCGGCGAGGAGCAGCCGCATCCGGTGCACCGCTGTGTCGGGGTCGGTGAGGACCCCGGCGGCGTCGGCGAGGCGCAGCGCGGTGGCCAGGTGCGGCAGGTCGCGGGCGGCCTGGAGGCCGCCGACCATGGTGAAGCCGGGCTGGTGGCCGTTGAGCCAGGCGAGGAAGGCGATGCCGGTCTTGTAGTGGTAGGTGGGCGCGGAGAACAGGTGCCGGGCGAGGGGCACCGTGGGGTCGAGCAGGGCGCGGTAGCGGCCGGTGTCGCCCGCGTCGAGGGCGCGCAGGGCGGTGGCGGCGGCTGGGGCGATGGCGGCGAAGACGCCGAGCAGGGCGTCGGAGTGGCGGCGGCCGTCGCCGAGGATGAGGTCGGGGTAGTGGAAGTCGTCGCCGGTGTAGAGCCGGACGCCGCCGGGGAGGAGGTCGCGCAGCCGGACCTCCAGGGCGGGGTCGAGCAGCGACACCTTGATGCCGTCGACGGCGGCGGCGTGCTCGCGGATCAGCGCGGCGACGTCGGCGACGGCGTCGGCGGGGTCGGCGTGCCCCCAGTACCCGGCGAGGGCGGGGTCGAACGCCGCGCCGAGCCAGTGCAGGACCACCGGGCGGCGGACCTGGTCGAGGAGGCGGCCGTAGACCTTGGCGTAGTCGTCGGGGCCGCGGGCCCCGGCGGCGAGGGCGCGGCTGGCCATGAGGACCGGCGTGGCGCCCGCGTCCTCGACGGTGGCGAGCTGAACCTCATAGGCCGTGATAACGCTTTCCAGACCGGCCTGCCCGGCCGGGAGGTGGTCGGTTCCGGCCCCGCAGACGAGGGCGGCACCACGGCCGCGCGCCTCGGCGGCGGAGCGGCGGATCAGCTCGGCCGTGGCCGGCCAGTCGAGGCCCATGCCGCGCTGGGCGGTGTCCATGGCGTCGGCGACGCCGAGGCCGAGGTCCCAGAGGCGGTGCCGAATGGCCAGGGTGGCGTCCCAGTCGAGCCGGGCGGGGGCGCCGAAGCCGTTGCCGGCCAGCGGGTCGGCGACCACGTGCGCGGCGGCGTAGGCGGCCCGGGAGCGGGGCGGCGCGGCGGATGCGGCCGCGGGCGCGGGGGCCGCCCCGGTGACGGTGTAGGGGGCCAGGCCGCCGTCGGGGCCCGGCAGGCGCAGGGTGCGGTCGGTCACGAGAGGCCGACCTCCTCGATGGCGACCCGGTTGCCCGACCGCGACGAGCGCAGGCCGGCCTCGGCCATCTGCAGCCCGCGGGCGCCCGACAGCAGGTCGTAGGGGAAGGGCGTGCCGGCGCACACGTGCGACAGGAACAGCTCCCACTGGGCGCGGAAGGCGTTGGCGAACTCGGCGTTGTCGGGGACGCGGTCCCACTGGCTGCGGTAGTCGGCGGTGTCGGCGGCGTCGGGGTCCCAGACCGCGCGCGGGGTGACGGCGCGGTGCTGCACCCGGCACTCGCGCAGGCCGGCGACGGCGCTGCCCTCGGTGCCGTCGACCTGGAACTCCACGAGTTCGTCGCGGTCGACCCGCACGCTCCACGAGGAGTTGATCTGGGCGATCACGCCGCCGTCCAACTCGATGAGGGCGTAGGCGGCGTCGTCGGCGGTGGCGGTGTAGGCGGCCCCCTGCTCGTCGCGGCGCTCGGGGATGTGGGTGACGGCGCGGGCGGTCACCGCGCGCACGGGCCCGAACAGGTGCTCCAGGATGTAGTGCCAGTGCGGGAACATGTCGAGCACGATGCCGCCGCCGTCCTCGGCGCGGTAGTTCCAGCTCGGGCGCTGCGCCTCCTGCCAGTCGCCCTCGAACACCCAGTAGCCGAACTCGCCGCGGATGGACAGCACCCGGCCGAAGAAGCCGCTGTCGACCAGCCGGCGCAGCTTGAGCAGGCCGGGCAGGAAGAGCTTGTCCTGCACGACGCCGTTGCACACGCCGGCGTCGCGGGCGAGCTTGGCCAGCTCCAGTGCCGCGCTGAGGGTGCCGGCGGCCGGCTTCTCGGCGTAGACGTGCTTGCCCGCGGCGATGGCCGACCGTACGGCGTCCTCGCGGGCGGTGGTGATCTGGGCGTCGAAGTAGACCTCGACGGAGTCGTCGGAGAGCACGGCGTCGAGGTCGGTGCTCCACCGCTCGATGCCGTGCCGGTCGGCGATCTCGCGCAGCTTGGCCGCCGACCGGCCCACCAGGACCGGCTCGGGGATGACCCGGGTGCCGTCGGGCAGCGGCACTCCCCCGGCCTGCCGGATGGCCAGGACCGACCGGGTCAGATGCTGGCGGTAGCCCATGCGGCCCGTGACGCCGTTCATGGCGACGCCCAGCACACGCTCTTGCATACGTCGTCCTCCACCTCGGATTGAGAAAGCGCTTTCCAAGGTACTTCACCGGGCCTTCCGACGCCAGGGAGGGCCCGCCCGCCGACTCACCCGACCCCGAGACCGCCGGGTCACCCGGCGACGACCGCGCCGCCCCCCGGCCGCCCCGGCCCACCCGGCGGACCGCACGGCGGCACCGACCAGGCGGCCACCGACACGGACCGGGCTCGCCCCCCAGGGAAAGCCCCGGCTACCCAGCCGATCCGCCCCACACCGACACCGGCTGCCGACCACCTCGTTCCCCGAGGAATCGCCGTGACCGCCCGGCCGACCCGGCCCGCGCGGCAACCGCCGAGGTGCCAGGCCACAACGGCGGCGGCAGCGACGGCGACTGCGACCGGGCGGCCACCGGTACGGGACGGTCTCGCCCGCCGGAGAGGCATGGGTGCCAGTCCGATCCGGCCGCCCCCGCACCGGCTGCCGACCACCTCGTCCTGCGAGGACCGCAGTGACCGCCCCGGCCCGCACGGCGCCCGGACGCCACCAGCACAAGTCCGGAATCGACCATCCGGGAAAGCCCCGCAGCCAAGCCGTGTGGCCGGACAGCCCGGCGGCCGGGAGCGAGCCCCGGCCGCCGGGCTGTCCGGCCACAGCACCAGCGACCCTGCCGAACCACCCCGACCCGGAAGGCCCCCGTGACCGCTCAGACCCGTGCGACGCCCGGACGGCCACCGACACAGGTCGCGACCGCCCGCGCCAATTCCGCCCGTCAGGCCGTCAGGCCGTCAGGCCGCCGGCGGTCAGCGGCACAGATCGGTCTCGACGTGGGTGCACACCCACCGGCCCGGGCCGAACGCCACCCGCAGGGCCAGCGCCCGGCAGCGCTCCCCGCAGTCGACGACCGCGCTGACCTCGCCCACCCCGGGCCCGGGGACGCGCAGCAGCGCGCGGCGCACGCGCGGCCGGTGACGGCAGGCGTAGGCGCCCGCGCGCCGCCGCAGCAGCTCGTAGGCCGCGCCCGTCAGCAGGTGCCGCAGCTGCGCGGGCGCGCGCTGGCCGCCCAGGACCTCGGCGACGTGCTGGGCGAAGCACGACATCTCACGCTGCCGGCGCGCGTGCGGGGTGTCCGGCCGAGCGGGCGGACGGCCGGGGGGCCGACCCCCGCCCGGCCGTACCGTCCGGGCGGGCGGATGCCCCGGGACGCCGAGCGGCGGACCGGCGGGCGTGCGGGGGCGCGGAGGACCGAGGGGCCATGCGGATCCCTTCCCACTTGGGCACCCCGAGGCGGGCGCCGCGACGAGGGCGACGGCCGGAGGCACCGACGCCACCCCCTGAGAGAACCTGTCGCCCCCGCACGGACACCTGGAATTCCGGCTTTTTCGCGCAGCCGGGCGATGCCCTCCGAGCAGGTCGGACAAGTCGGATAGACCGGACGCCGCGGCCGGAGGCGGGGATAGACCGTCCGCACAGGCCCCGTCGTAGAGCGCGATTCCCGTGGTCCTCCCGACCGCGATCGCCCTGCTCCCCCGGAGCGGGCTGTCGCACATCCGGCCGTGCGCCGAACCGGGTGGAGCCGGTGTACAGCGGGGGCGACCGCCGCGTATCGGCGCGACGCCGGTACCGGTGTTCGATCCCTCCGAAGACCCGCCCAGTCCTGGGGCTACTCCCCATCGTGCCGGTCGCCCTTTCCGTTCCACCCCGGCGGAGTGGCCGCGGTTCGGGCCGGCCGGAGGGGTCGGCGCCCGCGCCGAGCGGTCCGCCGGGGGACGCCGCCATCGGACCGGAACAGGACAGCGTCGCCGACCCCGCGACGGCACGGTCCGCCTGCGAGGGGCCGACCGGTAGTCGAGGCCGGAGAACCTGAACCTCTCCCATCCGACCACGCCGAGGGGCATCCCTGCCGGCACGAGGACCGACGACCGGAACCGCAGGCTGCGGGCGACCTAGCCACGGCGTCGGCCGATTCGTTGCGTTCGACCCGACGTCACTCTCCGATTCACTTCCTCGGTCCGGGGATTCTTGCGGCGAACGTACGGGCGGCGGGCGGGAGGGGGGTGGGCGGGTCTCGCTCGGGGGTGGGGTTCTTGGCGGGGGTCGGGCCGGTGCCTGGGGAACCCCGGGTGACGGGCGGTCCGCTCGGTGGGGAACGCGGGTGGGCGCGGGTTCGAAGCGTCCGGGCCGTGGCGGCGGGTGGGGGCGGGGGCGGGCATACTGCTGCGTGTGATCTCCCATCGGTACCTCGACTCCCCCGCACCGATCGGCCTGGCGCACCGCGGCGGCTGGCTCACGGACGCCTCCGGGCGGGTGCGCACCGGCCTGGAGAACACGGCGGTGGCGTTCCAGCACGCCGTCGACCTGGGGTTCCGGTACCTGGAGACCGATGTCCACGCCACCCGCGACGGCGTGCTGCTGGCGTTCCACGACCCCACGCTCGACCGCGCCACCGACCGCGCCGGCACCATCGCCGACCTCCCGTTCAGCGAGGTCCGCCGCGCCCGGGTCGACGGCACCGAGCCGGTGCCGGTGCTGGAGGACCTGCTGGGGTCCTGGCCCGACGTCCGGTTCAACATCGACGTCAAGGCCGACGGCGCGGTCGCGCCGCTGGTCGAGGTGGTGCGCCGGACCAACGCCTATGACCGGGTGTGCGTGTCGTCGTTCGACCAGCGGCGGCTCGACCGGGCGCGAAAGGCGTTCGACCGGCCGGTGGCCACCTCCTGCGGGCCGGTCGACGTCGCCCGGCTGCGCTGCGCCTCGCTGTCGCCGCTGCTGCGCCTGCTGGCCCGGCGCGGGCTGGCGTGCGCGCAGATCCCGTTGCGTGCGGGCCGGTTCCCGCTGCTCAGCCGGGACCTGATCGCGACGGCGCACCGCCTCGGCCTGCAGGTCCACGTGTGGACGATCAACGACGGGCCGCTGATGGAGCGGCTGCTCGACGCCGGGGTCGACGGCATCGTCAGCGACGACACCGCCACCCTGCGCCGGGTGCTGCGCGACCGCGGCGCCTGGCACCCGACAGGGACCCCCACCGCCTAGGACAGGACACCCCCCATGCCTTCTCCCCCCGAGGCCCCCTCCGCGTCCGGGCACCCCTCCGCCGACCCGGCGGGACGCCGCCGGGAGCAGCGCGCCTGGTACATGTACGACTGGGCGAACTCGGTGTTCTCCACGTCCGTCATCACCGTGTTCCTCGGCCCCTACCTGACCTCGGTCGCCGAGGCGGGGGCCGGCCCGGACGGCCGCATCAGCGTCCTGGGCTGGGCCATGGACCCCACCGCGCTGTACCCCTACGCCACGTCGCTGTCGGTGCTGCTGCAGATCGTGCTGCTCCCGGCGGTGGGCGCGATCGCCGACTACACGGGCCGCAAGCGGATGCTGCTCGGCGTCCTGGCCTACCTGGGCGCGTTCGCGACGGCGGGCCTGTACTTCGTGCAGGGCACCGGCTACCTCCTGGGCGCGGGCCTGTTCGTGCTGGCCAACCTGGCGTTCGGGGCGTCGGTGGTGGTGGCCAACTCGTTCCTGCCGGAGATCTCCGACCCCGACGAGCGCGACACGGTGTCGTCGCGCGGGTGGGCCATGGGCTACCTCGGTGGGGCGCTGCTGCTGACGGTGCACCTGGTGCTCTACCTCGCGCACGACAGCCTGGGCGTGGCCGAGGGGCACGCCGTGCGGATCTCCATGGCGTCGGCGGGCCTGTGGTGGGCGGTCTTCACGGTGATCCCGCTGCTGCGGTTGCGCGACCGGCGGGGCGCTGCGGCGGCCCTGGTCGTCCCCGCCGCAGCGGACGCTCCGGACGAGGCGGACGGGGCGGACGGGGCGAAGGTCCCGGTCGGCGTCGGCGGTGCGCACCCGGCGGCGCCCGCGCGGCGGGCCACCGGGGCGGCGGCGGTGCTCGCCAGCTTCGGCCAGTTGGCGCGGACGGTGCGCGGCCTGCGCGCCCACCCGGGGACGCTGGTGTTCCTGGTGGGCTACCTGCTGTTCAACGACGGCATCCAGACCGTCATCGCGTTCTCCGCGACCTTCGCCGACCAGGCCCTGGGGCTGGGCCAGGAGGTGCAGATCGGCGCGATCCTGATGGTGCAGTTCGTCGCGTTCGGCGGTGCGCTGCTGCTGGGCGCCATGGCGCGGCGCCTCGGCACCAAGCGGACCATCCTCGGCAGCCTGCTGGTGTGGATGGTGGTCGTCGCGGTGGCCCCGCTGCTCCAGGCGGGGTCGGCGGTGCAGTTCTTTCTGCTGGCGTTCTTCATCGCCATCGTGATGGGCGGCACCCAGGCGCTGTCGCGGTCGCTGTTCTCGCTGCTCATCCCGCGCGGCAAGGAGGCCGAGTACTTCGGACTGTACGAGATCAGCGACAAGGGGTCGGCGTTCCTCGGCTCGCTCACCCTCGGTGTGGCGCTGGACGCGACCGGGGGCGACTACCGCATGGCGATCCTGTCGCTGATCGTGTTCTTCGTCGCCGGGTTCGCGGTGCTGCTGTTCCTCAACGTGCCGAAGGCGATCCGGTCGGCGGGCAACACCCCGCCCGACCACGTGTGAGGCCGCGCGCCCGGGGCGGTCGCCCCGGGCGCGCGGCCGACGGCGGTCCGGTCAGCGGGCGCCGCGCTCGCCGCGTCCCTGGCCCGGCCGGTCCAGGGCGGGGACGCCGCTGTCGGACAGCGTGGCGGCCTCGTCGGCCACGCCCGCCCACGCGCGCACAGCGGCGGTGGCGGCGGCGCGGTCGTCGGCGGCCAGCAGGCGGATGCTCGCCCCGTGGTTGGCGCCGGGGGCGACGAAGGCGTGCGTGTCGCGGCGCTCCGCGCCGGGGCCGGGCCGGAACGGCTCGGCGCCCCACGGGTCGTACTCGCCGTTGACGAACAGCACCCGCTCGGCGCGGTGGGTCACCCACCGGTCGATGTCGGGCATGGCGCGGTGGTCGTAGCGGACGGGCAGCAGCTCGTCGGTGAGGTAGTTGCGGGCCTGGAACAGGCCGGGGTGGCGCAGCACGCCGTCGAGGTGGTCGGTGGGCACGCTGGGCGTGCCGAGCTGCGTGGCGGCCTGGTAGTAGTACGGCAGGTACGGCTCGGTGCCCTGGTCGGTGTAGAACTCGAACCCGGCGACCTCGTCGAGGAACGCCGCGATGTCGGCGGTGGCGGCATCGGGGGCGGGCACGCCCGCGCAGTCCTCCGGCGACCCGTACTGCCAGAACGCCCACGGGGTGTCGAGGACCAGCATCTCCAGGGTGCGGTCGGCGCTGCCGATGGTGGCGTCGAAGGTCCACCCGTTGGCGGCGGCCAGCTCCTCGTAGTGGGCCACCAGCTCGTCGCGGCGGTCGCCCAGGGCCTCCCGCTGGAGCTCCTCCAGGTCGGTGCGGCACTGCGGGTCGTCGCCCACCTCCTCGAAGAACTCCAGGTAGGCGGAGTCCTCCCGGTCGCGGACGTCGTTGGGGGCGACGTAGGCGATGGTGCCGTCCACGTCGCCGGGGTGGAACCGGCGGTGGTAGACCGACGCCATGCCGCCCTTGGACGCGCCGGTGGACAGCCACGCCTGCGCGTAGACGTCGTCCAGGGCGGTGATCAGCCGGTGGTGGTCGTCGGCGGCCTGCTCGATGTCCAGGTCGTCCCAGTCGGCGGGGTCGGGGCGCGAGGGGTCGAAGAACCGCTGCTCGACCGAGAGCTGGTTGCCGTCGACCAGGGCGGTGGGCTCGGAGCGGAACGGGGTGAGGGACACCCCGTAGCCGCTGGTGTGCAGCACGGTGGGCCGGTCGACGCCGCGGTGCAGGAGGGTCAGGCGCTGCTCGAAGGAGCCGGAGCGCGGCCGGTCGTGGTCGGCGGGCTGGCGGAAGCCGAGGACGAAGAAGCGCCACCCCTCCTGCGTGGGTGCCTCCTGGATGACGCGCAGGCCGGGCACGGCCTCCAGCAGGTCGGCGATGTCGTCGGCGGCGGGCTCGGCCACCGCGGGCGCGGCGGACACGGCCAGGGCGGACGCGGTCAGCAGGGCGGCGGCGGCGGTGCACCACGGAACAGCGCGCTTGCGGGGGATCACCCGATCGACCTCCTGTGCGAAGTGGTGCCCATTGAGGGGCCCAGCAGCAGAACCGTAACGTCTTCCGGCCCGTGGAAGCGGTATTCAGGGTGCTCGCTGGTGTCTCCCGCCCGGCTGAGCTCTTCGTCTTTCACGAGATGTCAGGGCGGGATGCACCGGCGGCCCACGGTTCCCGGGGGCCTGCCGATGCCACGTGATCTCACAGGCCCTGGAACAAATACTGGGAAAGACGGCGATTTCGCAGGAAAGCGCTGATATATCGGCGGGGAACAGGTGCCTACCCGACAGTCGGCCGCAGCGTCAAGCCTTGTCGACCGCACCCGAACACGCAGCTCACAGCCGGTTTCCAACCCAAATTACAGTCACCCCCTGAGGGTGATTTGTCGTTTCAATCATACGATTACGACCCTGTGTCCGATATTCATCCACTAGCCGGGGCAGGACATATGCCGCTAGGCAGCGATTCACCCTGGTCAGAGCCATGATGGTGGGCCGTCGCCCAGGAGAAGGGCGAGCGCCGAAGCAGCACCCGCCCCGTTCTTGACCGGCGACGCAGATCCTCCTGCGTCGATGCCTGGACTCCCACACGCAAGTAGATTCGTCCCCGAACGAGAGCCGCCCGTTGTGGACGCGGCCGGAGGTTGATGTGAGGGCGGGGAGCCATGGTCCGAGCTTGGACAGTCCGTGGGGGCCAGTTCGGGGAGCGGGAAGAGCAGGCGCTCGACGAGGGTGTGGTGATCGCCGGCTGGGAGAAGGTCGGCGATCTGAGTGGCTGCGCGTCGATCGCCGATGTGGGAGACCTTCTCAAGCGCGCCTATCCGGATGAGCCGCCCGCCACCGTGGACAACTGGAAGCACCAGCTGTGGCGGTTCATCACGATGGAGATCGGAGACCTGGTCGTGATGCCCCGGAAGTTCCTGGCCGTCGTCGCGATCGGGCGACTGGCCGGCGGCTACGAGTACCGGAGCGAGGCCGCCCCCGGCTTCCGGCACACGCGCAAGGTGGAGTGGGTCCGCCCCCAGGTGGAGCGTGCCGCTATCGGTGGCGACCTCCGGGACAGCATGGGATCGCTCCTGACCGTGAGCGAGCTGCGGCGCCGTGACGCGGCACACCGTGTCGAGACACTGGCGCAGACCGGTGCCGACCCCGGCTACAAGGGAGCCGTGGACCCCCCTGCGGATCCCGAGGCGTTGGAGCAGGAAGTGCGCGATGAGGGCACCCGGCAGCTGACCGCCCGCGACCTGATCGGCCTGTGGGGCTGGCAGCGGCGCACCGGCGATGTCATCGACCTCGTCGACCAGGAACTGGCGGCGCGCGGCCTGCAGGTGTCCCCGCACTTCACGGAGGTCCAGCTCGACGGCCTGATCACCGCCTCCGCCCAAGAGAGCACTCTGACGGGCGAAGCGGCTCCGGAGCCCGCGGGAACAGACCTCGGCCACACGGCAGCGCGAACCTCGGGTGAGGATCTGAGTCGCCACTGGCGCATCGGCAGCCTTCCCTTCGCCCGCGACGTCGTCACGATCGGCTTCGACGAGCCGCTCAGCCGCGCCATCACGCGCATGGTCCAGGGCGACTTCTCCCAGCTTCCGGTGGTGAACCGGAACAACGTGCTCCGGGGGGTCGTCACCTGGGAGAGCATCGCCCGTGCCCAGTTGGGCAACCGCGGCGCGACCATAGCCGCGGCGCTGGACCCGCACCCGCACACCGCTCAAGAGCAGGAAGAGCTGTTCGTCCGCATCGACGACATCCAGCGCCATGGGTTCCTCATCGTCACCGACGGCGACAACCTCGTGCTCGGCATCCTCACCGCCTCCGACCTGGCCGATCAGCTCAAACTCCGGGTCGAGCCGTTCATCCTCCTCGGCGAGGCGGAGCGGCGGCTGCGCCGGCTCACCGACCGGCTGCCCGTGGACCAGCTGCCCATCGGTTCGGTACGCAATACGCGCGCCGCGGGCAAGTACCTCACGCTCGGCCAGTATCCGGAAGTCCTCAGGGACGACGCGTGTTGGGCACTCCTCGGATGGCCGTACGAACAGGATGACCTCGTCCGCCGCGTCACCGCCGTCAAGAACTACCGGAACGAACTCGCCCACTGGGACATGGACGCTCCGGAGACGAAGACCGAGGCTCTGACGGAGACCAAGCAGCTGCTGAGCCTGCTGAAGTTGATCGATCACGATCCACGGCCGTGAGCCACGGACGCGCCCTGGGCCGGCCGCCGTCCTATCGGGCTTCCGGTCCAGGGCCGTCGAGGCCGAGCCGGATGACCGCGAGTTCTTCGGCTATCTCGCTCGCCAGCTCGTCCTCCGGCCCACTGATCAGGACGACGTCCTGGTACAACGGCTCCAGTACCTCCTTGGCCTCCGCCGTCCGCCCCTGCGCGAGCAGCAACATGCCGATGTTGTGCCGAAGGTCCACAGCCTCCTCGCTCGCGTCGCTGTCGACGGCGCGTACGACTTCAAGGACTTCCCTCAATTGCGCCAGCGCGTCGGTGACCATGCCGAGGCCGGCGCGGCACCGCGCGGCTTGGGCGCGGCAGGCGCGGGCATGCTCGCTGGTCGGTCCGGCGATACGGGCGTACGCGTCGGCGAGGGTGTCGAACTCGGGGCGCGCGGCGCGGTAGTCACCGCCGAGAAGGCGCACGGCGGCACGCTCCCTACGCAGCGAGAGAACGGCCTTGTTCTCGGGGCCGAGCGCGCGTGCCGCCGGTTCGATGACCTCGCCGAGCACGTCGACCGCCTGCACGAACCGTTCTTCCTGGATGAGATGACCGGCGTGGTCGCGGGCGGTCCTGATGTCCTCCCGCAACTGGGCCGGCACCGGCATGGGCCGCAACACGGCGGGGCTCGGTCGTTGGGCGGCGGGTGCCTGTTCGCGCGCCCGGGGTGCGTACGGCTTGCGGTAGAGCGCGGTCGGATCAGGCACCCCGGTAGGGCCCTGGCCACCGTCGGCGGTTGCCTCCTCGCCGGGCAACGGCAGAAACGGAAGCAGTTTCTCGTACACCTCCTGCGTGTCGGCCGGCCGTTCCTCGGGGGCCTTGCCCAGCAGACGGAGGACAAGTACCTCCAGCGCCTCCGGCACCTCGGGACGCAACTGCCGCAATGGTGTGGGGGCTTCACTCACATGCTGGTACATGAGGCCGAACTCGTCGCCGGCGGTGAACAGCAACCGTCCGCTCAGCAGTTCGTGCAGAACACACCCGAGTGCGTAGAGGTCCGTCCGCGGCGTGATCGTGCCACCGCGCACCTGCTCGGGAGCCATGTACTGATACGTACCGACCGGCGTTCCGGTGACCGTCAGCTTCGTGACGTCCGTACGGAGTATCGCGGCGATACCGAAATCCAGGACCTTCACCGTGCCGTCGCCGGCGACGAGGATGTTGGACGGCTTCAAGTCGCGGTGGATCACAGGGACTCGGTGAGCGTGCGAGAGCACGGTCGCGATCTGCGCGGCCACCGCTGCCGCCCAGCCGATCGGCAGCGGATTTTCCGGATCGATGTACCGGGTCAGCGAGATGCCGTCGACGAGTTCCATCACCAGGAACAGCCGCTCCAGCGAGGCGTCGAGCACCGCGTCGTGCACCTGGGGCACCCCGGGGTGCTGGATGCGCGCGGTGATCCTGGCCTCCCGTTGGAAGCGCTTGGCGAACTCCTCCGCCAGGTGAGGAGCGGCGGCCAAGGACGCTTGCCGGAGCAGTTTCACTGCAACCGGTCGATCGAGAACGGTGTCGTAGCCGCGCCACACGTCGCCCATGCCCCCGTGATCGAGCTGCTCCAATAGTTCGTAGCGGTCGGAGATGGGTTCGGTCGGCACGGTGCTCTCGCTTCCTGCGTCGATCGGGGGGGGTGGTGGGGGGGTTCGCGGTGCGCCGATACGTGCCCAGTGCGACGAATGGGGTGATCGTCCATCCAGGCCGGGCCCAGCCGAGGTCAGGAGGCGAGCGGGACCGGGGGGTGCCCGGCCCCGCCGCCATCAGAGGTGACGACGAGGGCGTCAGAACCCGTCGTCGACCCCTTCCTCCCGCCGGATCATCCGCCATGCCGCCCGGCGCGCACTGCGGTCGAGGCTCGACTTGAAGTCCTTGTCACTGCCGAAGTACCGGCGCCCGAGACCGGCCATGGCGTTGATGTGGTCGGCCATCTTGTCCTCGAAGACGTCGTCGAAGACCAGTCCGAAGTTCTCCACGTCGTTGTTGGCCACGGCGGCGGCCCGGACCCTCGGGTCGGCCGTGGTGGCTTGATAGGCGGGGAGGACGTCCTGCTCGGTGAACTCGGTGCCGAACTTCTCGTTGAACTGCTCGATCACCTCGGACAGCGGCGACTTCTCGGCCTCCTTGGCGCCGCCGGCACCGTCGCCGAACCCCTTGAGATCCGCGGCCCCTTCGGGGCTGAGCGACACGTCGTACTCGCCGGTCTGCTCCACGCGCATGTGGCTCAGGTCGACTTCGCCTATGTCCACGCCTCCGTCGGCGCGCCGCGGCAGCCGGTTGAGCAGATGACGACCGTACAGGTGCAGCCGCTCCAGCTCGGCGTCCTGGTAGGGCACGATCTGTGCGAGGAACCCGTACTTGCGGACGTAGTCGTTGAGGTCGGAGCGGAAGTCCTCGGCCGTCTCGGCTTCCTCCTCATCAGCGCTCTCCATCAAGGCGGTGAACCGCTCGACGGCCGGGGCCAGCAGCCGGTACAGCTCGGCGTGCAGCTTCTCCCACTTGGTCTGCGACCCGCCCGCTTTCTGCTCCGCCTCAAAGTACGCGGCGGTGAACGCGTCCATCTCCTGCTCGGTGAGCACCGGCGCCGACATGACGCGGCCCTGTGCGGTGTAGAGGAGGTTCGGGTCGGACGGGAGGGTGTTCGCCTCCTCGAAGTACGGACGGAAGGCGTCGCGGATGTCCTCGGCGTTGTTCACGAAGTCCAGAACGGCGAGATCCGATTGCGCCTTGCGTTCGGCGGTCCGGTTCAACCGGGACAGTGTCTGCACGGCCGCGATACCGGTCAGTGTCTTGTTGACGTACATCGTCGTGAGGAGCGGCTGGTCGAATCCGGTCTGGTACTTCTCCGCGACGACCAGGATCTTGTACTCGGGCTTGCCCCGGCCGCCCGCCTTCACGGCCTTGTCGTCGGCGCGCGTGTACGCGAAGGCCGCCGGCAGCGCACTCTCGGCGAGCCCGCCGTTCTCCTTGCTCTCGGTTGTCTCCTCACCGTCGACGGTGAGCGATCCGGAGAAGGCCACGAGGACCCCGAGTTCCGGGTACTTGGTGTCGTAGTCCCGGTCTTTGATGTAGCTCTTGATGGCGCGCGCCATCTGTACGGCGGACTGCCGCGACGCGGTGACCACCATGGACTTGGCTCGTCCGCCGAGCCGACCGCGGGTGTGCGTGACGAAGTGCTCCACGATCACCTGGGCGTGCTGTGCGACGGTCGAGTCGTGCGTGAGCGCGTACCGGGCGAGCAGGCCGTTGGCCTTGGAGGGTTCGACCTCCTTCTCGTCCGGATTCTGGTTCACCAGCCTCCAGTACGTGTTGTACGTGACGTAGTTGCGCAGCGGATCGAGGATGAACCCCTCCTCGATGGCCTGTCTCATCGAGTACGTGTGGAAGGGGCGGTACTTGGTCTCGCCGGCCTTGGTGTCGCGCGTGCCGAAGAGTTCGAGGGTCTTGGCCTTGGGGGTCGCCGTGAAGGCGAAGTAGGAGAGGTTCGCGGCCTGCGACCGCTCCTCGGCCTTCTCCTTGAGCTGGTCGGTGAGCGTGACGGTTGTGGCGCCCGGGTCCTCGGAGTCGGAGTCCAGACCGAGGTCGCGCAGAGCGGACTTCACAGCGGTGGCGGCGTCACCGGACTGCGAAGAGTGCGCCTCGTCGACGACGATCGCGAACCGGCTGCCGGCGATCTCGGTCGGGCTGCGCTTGATGTAGTCGAGCAGCGCCGGGAACGAGTGCAGGGTTACGGTGACGATCTTTCCGGTGTCGCGGGACAGCGCGCGGGCGAGTTGCTCGCCCTTCGCCCCGCTTTTCTCATCGATCTTCACGACGAGCCCGGCGGTACGTGAGAAGCTGCCGACGGTCTCGCGAAGCTGAGCATCGAGGTTGCGCCGGTCGGTGATGACGATGATCTTGTCGAAGACCGGCTCGCCGGGCGTGATCCGCCCTTCGGCCACGGCCTCCTGGTCGAGGGCGCGCGGGTCGGTATCGGCGTGCAGGTCCGACAGGCGGTGGGCGAGCCAGCCGATGGTGTTGGACTTGCCGGACCCGGCGGACGCCATGATCAGGTAGTTCTGTCCGGAGCCGTGGCGGGCGGCGTGGGTCGTCAGCTTCTTCACCGCGTCCCACTGGTGGAAGCGGGGAAAGATCGTGGTCCGGCCGGCGCCCTTCTTCTGCTTCTGCTGGTGGACGAAGCGTTCGAGGAGGTCGAGCCAGTTCTCCCACTCCCAGACCTGCTCCCACAGGTAGGAGGTGGCGTACTTACCGAAGGCGGTGGGGGCGGGGTTGCCGGCACCGCCGGGCAGGCCGGGACCCTCGGAACCGGTGTTGAAGGGCAGGAAGCGGGTGTTTCTGCCCTTGAGCTGGGTGGTGACGAAGACGAGGTCCGGGTCGATGGCGAAGTTCGCGATGACGCGCTTCGCGAAGATCAACTCGGTGGCGTCGCGGTCGCTGCGGTACTGCTCCTTGGCGTGCTCGACGCCCTGCCCGGTGAGCGGGTTCTTCAACTCTGCGGTGGCGAGCGGAATTCCGTTAAGGAATAGGGTCAGGTCGAGGCGGTGGTCTTTGTCGGCCTGCTTGGTGGCGTACGGGAGCTCGCGGACGACGGTGAGGCGGTTCGCCCGATAGGGGGCGAGGATGGCGGGGTCCGCGACGAGGTTCGGCTTGAAGTACGCGACTCGCATCTTCACGCCGCGGTCCTTCACCCCCTCGCGGAGCACGTGCAGCACGCCGTGCTCGGCTATGACCTGGTCGAGTCGGCGGGCGAAACCGCGCTGGGCTTCGGCCTGCCCGCCGTAGACGTTCGCGAGCTCGTACCACTCGTCGGGCTGGGTGGCGCCGATGAAGGTGAAGAGCTCGTTGGTGTCCAATCCGATATCAGGCCGGTATTCCTTGGGGTCGGCCTCGCGCCAGCCTCGGCCGAGGAGGGCAGCGACTATGGCGGAGCCGAAGGCTTGTTCATTGTGCACGGGGGGCATGGAAGCGAAACTCCTGTTCGGGGTCAGGCTCCGGATTGGATTGAAATTCCGGTGGTTACGTTGCGGCCACTGGCCGTGGAAACATCGAATTTTCCGGTTACGGCGGCGGTAACCAGAGATATTCGGCGCTCGTCGAGCAGCTTGCCGAACTTATCGAACTTGTCGCGAAGGGGCCTCACCATCCTGACCTGCTCGCCAATACGGCGCTGCTCAGAAATCGAGGCCACAGGAATCGGAATTCGCCCGAACATGTCCCAGTTCCGAAAATCGAAGGCTCGCTCACGGGTACTGAAAGAAAATCCTGTTAGATAATCCTGGAGCGCGAGGGTCCGAAGCATGCGTCCATAGTACAGCGCGTCGCCTTCCCCCTTGGGTGCAAGCACATGGTATACGGGACTGCAATTACCTTCAGCTTCAGAAGTTCCGATAGCACCCGCAAAACCATCCAATCCATGCACCACGACATCACCCACTTTCACGGCTTGACCTTGAGGCTCACTAGAGGCTGAGTTTGTATATCCCTCGGTTCGACGCAGAGAACGCGCCGTTACCTGGCCATCCCGAAATGCCGTGACCACCTCCGGGGAATCAGAGGGCGGACGCACCTGTTTCTCAAGCAGCCAACGCATCGCTAGAACAGGACCGCCAGCGAATCGGTCAACCAATCGACTACGGCCGATTACCGCGAGGACCTGATGCTCGATGCGCTCGTCCAGCAGCTCGTACATCCTCGACCGCGCCCGCAGCATCGCTTCCATTTTACTGATCTCGACGTCAAGGAATTCGGAGATTCGGCACTGCTCCTCCAAGGTGGGCACAAGCATAGGAATCCGCCGGAATTCCTCGAAAGGCAGGTCCCATTGGTTGGGACGAATTCCCTTTGAGGCTGCTCGATAGAGATGGATGTACGGCCGCGAACGGAGCAAGTGGTGCGCGAACCTTGGATCCACATCTCGCGAAATCTCACATACGAAATATGCAGGACTTACGATTCCCTCGTGTAGAGATACACCGAGCGACCCTTGCCATGTCTTCATTTTATTCAAAACGAGGTCTCCTGGTCGCACGTATCGGTACGCCGTCAGGTCCTCGCTCGGCTTATTGAAATTATCCTCACGACTGCTCTTCGGTACGACTCCGTAGTCGCGATAGACCGAGAGTAGTTCCGCATCAGGACGCCCTGTCACATCACGCCGTCGGATGATGGCCCACAGCGGAATCCTCAACCAGTGTGCCGGCGCAGAATCCAACGCACTGTAGTCCAGGTTCAATGCACCAGTCACTTGGCTACATCCCCCAACAGCCTCTGAATTTCGATCTCCAACGCTTTCAGCTCGGCGTCGATTTCCGCAAGCGGTCGCGGAGGCTCGTACACGTAGAAGTGCCGTGTGAACGGGATCTCGTAGCCGATCTTCGTCTTCGAGTGGTCGATCCACGCGTCGGGTACATGCGGGTGCACCTCTCGCTTGAGGTACTCCTCCACATTCTCCCCGAGCGGCACGTTCTCGTAGTCCCGCAGCTCCGGGTCCGGCTCCGGCTCGCCCTTGACCAGCTGCACCTCGCCCTCTGGATCCCGGACCCCGACCACCTCGCGCATCGCCTTCATGAACGGCGCGCCCCCGGGCCACATCAGCCCGGCCGCCGCCACCGCTCCCTTGAGCTCGTTGAACGCCTCCGCCTTGGTCCCCCATGTCGAGCCGAGTAGCGGGCGGAACGCCTCCACGAACTCCTCCGGCTGCGGAAGCTTCAACACCGGCTTCGCCGCCGCCAACCCCGCCAGCGTCTCCTCGGTCACCTCGAACCGGAGCTTCAACGGTCGCTCCACCGTGATGCGCTGGTAGCCGAACGCCGAGTTCTGGAACACCTTGACCTTGCCGTGCAGCGGGTGCTCCGGGTCGTCCGCGACGCCCACCGCCTCCGCGTACAGGCGTGTGATGTCGCCGATGTGGTTGGGCTTCCCCGCCTTCCCGTCCCCCAGTTCCTTGCGCTTGTCGCCCAGTGACTTGCGCATCTTCACCCACTGGTCGCGGGCGTCGAGGAGCACGACCTTGCCCCGGTGGTCCGGAGCCTTCCGGTTCGTCAAAATCCAGAAGTACGTTGAGATGCCCGTGTTGTAGAAGAGCTGGTCCGGGAGGGCGACGATCGCCTCCAGCCAGTCGTTCTCCAGAATCCAGCGCCGGATCTCCGACTCACCCGAGCCCGCCGCTCCGGTGAACAGCGGGGAGCCGTTGAAGACGATCGCGATGCGGGAGCCGCCACCCCCGTTCACGTCGACCGGCTTCATCTTGGACAGCATGTGCTGGAGGAAGAGGAGCGAGCCGTCGTTGATACGGGGCAGGCCCGCGCCGAAGCGGCCCGCGTCGCCCATCGACCTGTGCTCCTCCTCGACCTGGTCCTTGACCTTCTTCCACTCCACGCCGAACGGCGGGTTCGCCAGGAGGTAGTCGAACTTCTTGCGGGCGTGGCCGTCGTCGGAGAAGGAGTTGCCGGCGGCGATGTTCTCCGGGTCCTGCCCCTTGATGAGCATGTCGGAACGGCAGATCGCCCAGGATTCGGGGTTGAGCTCCTGCCCGTACACCTCGACCGTGGCGTCCGGGTTCAGCTCGGTGATGTGGTCCGCGGCCGCGCTGAGCATGCCGCCCGTGCCGCAGGCCGGGTCCATGACACTGCGCGCGACGCCCGGCACGCTGAGCGCGTCGGCATCCGGTGCGACCAGGAGGTTGACCATCAGCTTGATGACCTCGCGCGGGGTGAAGTGCTCACCCGCGGTCTCGTTCGACTGCTCCGCGAAGCGGCGGATCAGCTCTTCGAAGATGTAACCCATGTTGTGGTTGGGCACGGTCTCCGGCCGCAGGTCAAGGTCCGTGAACCTGCCGATGACCTGGTAGAGCAGACCCGCATCGTCGAGCTTCTTGATCTGGCGGCCGAACTCGTACTTCTCCAGAACCTCACGCGCGTTGTCGGAGAATGCGTTGACGTAGTGCTGAAGGTTGTCCGCCGCCGTGTTCGCGTCGTTCGCGATCGCCTTCAGGGTGAGGGTGCTGGTGTTGTAGAAGGCGTGGCCGGACGCGCGGCGCAGCAGCCGTTCCGGCTTCACGTCCTGGCCCTTGTACTTGGCGTACTCTGCGGCGAACTTCTCGCGCGTCGGAGCCAGGACGCATTCGAGCCGGCGCAGCACCGTGAACGGCAGGATCACCTTGCCGTAATCGGACTGCTTGTAGTCGCCGCGCAGAAGATCGGCCACGGACCAGGCGTGGTTCGCCAGTTCCCCGTGCTTATTGCTGTCCAACGGTTTCCCTTCGGGAACGGTCTTCTAGACGGGTGGGCGGGAGGATGCGATGCAATGCGGTAGAGCGGCTGGACGTCTCTACGGTGCGGGACGGGCGGGGTGCGCTACATGGCCGTCGTCCGGCGCCGGAGGCATCAGTGTCCCGCTGGACAGGCCGTCCGAGAGCGTCTTGGGCAGCAACGTAGCGAGTTCGGTCACCCGGCGCACCTCCTGCCGCAGTCCGTACAGGTACCGGAAGGCTTCGCCGTACCTGCGCTGCTCCTCCAAGGGCAGGAGGGGAACGCGCAGGCGTGACGCGTCTATCTGCAGCGAGCTGGTCCCGACCGACGCGCTGTTGAGGTTGTCCTCCGCGGCGAGGAACCCGGCCAGGAACCAGGCATCGAGGCGTTTCCGGTCCGGGCGGATCAGGCGCACTCCGCGGCCGATCACCGCACCGCTGTCCTGTTCGTCGGCGACGCGAGCCTTGATACCGCTGTCACTGCGGATCTCGGACAGCAGAACATCCCCTTCGGTGACGATCACCGTCGTGGGCGGGACGGGCGTCTCCGGTTCATGCGAGGCCCGCTGACCTGCGGCCAGGTCGCGCCCACTGAGGACGGGCCGATTAGCGAACTCGGCGGGAGGCGGAGCGTCCTGCTCACGAGAGGAGGGCGAACCGGCGCGGTGGAGAGTGAGAGCCCCACCGCGCGTGAGGTCGGCGAGAGTCGCCGTACGCCACTGGCGCGCCTCCGCGCCGGCTGCGGGCCACTCCCCCGCACGCGCGGCGGCGGCCAACTCATCGACGGCTTGCGCCAGTTCACGTCGCAGTCGACTCACCTGTTCAGCGACGGCGACCGGGGCCACCGCGGCTGCCGCTGTACGGATGTTACGGGCCGGGGTGACATCGACCAGGTCGTCCAGGAGATCCACCACCGGGACGGCACGCGCCTGGCCCGGGACGTCGTCGAAGGAGGCCGGGGCGGTGACGTATGACGCCCAGTAGCCGAGCACGCCCTCGCTCAGGGCTTCCCATGCGGCGGTGACCACACCGTCACTCCCGGCCGACCTGCCGGCAGCGGTTGTCCGCGCTGGACGGATGGCCGGCTTCCCACCCGAGCCGGAAAGGGCTGCACCCTCCACACACAGCACCGACTGATGTTCCGGGGCGGCCAGTTCAGGGCGCTGGAGCACCCACACATGCAACCCGATGTGGAATGGCGGGGCGGCCCCGGCCGGCAGTGAGATGACGGCGCGGAGCGCCCCGGTCCGAATCAGCTCGGCGCGGATGCGGCGGCTCAGAGAGCGGGATGCAGCGGCAGGAGGGAGAAGCATGACGATGAACGCTCCGGGCGTGACGTGGGCCAGCGCGTGCTGTACCCATGCCAGTTCCGAGTCGCCGCGGGCCGGGACTCCGTAAGCCCAGCGGGGATCGTAGGCCAGCTCGTCGTGCCCCCAGTCGCGGTCGCCGTAAGGCGGGTTGCACAGTACCCCGTCCGCGGAGAAGTCTGCGAAGGCGTCAGCGCGCAGAGAGTCGTCCGCACGGATGTCCGCCACCGGTCGAGCCGATGGATCAGCCGTCGGATCAGGCGATGAACACGGAACTTCGAGGTGCAGGCGGACCAGACTGCGCCGGGCCTGTACGTCCATGAGGTCCTGACCGAACAGCCGTTGCGCACCCTGCCGGGCCGCGGCGACGAGCAGCGCGCCGCCGCCGCACGCAGGATCGAAGACACTCGCCGGATAAGGGGCTTGGGGCCGGGCGGCGCCCAGTAGCCGCGCCATGAGGTCGGCCACCGGCCCTGGCGAGGCATACACGCCGCTGACCGCCTCGTCCTCCAACTCGCGCTCCGCCAGGACGTCCACGGCGTCCTGCGTCCGACCTGAGTCGATACAACGGAGCACGGCACGCAGCAGCGACGCGTCCGACGCCGAGTAGGCCACGTCACCGAAACGGGTTTCCAGCGGCGCGGCGAGCTCCTTGACGCCCTGCTGCGCCCGAGCCGCCACGTCACCGTCCGAGAGCTCATCCGCCACCTCGAAGAGGTCAGGGCGTCGACTCGCGACGAGCACGAAGGGGAGCAGGCGGGCCGCCAAAGAACGGCCGTGCGCACTCAGCCGCAGCAGTGTACGCAGCTCTTCGAGCGGCGGAACCTTCTCTCCGTGTCCGCGCCCCGCCAGCCAGCCGCGCACCTCCGCAAGGTCGTACAAGGGACTGCTGTCCGTACCGCCCGCGGGAGCGGGGAAGTCCGTGTGGCGCCTGCGCCAGTTGCTGACCGTCGCGCGCGTAACCCCAGCGAGGCGGGAGATCTCCGCAGCGGTGACCTGGGCGGACCCCTCGGGTGCGCCCGAGGAGTCGGGCTGCTTAGGCATGAGAAGGGTTCCTCACTGTTCGGCATGAGCGACAGGCAACAGAATACACGAAGCGAAGCATCGTGAAACAGTTTGACAGTGCTTTCGATGTTGTGTTCAACTCAATGCGTCGTCAAACGAAAGCTTCTGGCATCGACCCAAGGAGTGTATTCATGACCATCGCCATGCCCACCGCCGCCGTCGAAGGCATCCAGCTGACCGTCACCGCCTTCCGCCCGGACGCCGTCATCGGCACCATCGGGCTGCCCACGCTGCTCCAGCTCGTTCCGTCTCCGAAGACGGAGGAGGACAAGCGGGCGCTGAAGTACGCGTCCGGTTCGGTGCGCCGCCACGCCGAGGTGCGCGCCTTGGTGCAGCGCATGCTCAAGTCGACGCAGAAGGGGCGGAACGTCTCCGCCTACGCCTCCTACATCGCCGGCGGCGTCAGCGGCGGACACGGAGCCGCGTGGTCCACGCCGCCCATCACTCTGTGGCTGGACGGCCGCCCCGGCTCGGTCGGCGACGAACTCGTCGCGGGCAGCGGGATCTGCCGGATCACCGTGTTGCCGGGCTCCCCCGTGGTGGCCATCGACGGGGAGACGCAGGTCGCGGCCTGGCACGAGCTGTACGACGCCCCGGAGCGGTTCGGCGTGACGTTCGAGCAGCTGAGCCGGGTCCGCGTGCCCTTCGAGCTCTACTTCGGGCTCAGCGTCCAGGACGCCCGGCAGATCTTCTACGACCGCAACGTCGAGGGTGTACCCGTCGCCAAGAACCTCGCCATGTCCATGGACCAGCGCGACATCGGCACCCAGCTCGCACACCGGATCGCCGAGTCCGTGAAGGTCGAGCACGACGGCAGGATCGTGCCGCTCACCAAGCTCGTGCAAACCCGCAAGCGTCAGCTCACCAAGGCCGACCCCGAGGTCGTCACGCTCTCCGCGCTGCGCGTCCTGGTCATCACCGCGCTGCACGGACGCGCGGGGCTGGCCCTGTCGTCGTCGACCGTGCACGATGCCGACCTGCCGGACGGCATCGGCGCCGAGCAGGCCGAGCGGGAACTCGTACCTTTGCTGGCGCACCTGATCGCCGGGCTCTTCCCCCACTTCGCGGCGCGCGACGCGGTGAGCGCTCCGGCCGTCCTCGCCGGCATCGGCATCGCGGCCCACCAGGCGACGAGCTGGGCGGCGACCGGCACGCGGCTGAGCCAGGACGAACTGGCACGCCTACTGGAGCCGGTGCGCTTCGAGCGGGAGGCTCGCTTCTGGGACGGAATCGCCGCCAGCGCCAACGCGTCCGGCGTCCTCAACTTCGGTGGCGGCGCCAAGGACTCCGGTGGCCGGGTGGCCGACGCGATCCTCGGCCCGGACACGGACCACGGCCGCCGGATCCGCGGCTGGTGACCAGCAGGTGCATGCGTGGGCCGCAACGCCTCCCGGTGCACCGCCATGGACCCTGACGCCCACACGGGTGGGGCGGCTCAGCCGACGCGAGGCCGGCCCACCCACGCCCGTCCCACACGGGATCGAGGGCACAATCGGTGCACCCGAGGCGCGCGAAGCGGGGGCCGACCATCGGGTGGCGCCGGGGCCGGGTCAAGGGCGGGGCGTCCGTCGGCGCGTCGTCGGGGGACGGGTGATTGCGGAGGTGCGAACGGGTAAGCGGGATAGCGGAGGAGACCGCTCGGCAGTGCGGTCCCGTGAACCCACGCGAGGAGAACCGTGCTCTACGGCAAGGAACACGTGCAGCGCTACCAGGAGACCGACGGCGCGGAGGGCCACGACTGGCAGGGGACCACGGTCCTGCTGCTGACCACTACCGGCCGCAAGTCGGGGCAGGAGCGCACGACGCCGCTCATCTACCGTCCCGACGGCGACGCCTACGTCGTCGTGGCGTCCAACGGCGGCGACCGGGACCACCCGCTGTGGTACAAGAACCTGCTGGAGAACCCCGAGGTGGGCGTGCAGGTGAAGGGCGACCGGTTCCGGGCGCGGGCGCGCACGGCCGACCAGGCCGAGAAGACCCGCCTGTGGCCGACCATGGCGGCCACCTGGCCGGACTACGACGAGTACCAGACGAAGACGGACCGGGACATTCCAGTGGTCATCCTGGACCGCCTGTCCTGACCCGCCGGGGCCGCCCAGGGCCGTTCCGGGGCGGCCCCGGGCAGACCGGATCGAAGACCCGGCTCCGTGTCGTCCGGGGCGCGGCGGCGGGCGGGCCGGGCTGAGAGGTCGGCCCAGGAGCGGCCGATGCGCCGCGCAATCCAGGCCGAAGGGCCGGGCGCGGGTGACCGGCGCGCCGCGCGGCCCAAGCCGAAGGCCGGGCGCGGAAGGCCCAGGCCGAAGGGCCGGG
>NZ_BCRK01000090.1 GCF_001552555.1 Nocardiopsis trehalosi NBRC 14201 | reverse complement strand
GGCCAGCAGCTCGCCGGAGGGGGCCGCGCCGTGCGCGCCGGGGCCGGCCAGCGGCTCGTCCTCGAAGGCGGTGAGGACGCCGTCCCGGTCGAAGCCGTAGCGGCGGCGCACCCGCACCCCCATGGGGTCGGCGGGGGTGGCGCGGTAGAAGGCGCCGGCGACCGGGGCCCGCCAGTCGAGCACCATCGGGTCGCCCGCGGCGTCGTGCACGTTGCGCCGGCCGACGTAGACCCGGTCGGCGTCGGGTGCGCGGGCCGTGGTGGGCCCGTCGTCGGGCCCCCTCTCGTAGACCGCGCCGGGCGGGTGGTCGAGGCGGCCGAAGAACAGCGGCACGTCGGGCAGGTCGGCCAGGCTCCGGGCGCGCTCCTCGCGGGCGCGGCGGAGCACGGCGTTGGTGTACTTGTCCACCACCGCGTCGCCGACGGCGGTCCGGGTGGTCAGCACGTCCTCGCGCATGCGCCGCAGCGCCGCGCGGGCGGCGGTGGCGTGGGCGCGTTCGGCGGCGAGTTCGGTGTCGGTTCCGGCGGCGCCGGAGGGCGCGGTGCGGGTGGGCTCGGGCATGCGGGCACTCCGAAAACTTAACTCGGTAAGGAATTGAACCGGAGCATGTTACCCGACCGGCCGGCCCGCGCGGTCCGTCAGCGCCCCTTGAAATACCGGAACAGATGGCGCTCGCGGATGAGCGCCAGTGCGGCGCACGCCCCCAGGAGCGCGGCCGGGAGCGCGGCGGCCGGGCCGCGCAGCGCCGCCAGGTAGGTGGCCGCCGGATCGCCCGGGTGCCCCGTCCACGCCGCCGCCACCAGGACGGCCGCCCCCACCGCGAGGGCCGCCCCCGCCCAGGCGGCGGTCTCGATCAGCACCATGGCGAGCAGCGCCCCGCGCGGGACGCCGCAGTGCAGCGCCCCCGCGTACTCCAGGCGGCGTGTGCGCACCGCGATGAACCCCAGCGCCGCGCCCAGCGCCGCGCACGCCGGGGCCGCGTACCGCGTGGGGCGGGACGCGAACCGCTCGGCCCCGTCGAAGGTGCGTCCCAGCGTGGAGTTGAGCTGGCGCACGGACACGGTCGTGGCCGGGTCGGCGACCACGTCGGCCGCTGTGGCGATCAGCTCGTCGGCGGACGGCGACACCGGCCACACCTCGGCCCAGCACTCGTCGTACACGGCCGCGGCCCCCCGGGGCACCAGCACCGCGTACCCCAGCCGCCGGTCGCGGCCGTCGTCGGGATAGGCGTAGACGCCCGCGACGGTCAGCGTGCCCTCGTCGGCGGGCAGCCGGGTGCCGGCCTCGGCGCCCAGGGTGTCGGCCAGTTCGCGCGGCAGCCACACCCCCTCGGCGGCGGCCGCGTCGACCCCCAGGACCCGGGCCAGCCCCGGGGTGACCTCGAACGCGGGGAGCGGGTCGCCCGGCATCGCCCGCAGCGGCACCGGGTCGGCCGCGCGCAGCGCCCCCGACGACCGGATGGGCCCCTCGCCGGCCAGCCCCTCGCACGCCGCGCCATCGGTCATGCCCTCGGCGACGAGGGTGCGCACCGACGCGCCCGCCGCCACGAACTCCGCCGCCTGCCGCTCCAGCGCGACGACGTAACGCGCGTCGGCCGCCGCCGGACCGGCCGTGACGGCGCACGCGGCCAGGCCGAGGACGGCCGCCCGCGTGGTGCCGGTGGCCAGGTTGCGCAGCGCCTCGGACAGCACGGCGGCGGCGCGCATCACGCGGCGTCCCCGGGCTCGGGGACCGGCGGGCCGAGGTCGAGCACCCGGGTGCACGCGGCGCGGGTGTGCGGGTCGTGCGTGGCGATCACCACGATGGTCCCGGCGCGGCCGATCGCGTCCAGGCTGGCGTTGACGGTGGCCGCCGTACGGCGGTCGAGCTGGGCGGTGGGCTCGTCCACGAGCAGCAGGTCGGGGGCGGTGCACACCGACCGGGCCAGCATCAGCCGCTGGGCCTCACCGCCCGACAGTTCGCGGAACGGGCGGTGGGCGGCCTCGGCCAGCCGGAACTCCGCCAGCACCTCGGCGGCCCGGCGCTCGGCGTCGGCCCGCCGCCACCCCCGGGCCAGCAGCGGCAGCACGGCGTGGTCGAGCGCGGTCCGCCGGGCGACGCCGTACGGGTTCTGGAAGACCCAGGAGGTGCGGCCGATCCCGGTGGCCTCCACCGTGCCGCGGGCGGGCGCCAGCCACCCGGCCAGGATCGACAGCAGCGTGGACTTGCCGCACCCCGACGGCCCGCACACCGCGACGACCTCGCCCGGGACCAGCTCGAAGTCGAGCCCGGTGAACAGGTCGTCGGTGCCGGGGAAGCGGTGGCCGAGGCCGGTGGCGCGGACCCGGGCGGCCGGGGGCGGGGCGGGGGCGGTGGGTGCCGCATCGGGGGTGTCGGCGGGCTCAGGCACAGGACTCCGCTCCGATCGCCGGGCCGAGGTCGACGTCCTCGGGGGCCTCACCCTCGACCACCACCAGGGTCGCGCCGAGGCCGGAGCCGACGATGCGCACCGGGTGCACGGCGTCGCCGGATTCGACGCACCCGCGGTCGCCGTCGACGCCGAACACGGCGGCGGGCGGCACCTTGTGCGCGTCGACCGGGTCGGTCAGGGCGACGTCGGCGGTCACGGCCTCGTCGCCGGCCATCACCTCCGCGAACCGGGTGGTGGACTCGACCTCGTCCAGGAACCCGCGGTCGGTGACGGTTCCGTCGGTGCCCATGGGGCCTTCGACGCCCAGGACCTCCATGGTGCGGTCGCCGTCGACGGCGCCCTCGGGCAGGGAGTCGGCGCGGATGCCGGTGAGCCCGCCGGGCACGGTGCCGTACGGCGCCCCCGGCGCGACGGTCGTGCCCAGCGGGGCCTGGCACTCGTCCAGCACGGAGGTGGCGGCGGGCAGCCACAGGAAGCGGTCGGCCTCGACCTCGCCCTTGGGGCGCGCGACGCCAGCGGACTCCAGCAGGGCGTCGACCGCGTCGGCGGTGTTCGGGCCGTACTCGCCGTCCTCGGCCGTGCCGTACCCCAGCCGGGCGAGTTCGCGCTGGAGGGCCTGCACGTCGCCGCCGTGGTCGCCCTCCTCCAGGTCGCGGTAGAGCGGGATCTCGGTGGCGAGCGCGATCAGCGGCACGGCGCCGATCGTGGCGGCGACCTCGCCGGAGCGCAGCTCGGCGCCCGCCGCGCAGCGCGTGGTGGTCACGCGCCCCTTCAAGCCGATCTCCAGGGTGGAGGTGGGCGTGACCTCGAAGGTGACCCGAACGGTGCGCTCGTCGGCGTACCCCTCGGCGGTGACCGGGGCGCTGGTGTGGTCCTCGGGCTCCGCGAGGCCGCTCGGCGCCGCCGCGGGGCGCAGCAGGAACCCCGCGGCGCCGCCGGCGCCGAACAGCACCAGGCCGGCCAGCAGGCCGGCCCCCCACGGTCGGATCGTCACGTGCGGCCCTTCCGGTCGCCGGTGCCGGGCGGTGCGCCCGGCACCGGGGTCTGCGGGTGCGCGCGGCCGGTCAGGAGGGCTCGCCCGCGTAGTTGTAGCCGCCCTTCACCAGGCACTCCTGCGCCTCGGGCGCCATGGGGTCGAAGGGGGCGTCCTCGAAGGCCGCCTCGGCGTCGGCGTGCAGCGTCTCGACGGTGTAGTCGGCCGGGGCCAGCCCCTCCTCGATCAGGCAGTCCACCGCGAGCAGGCGGGTGTCCTCGACCAGGCCGGGGTTGTTGACCTGGGTGTTGTAGAGCGCCTCGATGCGCATGGTGGTGCCGTCGGCGCACTGGCCGGTGACCTCCATGTACTCGTCGGCCTCCGCCTGGCCGTCGAGTTCGGGCGGGGTGATGGCGTAGAGGCCGTTGGGTCGCATCTCGTAGGTCTCCTCGACCCCGGCGTCCTCGACGCATTCGCGGTACCGGCTGAACGCCTCCTCGTAGTCGGCGGCCGAGATCTCGCCCGCCGCGATGGCGCGGTCGAGGACGTCGCGCTCGAAGTCGGTGGTGGCGTTCTCGCGGGCCTGCTCGAACTGCTCGACCAGGCTGGCCTCCATGGTGGCGGTGGCGCCGGGGCCGCCCGCGCCGCCGGGCGGCTCGGGGGCGGACTCGGCGCCGAACAGGGAGCAGCCGGTCAGCAGGGCGGCGACGGCGGCGGCGGTGGCCGCCGTGCGGGCGGGGCGGTGGTCGGGCATCGGGACTCCGATCGCTCTCCCGCCGGCGGCGGGGTCCGGGGTGGTGCGGTGAGCGGCCGCCGCCCGGCGCCCGGACGGGGGTCCGGGCGCCGGCGCGGGGAGCGGCCGCCGCCGCCCGGCACGGGGGTGCGGGTGCCGGGGGCGGCGGCCCATCGGGGGTGGACTAGGCCGAGAACTGGTTCCAGGCGCTGTAGCTCCAGGACACGCCGGAGTCGGCGGAGGCCCAGGAGTAGCCCGTGTACCAGGCCGACAGCGCCGACCGGTTGCCGTGCTGGGCGTAGGAGCGGACCCAGTTGTAGGCGGCGCACGTGTCGACGTGGCCTTCGGCGTAGGAGTAGTAGTAGCCCGCGTCGACGTAGGACGAGCAGGCGGCCGCGGCCGGCGGGGCCAGGGCGATGCCCATGCCGGCGGTGGCGATCAGGGTGCCGATGCCCGCCGCGGCGCGGCGGGCGGTGGAGTGGGGGGTGCGGGATCGGATCGTCACGAGCATTCCCTTTCGCTGGAATGACGGATGCGTGACTTCGCTGGGGACTCGGCCGGTGGCCGACCGGCCGAGGTGGCGTGGAACCGTCCGGATCGGCGCCAGGCCACTACTGCCTCCGGGGGATATCCGGGGTAGTGGAATTAAGCCACGTTAATGTCGCGGGCGGAAGGTCCATCGGCGGAGTTCCGCGGCCGGACCTGTGCTCTCCACCGCGAAATCCCCGGCGGGCGTGGGAAACGCGGCCGTGCGCAATTGCGGGTGTCCGCATCCGGACACCCGGCCGAGTGGGATTCGGGCGATCGGCGACGCGCGGAACCGAGGGAAATGGCGCGTTTGCCGCGCCCCGGGCGATATGTCCGCGCGTTATCGCGGGAAGCTGGAATTCCAGCACCGTGATTATCCCCGGACGTTGATTGGCCGTCACCTGAAGGGAATGCATCGCGGGAATTCCGCGCGGTGGTCCCCGGAAAGGAAACGGCGGCCCGGCCCCGAAGGGGCGGACCGCCGTTCGCGGTGGGTGGCTAGTCGGCGTCGAAGACCGCGGGCAGCGTGGCCTCGTGCGCGGCGCGCAGATCGGCCAGGTCGATGTCGAACCCGCCGCCGGGGTGGCGCACGGACAGCGCCGCGCCGCCCACCGCGCCGATCTCGGCGGCCGGGACCCCGTGCCGCGCGCACAGCTCGGTGAACGCCGCCTCGGCGTCGGGGCGCACGGCCACCACCGCGCGCGCCGCGGACTCGCTGAACAGATCGGTGAAGGGGTCGTCGACCCGCACCGTGCAGCCGACGCCGCCGCGCATCGCCGACTCGGCCAGCGCCACCACCAGCCCGCCGTCCGACAGGTCGTGCGCCGCCGCCACCACGCCGTACTCGGCGGCGTCGGCCAGCACGGCACCCAGCGCGGCCTCGGCCGCCAGGTCGACCCGCGGCGGCACCCCGCCCAGGTGGCCGTGGACGGCCTCGGCCCACACCGACCCGCCCAGCTCGTCGGCCGTGGTGCCCAGCAGCAGCAGCTTGGCGCCGTCGATCTCCGGGGTGAAGGCGGTGGTCAGCCGGTCGTGCACGTCGCCGATGACGCCCAGCACCCCGATGACCGGGGTGGGGTTGATGGCGACGTCCCCGGTCTGGTTGTAGAAGCTCACGTTGCCGCCGGTGACCGGCGTGCCCAGCTCCTGGCAGGCGTCGGCCAGGCCGCGGGTGGACTCGGCGAACTGCCACATGACGGCCGGGTCCTCGGGGGACCCGAAGTTCAGGCAGTTGGTGACCGCCAGCGGCCGCGCGCCCGTGGCCGCGACGTTGCGGTACGCCTCGGCGAACGCGAGCCGGGTGCCCTCGTAGGGGTCGAGCCGGGTGTAGCGGCCGTTGCCGTCGGTGGCCAGCGCGATGCCGCGGTCGGAGTCGTCGCGCACCCGCACCATGCCGGCGTCGTGCGGGGTGGCCAGGACGGTGTTGCCCATGACGTAGCGGTCGTACTGCTGGGTGACCCACGTGGGGTCGCACACGCCCGGCGCCGCCAGGACGCGCAGCACCTGGGCGCGCAGGTCGGCGTCGGTCTTCGGCCGGTCCAGGCGCGCCGGGGTGTCGGCCTGGAGGTCGTCCTGGGAGTCGGGGCGGGCGAACGGCCGCTCGTAGACCGGGCCCTCGTCGGCCGCGGTGCGCGGCGGCAGGTCGACCACGGTCTCGCCGTGCCAGGTCATGACCAGGCGGCCGCCGCGCTCGGCCTCGTCGGCGGTGACGTCGGTGACCTCGCCGATCTCGGTGGCGAGGATGTTCCACTTGGCGCAGACCGCGAGGAACGCGTCGAGCCGGGCGGGCTCGACGATCGCCATCATGCGCTCCTGGGACTCGCTCATCAGGATCTCCTCGGGCGTCAGCCGGGAGTCGCGCAGCGGGACGCGGTCGAGCGCGATGCGCATGCCGCCGGTGCCGCCCGCTGCGAGTTCGGTCGTGGCGCACGAGACGCCCGCCGCGCCCAGGTCCTGGATGCCGACGACCAGGTCCTGGGCGAACAGCTCCAGGCTGCACTCGATGAGCAGCTTCTCCAGGAACGGGTCGCCCACCTGGACGCTGGGCCGCTTGGCCTGGCTCTCGTCGTCGAACGTCGCGCTGGCCAGCACCGAGGCGCCGCCGATGCCGTCGGGCCCGGTGGTGGCGCCGAACAGCACCACCTTGTTGCCGGGGCCGGGCGCCTGCGCCAGCTTGATGTCCTCGTGCCGCATGACGCCCACGCACAGGGCGTTGACCAGCGGGTTGCCCGCGTACCCGGCGCCGAATCCGATCTCGCCGCCGATGTTGGGCAGGCCCAGGCAGTTGCCGTAGAAGGAGATGCCCGACACCACGCCCGGCAGCACCCGGCGGGTGTCGGGGGCGTCGACCGGGCCGAACCGCAGCGCGTCCATGACCGCGATCGGGCGGGCGCCCATGGTGAGGATGTCGCGGACGATCCCGCCGACGCCGGTGGCCGCGCCCTGGTGCGGCTCGACGTAGGACGGGTGGTTGTGCGACTCGATCTTGAAGGTCACCGCGTGGCCGTCGCCGACGTCGACCACGCCCGCGTTCTCGCCCATGCCGACGAGCAGCGCGGCGGACTCCGGCGCCTTCTCCCCGAACTGCCGCAGGTGCACCTTGGAGCTCTTGTAGGAGCAGTGCTCGCTCCACATCACCGAGTAGATGGCCAGCTCGGCGGAGGTCGGGCGGCGGCCGAGGATCTCGCGGACCCGGGCGTACTCGTCGTCGGCCATGCCGAGTTCGGCGTAGGGCTGCGGGGTGTCCGGGGTGGCCGCCGCGGTGGCGACCGTGTCGAGCTGAACTGCGTCGGGCATGCGGTGTCCGTTCGGGAAGGTGTCGTGCGCGTCGGCCCGGGTACGGGCGGAACCGGTCAGGAGGCCGGGAGCTGGGCGTTGACGAGCATCAGGCCCGCCGTTGATTCGGTGTCGTAGGGGGTGGTGCTGCCGCGCAGCAGGACGCTGCCGTCGGTCAGGTAGCTGTCGGCCATGGGGACGTCCTCGGGCGCGTCCTCGCCGTCGGGCAGGACGCGCGCCCAGCCCTCGTCGATGAGATGGCCGTAGACCGCGTCGACGGCGGCCTCGCCGTCGGTGCCGTCGTCCTCGGCGGTGACGCCCACCAGCCGGTAGCACTCGCCGGACTCGCACTGCTCGCCCAGGTCGGTGTAGGACGTGCCGTCGGGCGCCGCGCCCAGGGAGTCGACCGGCGGCGCCGGGATCGCGGCGGCGTCGCCGCCCTCGGGTGCGGCGCCCGCCGGGGGCGGGGCGCTCACGGCGTTGAACAGGCCGACCGCGCCCGTGGCGACCAGGCCCACGGTCACCAGTCCGACCAGGACGAACATCGTCGTGCGGGAGCGCAGCAGGGCCATCATCGTGGAACGTCCCCCAGGGGTGTGGCGGTGGCGGTCAGCCGGCGGCGCCCGCGCGCATCGGGGAACCGTCGGCCAGGTGCGCGAGCACCGAGGCGAAGAACCCGAGGCCGTCGGTGGAGGGGCCGGTCAGCGCCTCGACCGCGTGCTCGGGGTGCGGCATGAGGCCGACGACGTTGCCGTGCTCGTTGGCCACGCCCGCGATGTCGCGCTGGGCGCCGTTGGGCGCGCCGTCGGCGTAGCGGGCGACCACCCGGCCGGAGCGCTCCAGCTCGTCAAGGGTGGCGGGGTCGGCGACGTAGTTGCCCTCGCCGCTCTTGAGCACGATCCGGATGTCCTGGCCGGCGGTGTAGCGGTTGGTCCACGCGGTGCCGGTGGCCTCGACGCGCAGGGTGACGTCGCGGTTGAGGAAGTGCAGCGACCGGTTGCGGGTGAGGGCGCCGGGCAGCAGGTGGCTCTCGCACAGGATCTGGAAGCCGTTGCAGATGCCCAGGACGGGCAGCGCGCCCGACGCGGCGGCGGGCACCAGCTCGGACATGATGGGCGCGAAGCGGGCGATGGCACCGCAGCGCAGGTAGTCGCCGTAGGAGAAGCCGCCGGGCAGGACGACGGCGTCGACACCCTGGAGGTCGGCGGTGTCGTGCCAGAGGGCGACCGGCTCGGCCCCGGCGATGCGGACCGCTCGCGCGGCGTCGCGGTCGTCGAGGGAGCCGGGGAACGTGACGACGCCCACACGGGCTGTCATGGGCACTCTCCGAAGGATGTCGGCGGGAGTCGGGAGGAGGCGGCCGGCCCGGCCGGCGCGTCCGACACCGAGGTTACCCGCTCCCCGGGGGTGCCGACCTGCTGCGTCGGCGGAACGCGCACCGCGGCCGCCCGGGGTGGACGCGGGCGGCGGGCGGCGCGGTCAGCACAGGGCGGGTTCGGGCACCCGTCCGCAGCCGGCGGCGCCGTCGGCCCCCTGGTGCAGGGTCTTGCACAGCCGCACCGTTGTGTCGCCCTGGGGCGAACCGGAGAAGTCGACCTCGTCGACGAGATGGCGCATCAGCAGAATGCCCCGGCCGGATTCGGCGTCGAGGCGCGGCGGGGGCACCCGGGCGGCGGTGAACCCGGTGCCCTTATGGCTGATCTCCACGACGCAGGAGGCGCTGTGCAGATGCGTGGTGACGGAGTAGTCCCGCGCGGGGGCGCCGTGGTCGACGGCGTTCCCGCACGCCTCGGAGGCGGCGAGCAGAATTCGGAATGCGCATTCATCGCATATTCCGTGGGCGCGCAGCGCCTCACCCACGAATTCCCGTACGACGGCGACGGTGTACGCCTCGCGCGGGAGTGCGATCGAGAATCTCACGTCCATCGGAAGCCCTCACGACCGTTCGACACAATCCTGAGAGTTCCCGGGGAAAGTACGTCGAAACCGGCGGGGGCCGGCCGCCGGGGGCGCGTCACTCCACACGCAGGGCGAAGTCCTCGATGACCGGGTTGGCGAGCAGGGTCTCGGCGAGCCGGCGGATCTCGGCCAGGCGGACGTCGTCGACCTCGCCGTCGACCTCGACCTCGAACCGCTTGCCCTGGCGGACCTGCGCGACCCCGTCGAACCCGAGGCGGCCGCAGGCCCCCACGATGGCCTGGCCCTGGGGGTCCAGGATCTCCGGCTTGAGCATGACGTCAACGACGACGCGGGCCACGGGTCCTCCACTGGTGTGCCGCACTTCACTGCCACGGGCGGGGTCCGCCTCCGCGTGCGCGGAGGAGGGCAGGGAAAGCGTACGGCACCTGCGCACACGCCGCGTGCCGGGCGGTCCGCGCGGCCGCTTTACCGCATCTTGACGGCGACTACAGATGGAATCGAGGTTTTCGTGACACTCATCACCCGGGTAGGTGTCATCATCGGACGCCGATCCGCGCGTCTATCAGATTGGCAGCGATCATCCGGTCGTCCCAAGGGGGAGATTTGACGACCATCGAACTCGACCGCACCGCCACGGGGGACCGCACCGACGACCTCGACTTCGTCACCGCGGTGACGCCCTACGCGGACCAGCTCTATCCGACCGCCCTGCGCATGACGCGCAACTCGGCCGACGCCGAGGACCTGGTGCAGGAGACCTTCGCCAAGGCGTTCGCCAACTTCCACCAGTTCCGCGCGGGCACCAACCTGCGTGCCTGGCTGTACCGCATCCTGACCAACACGTTCATCAACGGCTACCGCAAGAAGCAGCGCGAGCCGCGCCAGGACTCCACCGACGAGATCAAGGACTGGCAGCTCGCCGCCGCCGACGCGCACGCCTCCACGGGCTCGCGTTCGGCCGAGTCCGAGGTGCTGGACCGCCTCCCGGACTCCGCCATCCGGCACGCGCTGGCCCGGCTCCCGGAGGAGTTCCGGGTCGTCGTCTACCTCATCGACGTCGAGGGCTACTCCTACAAGGAGGTGGCCGAGCGCATGGAGACCCCGCTCGGCACCGTGATGTCGCGCCTGCACCGCGCCCGCAAGCAGCTCCGCGGGATGCTCGCCGACCACGCCCGCGAGCGCGGCATGCGCGTCGCCGCCTGACGGCCGCGGCGCCCCGCGCCGCGCGCGCCCCCGGCCGCCCGCCCTCCGGCGGGGCCACGGGCCCGGGAGGGCGCCCCTTTCTCCGTCACCCTCCGTGGTCGTCCCTGCACACCGGCTCCCCGCCGGGAGGACCGGACGCGCCTCCGGTCGCCCGTGCAGCAAGGCCTCCGGCTTTTTGTCGGACTCCCTTGCAAATGGTTGGAAGTCCTGGTAGTTGCACTTTTCTGGTTCTCCGGGATCATGAGGCGACAGCCGAAAAGGTGTCGCTGGGGCCTTGCGCCGCCCGTGGTGAGTTCTGTCACGATGTCGGTAGGGCTGCCCGACCACACCCGTTACCCCGGGTAAGCGGGCGGACATCCGGCCGACCGGCGGTACCCCGCGACGTCGGCCCCGAGCACCCGAGGAGCGACAGGTGTCGAACAACACCGCGCAGGAGGAACCGGAGCTCGTCCAGCTCCTGACCCCCGAAGGAGAGCGGCGGACGCACCCCGACTACCCGCTCGACATCACCCCCGACGAGGTGCGCGCCCTCTACCGCGACCTCGTCCTCGTCCGCCGCTTCGACACCGAGGCGGTGGCGCTGCAGCGCCAGGGCGAACTCGGCTTGTGGGCGTCGCTGCTGGGCCAGGAGGCCGCCCAGATCGGCTCCGGGCGCGCACTGCGCCCCCAGGACATGGCCTTCCCCTCCTACCGCGAGCACGGCGTCGCCTGGTGCCGCGGCATCCCGCCGAAGGACCTGCTGAGCATGTTCCGCGGCACCACCAACGGCGGATGGGACCCGCACGACCACGGCTTCCACCTCTACACCATCGTCATCGGCAGCCAGGCGCTGCACGCCACCGGCTACGCCATGGGCGTCCAGCGCGACGGCGCCCTCGGCGAGGACGGCACCGCGGTCATCGCCTACTTCGGCGACGGCGCCACCAGCCAGGGCGACACCAACGAGGCGTTCAACTACGCCGCGGTGAACAACGCCCCCGTCGTCTTCTTCTGCCAGAACAACCAGTGGGCCATCTCCGAGCCCATGGAGCGGCAGTCCCGCGCCCCCATCTACCGCCGCGCGGCCGGCTTCGGCTTCCCCGGGGTCCGCGTCGACGGCAACGACGTCCTCGCCTGCCTGGCCGTGACCCGGGCCGCCCTGCAGCACGCCCGCGAAGGCCAGGGCCCCCTGCTGATCGAGGCGTTCACCTACCGCATGGGCGCCCACACCACCAACGACGACCCCACCCGCTACCGGGTCTCCGCCGAGCTGGAGGAGTGGCGCGCCAAGGACCCCATCGCCCGGGTCCGCGCCTACCTGGAGAACGAGGGGCACGCCGACGACGCGTTCTTCGCCGCCGTCGAGGAGGAGGCCGAGCGGCTCGGCGAGCGCGTCCGCCACGAGTGCCGCGCGCTGCCCGACCCCGACCCGCTGGACATCTTCCACGAGGTCTACGCCGAACCCGACGTCCACACCGACCGCCAGCGCGCGGAGTTCGCCGACTACCTGGCCTCCTTCGAGGACGCCGCAGCGGAAGGGGTCCGGTAATGCCCACGAACCTCACCATCGGCAAGGCCATCAACGCCGGCCTGCGCCGCGCCATGGAGAACGACCCCAAGGTCCTCGTCATGGGCGAGGACGTCGGCCGGCTCGGCGGCGTCTTCCGGGTCACCGACCAGCTGCACAAGGACTTCGGCGCCGACCGGGTGATCGACACCCCGCTGGCCGAGTCCGGCATCGTCGGCACCGCCATCGGCCTGGCCCTGCGCGGGTACCGGCCGGTGTGCGAGATCCAGTTCGACGGGTTCTTCTTCCCGGCCGCCAACCAGACGTTCACCCAGCTCGCCAAGATGCGGCGGCGCTCGGCGGGCGCGCTGGCCATGCCCGTAGTGCTGCGCATCCCCTACGGCGGCGGCATCGGGGCGGTCGAGCACCACAGCGAGTCCCCCGAGGCGTACTTCGCCCACACGGCGGGGCTGCGCGTGGTGACCGTCGCCAACGCGGTCGACGCCTACTGGATGATCCAGCAGGCGATCACCTCCGACGACCCCGTGGTGTTCTTCGAGCCCAAGCGCCGCTACTACGACAAGGCCGAGGTCGACACCGACGCCGCCCTCGCCGACGCCGCCCCCATGGGCGCGGCGCGGGTGGCCCGCCCCGGCACCGACGTCACGCTGGTGGCCTACGGCCCCATGGTCAAGACCGCCCTCCAGGCCGCCGAGGCCGACACCGACCACTCGATCGAGGTCGTCGACCTGCGGTCGCTGTCGCCGGTCGACTACGACACCATCACCGCGTCGGTGCGCCGCACCGGCCGCCTGGTGGTCACCCACGAGGCGCCCGTGAGCCACGGGATCGGCGCGGAGATCGCCGCCCGCGTCACCGAGTCGTGCTTCTACTCCCTGGAGGCCCCGGTCATCCGGGTCGGCGCGTTCGACACGCCGTACCCGCAGTCGCGGCTGGAGGAGCACTACCTGCCCGACCTGGATCGGGTCCTCGACGGCGTCGACCGCGCGTTCGCGTACTAGGAGGGGGTCGGATGAGCATGGTCCAGCAGGGGATGCGGGAGTTCCGGCTGCCCGACGTCGGCGAGGGACTCGTCGACGCGGAGATCCTCCAGTGGCACGTCCAGCCGGGCGACACGGTCGCGGTCAACCAGGTCATCTGCGAGATCGAGACCGCCAAGGCCGCCGTCGAGCTGCCCAGCCCGTTCGCGGGGACGGTGAGCGCGCTGCTGGTCGAGGCCGGCACCACGGTCGACGTGGGCACGCCCATCATCCGGGTGGACGACGGCAGCGGCGGCGCTGCGGACGGCGGCGAGCCCGAGGAGGTGCGCGAGAAGCCCCTCGTCGGCTACGGCGAGAAGGCGGCGTCCACGCAGCGGCGGCCCCGGCGCCGCTCCGGCGGCGCCGTCGGCGGTGACGGCGCGGCCGCGCCGGCGGAGCCCGCCGGGTCGGCGGCGCTGCCCGCGCGCGACGCCACACCGGCCGCGCCGGCGGCCGACCCGGAGCCGGCGGCCGCGCCCGGCCCGGCCCCGGCGGCCGACGGCTCGGGCCCGGTCCTCGCCAAGCCGCCGGTGCGCAAGCTGGCCAAGGACCTCGGGGTCGATCTGCGCGCGGTCGCGGCAACGGGCCCCGGCGGCGTGGTCACCCGCGACGACGTGCAGCGGGCGGCGGCCGCCGCGGCCGCTCCGGCCCCCGCGGCGGAGCCCGCGGCCGCTACCGTGGCGGAGCCGGCTCCGGCGGTGGCGTCCGCGCCCGCCGCCGGGCGCGAGGAGCGCATCCCGGTGAAGGGCGTGCGCAAGCACACCGCGGCCGCCATGGTCCGCAGCGCGTTCACCGCCCCGCACGTCACCGAGTTCCTCCAGGTCGACGTCACCCGCACCATGAAGGCGGTGCGCCGGCTCCGGGAGCACCCGGAGTTCGCCGGGCTGAAGGTCTCGCCGCTGCTGCTGGTGGCGCGCGCGCTGCTCGCGGCCGTGCGCCGCAACCCCGGCATCAACGCGTCGTGGGACGACGCCGCCCAGGAGATCGTCGTCAAGCACGACGTCAACCTCGGCATCGCGGCGGCCACCGAGCGCGGCCTGGTGGTGCCCAACGTGAAGGGCGCGCACGCCCTGGCGCTGCCCGACCTGGCGAGGGAGCTGCAGACCCTCACCGAGACCGCGCGCGCGGGCCGCACCACCCCGGCCGACATGAGCGGGGGGACCATCACCATCACCAACGTCGGGGTGTTCGGGGTCGACGCGGGCACGCCGATCATCAACCCCGGTGAGGCCGCGATCCTGGCGTTCGGGCAGATCCGCGACCTGCCGTGGGTGCACAAGGGCGAACTGGCGGTGCGCAAGGTCACGACGCTGTCGCTGTCGTTCGACCACCGGCTGGTCGACGGCGAACTGGGCTCCAAGGTGCTCCGCGACGTCGGCGCCATGCTGGAGAACCCCAAGACCACCGCGCTGGTCTGGGGCTGACCCGCCGAGCGTGTCCGGGCCGCCCGACCGGGCGCCCGGACACGCCATGCCGCCCGGCCAGGACACCAGGGCACTCCCGGCGGCGCTCGGTGTGTGCGTACGGGCGCGGCGGTCGCCAGTGGGGTGCGTCATCGTGTCCGGCGGCCTGAGCCCGCGTGTGCGGGCATGCGGGGCGGGGACCGTGGCGCGCGGGGGCGAGTGGCCCCTCCACGGCCGCTGGTGGCGTTCCCAGGCCGTCCGGGTGGGGTTGGGGGGCGGTGCGCTCGGTGGCGACGGGGCGCGGCGGGCCGCGTGGCGGATCGGGCGGGGTTGGGGGGGGACCGTGTGACCCGTTCGGTAGGGCGCCACCCCATGACCGCCACCCCGTGACCGACGCCCCGTGACCGCCGTCTCATGACCGCCATCCTTTGACCGCCACCCTTGGCCGATGCCCTTTGAGGGGCCCGTGGCCGAGGCGGCGTTCGGGTGTCCGGATCCGGCCGTGTCGGCCGCCGGACGCAACCGTGGGCGGCGCGGCGGCGTCGAACCCCTCGTGACGCGCCGATCCGGGACCTCCCGGGGTGCGTCGCGCGGCCCTCCGGATGTCGGCGGCGGGCGCGGGTCCGGCCGAGGGCGGCACGGCGGTCGGCGCGGGCGGCATGACCGCCCGCGCCGACGCCGGCCCCCATCCGGCGCGGCAGCGCCGGACCCGCGTGCCCGGCCGACCCGGTGGGCCGATGAGAGCCCCGGTCCCCGGACCGGAGGCGGCGGGCGCCCTCACCGTGGCGGAAGGGGCGCCCGCCGCCGCCTCACGGACTTCCGCGCCTGCTGATGCCCCACCGGGGCGCTCGCCGCCGTCTCACGATCTTCCGCGTCCGCTGATGCCCCACCGGGGCGCCCGCTGCCACCTCACGGGTCCTCGCGCCCGTCGGCACCCCGCCCAGGGTGGCCGGTGGCCGCCGATCGGCGTCGCACGGGTGTCGTCCGGTGGGCGGACGCCCGGTCTCGCGGGGCATAGCGGGGAGGCGCTGCCTGCGGCTGCGGAGGGCGGGCGGCAGGCGGCCGCCGCAGCGGGGCCTCGCCCGTGGGGGCGGTCACGGGGTGCCGCCGATGGGTGCGCCCTCGGCGTGCAGGAGGGCGGCTTTCGCGGCGGCGCCGAAGACGTACTCGCCGATGCCGCCGTCGGAGCGGGTGACGCGGTGGCAGGGGATGAGGAGGGGGACCGGGTTGGTGCCGAGCGCCGTGCCGACCGCGCGGACGGCGCGCGGGCGGCCGATGCGCCGCGCGATCCAGGCGTAGGGCCGGATTTCGCCGGGGGCGATGGCGCGGGCGGCGGTCAGGACGTCGGCCTGGAAGGGCCGGAGCCCGGTGAGGTCGAGGCGGACCGCGCCGGGGTCGCCGCCGTGCAGCGCGTCGGCGACGCCGTCGGGGGCGTGGTCGGCGGGCAGCAGCGGGCGGGCGAACCGCCGGTGGAAGGAGGCGGCGAAGTCGGGGCCGGTGGTGCGCAGGTAGCAGACGCCGCGGTCGGTGAAGGCGACGGCGACCTCGCCCAGGGGCGCGGGTGCGGGGACGCGCGCCCACCGGACGGCCACGCGGTCGAGCAGGTGCGGCGGTGCGTCGACGGCGAGCCCGGCCAGGGCCGTGGTGAGCGGGTCAGGTGCGGGGTCCGGCATGGGGCGCCTCCTCAAGGTCCGTGAGCGCGCGGAGGCGGCGGAGCCCCCGCGAAATATACGACTTGACCGTGCCCTCCGGCGCGGCGAGGGCGGTGGAGATCTCGGCGGTGGACAGCCCGGCGACGTGCCGGAGGACGACCGCCGCCCGCTGCTTCTCGGGCAGGAGGGCGAGCAGCCGGGCGAGTTCGCCGCCGGTCTCGCGGCGTTCGGCGGCGGCCTCGACGTCTTCGCCGGGATCGGGGCGGTCGAGGGGGGAGTCGAGGAGGAGCGGCGGCGGGGTGCGGGTGGCGGAGCGGTGGCGGTTGCGCCAGGCGTTGAGCAGGATGGCGGCCAGCCACGGGCGGGGCCGGAGGTCGGCGCGGCGGGGGGCGCCGTAGGCGGCGGCCGCCCGGAAGGCGCGCAGGAAGGTCTCGGAGGCGAGGTCGTCGGCGTCGGCGTGGCTGCCGGTGAGCCGCAGCGCCGCGCTGAACACCATCGACCGGTGGCGCCGGTAGAGCTCCGCGAACCAGAGGTCGGGGTCGTCGGGGTGGGGCAGTGGAGGCCCGGGGTCGTCGGGGTGGGGCGGTGGGGTGCCGGGGTCGGCGGGGGGTGCGGGCGAGCCGCCGCGGAACGTACTCACATCCATGTCAACACCGGATCCCTTCTCCCGGTTGCACCGGGGGCGGCCGTGGGCCGCCCCCTCCACGATGGCCGCAGCCCCGAGCGGGCGCCAGTCTTGCGGCGCCGCCTGGGGACGGCACCCACCGGGGGCTATGGCGCGGTCGGTGGCGCGCCTCCGTGGCATGCAGGTGGTCTGGGGTTCGCATCCCCATAGCTCCACCCGACTCCGGGACGACCCTGCTCTTCGAGCCGGGTCGTCCCGTCGTTCTCCCCAGGAGGACACCCCCTGTGCCTGGGAGGAACCCCCTGGGGGCGGTGGGGCGGCTGCCCACGCGGATCACAGGTACAGGCCGGTGCCGCGTTCGGGGGCCTCGTCGGCGACGGCCGCGGAACGGTCAGATCCCCTTGAGGAAGCCGGAGTCGACGGCGATGTCGGCGCCGGTGGTGCTGGCCGAGCGCGGTGAGGCGAGCAGTGCGACGACGTCGGCGACCTCCTCGGGGAGAGCGAGTCTCCCGGTGCTGAGGCCCATCATCTCGGGCACGGCGGAGTCGAGGAGGGTGTCGGGGTCGGTGCCGGCCTGGGCGGCGAGGCGTTCGGCCACACCGCCCGGGTCGGTCCACCACGCCGAGCGCACCGGCCCGGGGGACACCGTGTTGACCCGGATGCCCTGGGGGGCGAACTCCTCGGACAGCGCCTTGGTGAGGTTGGTGAGCCCCGCCTTGGCCGCCCCGTAGTCGACGTTGATCGGCGACGGCTGGCGGGCGTTGCCGCTGGAGACGTTGACGATGGCGCCGCCGCCCCCGGCCAGCATCACCGGGATGGCCGCGCGCACCGCCCGGACGACCGCGAACAGGTTGAACTCGAACACCGCGCGCCATTCGGGGTCGGTGGCGTCGAGGAACGAGGAGCGCGGCAGCACGACCCCGGCGGGCGGGCCGCCCGCGTTGTTGACGAGGATGTCGAGGCCGCCGAACGCCTCGGCCGCGCGCTCGACGGCGTGCGCGGGGGCGGCGGGGTCGGTGAGGTCGACCGGGACGTGCACGAGGTCGCCGCCGAGTTCCTTGAGCTCCGGGGTGAGGGTGCGAGAGGCCGCCGCGACCCGCGCGCCCTCGGCGAGCAGGGTGCGGGCGACGGCGAGGCCGATCCCCTTGGAGGCGCCCGTGACGAGGGCGGCGCGGCCGGTGAGCCTGAGGTCCATGGTGCTCCTTCGGGAGGGGGGCGCCGCCCGGCGGGGCGGCGGAGCCGCGCCGGGACCGGCGCCGCTCATGAGGGGAAACCCCGCGGCGCCCGGCCCGGTTGCGCTCCGACCGGCGGTTTCCCGCCGTCGAGTTCCGGCGGCTCGGCGGCCCGGCGGCCCGGCGGCCCGGCGGTCCAGTGGCCCGGCGGTGTCCCCTGGAAGGCCTGCGGCCCCGTGCCGCCACCCGTCCACCACTCCCGCCCGCCTCCCGCGCCCTCGCCGTCAGGTTCGGTGGTCCGGTGGCCCAGGGGTGTCGCCCTGAGGGCCTGCGGCCCCGTGTCCCCACCCCCGTCCGCCTCCCCGTTCCCCCTGTCGGGTTCCGGTGGTCTGGTGGCCCGGGGGTGTCGCCCTGAGGGCCGCAGTCTGTGCCGCCGCCCGCGCCCGCCTCCCGCGCTCCCTCCGACCGGCCGCACCGGGTGCCCCGTTCCCCCGTCGCCTCCGTTAGCCGGGGGCGCCCGGTCCGGTCGGTGCGGGGCGGCCGTAGACGAGCCGGCGGAGCAGCGCCTCGGCGGGGCCGCGGCGCCCGGCGCGGTCCAGGGCCGCGGCGGCCACCACCGTGAGCAGCCACACGCCGATGGCGAACGCGGCCACCGTGGCGCTGCCGAGGTGCGCGCCCAGTCCGAGGCCCCACGCGGCGAGCACCGGGGAGAACAGCGCCGAGTGCGCGAGGTAGCAGGAGAGCGAGCGCGCGCCCGTGGCGGCCACGGCGCGGACCGGCGCGGACCGGCGCACGCGCGTCGGCAGCCGCATCGCCACCAGGGTGATCACCGCGGCGTAGCCGAGGCCGCCCGGGACCCCCGTGGCGCTCTGGACCTGGCCGAGCAGCCCGTCTTCGCCCAGCGCGGCGGCCGGCACGTCGAGCAGGCCGGAGTGGGCGAGGGCCGCCGGCAGCCCGCCGGCCCAGCCGATGGCGACGCCCGCGACGGCGGTGCGGCGCAGCAGCCGCAGGTGGCGGTGCGGCTCCTCCAGCACGCGGCGGCGGGCCGCCCAGAACCCGAGCAGCATCGCCGCGTACATCGGGAAGCCCAGCACCGCGAACCCGACGAGGAACGCCCACGTCGTCAGCCGGACCCCCACCGCCGCCAGGGCGCTCTCGGCCCCGGCGGCGTAGGCCGTGAACGACGGTTCGGGCAGGGGGGTGCTCCCCGGCGCCGCGGAGAGGTCGCCGACGGACGTGAGGGCGGCGACGCACATGGGCAGGTAGGCGGCGGCCGCCCAGAAGAGCAGCGCGCGGTCGGAGCGGCGCAGCAGCAGCGCGCCCAGCACCAGGCTCACCACCCCGTAGACGCCGAGGATGTCGCCGCCCAGGAAGAGCGCCGCGTGCACGCCGCCGAACACCAGGAGCCACAGGCTGCGCCGGCGCAGCAGCGCCACCGCGGCGCGCCCGGACGCCCCCGCTGCGGTCTGCCGCGCGTAGAGCCGCATCATGCCGTAGCCGAACAGGAACGCGAACAGCGGATAGACGCGCAGGTCGAGCGCCGTGATCATCGCGAACCGGACGGCGCGGTCGACCGCGGAGCCGTCGACCGGGTGCCAGCCGGTGGGCCCGTACTCGGCCGTGTAGAGGAAGAACCCGGTGTTGGACAGCACGATGAGCAGCAGCATCAGGCCGCGCGCCAGGTCGGGGGCGAGGGCGCGCTCGTCCGCGCGGACGCCGCCGCGCGCGGGTCGGCGGCGGACCGCCGCCGGGTCGGGGGGTGCCATGGGGTCTCGCTCTCCGGCGCGAACGCCATACTCCGAACAGTGTTCGATTTACTCCGAACGCTATACGGAGTTCTAGGATGGGCGCAAGATGACCGATGAGAGGCCGAGCGCCGACCCCACCCCCGCCCTGGAGCTCCTCTGGGGCACGCGCGCCCGCCCGCGCCGGGGCCCGCGCCAGGGGCTCACCCTCGACCGCGTCGTGGGGGCCGCCGTCGAGCTGGCCGACGCCGAGGGTGCCGCCGCGGTCTCCATGCGCCGGGTCGCCGCCCGCCTGGGCGTCGGCGCCGCCACCCTGTACACCTACGTCCCGGGCCGGACCGAGCTGTGCGCGCTCATGCTGGACGCCGTGATCGGGCGGGGTCCGCTCCCGCACGAGCACCCCGGCGGCTGGCGGGCCGGGACCGAGGCGTGGGCCCGCGAGGACTGGGCGGTCTACCGGCGCCGCCCCTGGGTGCTGCGCCTGGCCGACCAGCGGACGGTGCCCGGCCCGAACTTCCTGGCCTGGTACGACTCCGCCGTGCGCCTGCTGGAGGGCACCGGGCTCGACGGGGCCGAGCGGCTGACGGTGGTCGAGATGGTCGACGGCTACGTCCGCGGGCTCGCCCGGAGCTCCGTCGACGCCGCCGAGACCGAGCTGCGGACCGGCGTCAGCGAACGGGAGTGGGCGGCGGCCACCGACCGCTTCCTGGAGCGCGAGGTCGACTTCGGCCGGTACCCCGCCCTGGCGGCGGCCATGGTCGACGGCGCCCCCCCGACCCCCGAGGACGTGTTCGCGGCCGGGCTGCGCCGCCTCCTCGACGGGATCGAGGCGGACATCGCCGCCCGGACCGCGCGGCGCTGAGCGGCACCGGGCGGTCCGGGCGGGTCCTCGGGCAGCCCCGCCCCCGGCCGCGCTCGGCGATCAGACCGCCGACAGGGCCCGGGCGAGGTCGGCCCAGAGGTCCTCGACGTCCTCCAGCCCGACCGCGACGCGGACCAGCGCGGGGGAGATGCCCGCGGCCGCGAGGGCCGCGTCGTCCAGTTGCCGGTGCGACGTCGTCGCGGGCTGCATGACCAGCGTCCGCACGTCGCCCAGCGACGGGCCGAGGACCGCCACCCGCAGCGCGCGGCAGAACGCCTCGCCCGCCGCCCGGCCCCCCGCCGGTTCGAACGCCAGCACCCCGCCCGCCCCGTTCGGCAGCAGCCGGCGCGCGGTCGCGTGGTCGGGGTGCGACGGCAGCGACGGGTGGTGGACGACCGCGACCGCCGGGTGCGCGGCCAGCCGCCGCGCGAGCTCCTCGGCCGCCGCGCTGACGGCGCGCATGCGCACGGCGAGGGTGCTCAGGCCGCGCAGGGTGAGCCAGGCGCCGAACGGGTCGGGCACCGCGCCGTGGTCGCGGCCGTCGTCGCGCACCCGCTCGTACAGCCGGGCGTCGGCGAACACGGCCACCCCGCCCACCGCGTCGGCGTGTCCGTTGAGGTACTTCGACGTCGAGTGGAGCACCACGTCGGCGCCGTCGGCGAGGGGCCGGTACAGGACGGGCGTGGCGAACGTGTTGTCCACGACGCTCAGCACCCCCGCCTCGCGGGCCACCGCGAACAGCGCGGGCAGGTCGGCGACCTGGCCCACCGGGTTGCTGATGGTCTCCAGGAAGAGCACGCGCGTGTTCGGCCGCAGTGCCGCGCGCACCGACCCCGGGTCGGCGTCGACGTAGTCGACCTGGACGCCCCACCGGTCGCGCAGCCCGTCGAGGAGGCCGGTCGTGCCGCCGTACAGGCGCCGCTGCGCCACGACGTGGTCGCCCGACCGCAGCAGGGACCAGAACAGGCCGGAGATGGTGCCCATGCCCGAGCCGGCGGCGAGCCCGGCCGCGCCCCCCTCCAGGCCGGCCACCGCCTCCTCCAGGGCGCGCACCGTGGGGTTGCCGTAGCGGGCGTAGTAGTAGGCCCCGTTGGCGTCGGCGAACGCGTCGGCGAAGTCGTCGGGGGAGTCGAAGGCGAAGGTGTGGCCCTGGTACAGCGGAACCGTCAACGGGCGGCTGACCGGGACGTCGGGTACGCGGGTGCGGACGGCGCGGGTGGAGGGGCGCAGCGCGTGCCCGTCCCGGCCGGTGGTCGTCTCGTCCATGCGTCCAGCCTGCGCCCGGCGGACCGGCCGGCCCAGATCCAATGGGGCATGATTGGTCCCATGAACAAGCCAATGTCCGCCCCCGCTCTCGCCGGCCTGCTCGGGCGCTGGGCGGCCGGGCGCGGCCCGCTGTACCGGCTCCTCGCGGCGCGGCTGCGCGCACTGGTCGAGGAGGGCCTGCTCGCCCCGGACACGCGGCTGCCGCCCGACCGGGCGCTGGCCGCCTCGCTGGCCGTGGGGCGGGGGACCGTCGTCGCGGCGTACGACCTGCTGCGCGACGAGGGCCGGCTGGTGCGCCGGCAGGGCAGCGGCACGCGGGTGGCCCCCGCCGCACTGCCCGAGCGGCCCGCGGCCGCCGGGGCGGCGGAGGGGCCGTTCTTCCTGTCCATGCTGGAGCGCCCGCCGGGCGCCCTGGTGCTCACCTGCGCCGCCCCCGACGCCCCGCCGCCGGAGCTGCGGGCCGCGTTCGGCCGGGCCGCCGCCGCGCTCGCGGGCCTGGCCGACGACATCGGCTACCACCCGGCGGGGCACCCGTCGCTGCGCGCGGCGCTCGCCCGCCGCTTCACCGAGCGGGGCCTGCCGACCGGCCCCGAGCAGATCCTGGTGACCAACGGGGCGCAGCAGGCCCTCGCGCTGCTCGTCCGCTGCTTCGTGGCGGCCGGCGACACGGTGCTGGCCGAGGCGCCCACCTACCCGGGGGCGCTGGGCGTGTTCGGGGACGCGGCGGCGCGGGTCACCACCGTCCCGGTGGGCCCCGAGGGCGTGGACGCCGCGGAGTGCGTCCGGGCGATGGCCGAGCGCCGCCCCGCGCTGACCTACCTGGTGCCGTCGTTCCAGAACCCCACGGGCACGGTGCTGCCCCCGTTGCAGCGCCGCCGTATCGTGCGCGCGGCGGCCGAGCACGGCCTGCTGCTGGTCGAGGACGAGACGCTGGCCGAGCTGGGGTTCGCGGGGGAGGTCCCGCCGCCGATGGCCGGCCACCCCGGCGGCGACCGCGTCGTCACGGTCGGGTCGCTGAGCAAGGTGGTGTGGGGCGGGCTGCGGGTGGGCTGGATCCGGGCGCCGCGCCCGGTGGTCGACCGGCTCGCCCGGACGAAGGCGCTCGCCGACCTCGGCGGCGACGTCACCGGCCAGCTCGCGGCGCACCACCTGCTGGGCTCACCCGACTGGGCGGTGCTGCGCGACCGGCGGCGCGCGGAGCTGGCGGCGCGGCACGGCCGGCTCCGCGCCGAACTGGCGCGCCGGCTGCCGGACTGGACGGCCACGCGCGCGGAGGGGGGCCAGACGGTCTGGGTGCGGCTGCCGCGCGGCGACGCGGCGTCGTTCGCGCAGGTGGCGCTCCGCCGCGGGGTGGCCCTGCTGCCGGGCGGCGTGCTGGCGCCGGGGGGCGCGGGCGACGACCGGCTGCGCGTGCCGTTCCTCGCACCGGAGGAGACCCTGGTGCGGGCGGTGGAGCTGCTGGCGGCGGCCTGGGGCGAGTACACCGGCGCCCGCTCGGGCGCCGCCCCGGTGAGCGCGATGGTGGTCTAGAGCGCGGGCGTCCGGGTGGCCGCGCGCCGACCATGGCCCGCCGCTCGGCGCGCGGTCGGTCGGGCGTCCGGGCGTCCGGGAGAGGCGGGTGCCGCGCGGGGTCAGGCGGCGGAGAGCACCGCGGCGTGGTGGCGCCCGCGCTGGAAGGTGCGGCGGCGGGGGTAGGGGTTCAGGAGGGCGGCGGCCCCGGCGGGGTCGCTGGCCGGGTGGGTGACGGTGGAGCCGAGGGCGTCGTTCCAGACGAACTTGCCGTCGCGGCACCACACGTTCATGTCGCGCATCACGGAGATGACCGCCAGCTCGCTGGTGCCGGCCCGGTACATCGGGCGGGCGGCGACGGCGACGAGCTCGTACCACAGGGCGGTGATCGCCTTCTCGGCGCAGAAAGCGTGGCGCGGCCGGTGCTTGACGCGCCCCGCGAGCGCCGACTTCACGCGGTCGGCCCTGGGGTTGTTCAAACGCCAGTGACTCAAAGCGACGTCTCCTGAAGTGATCGGGTACCGCGGTGGGTGCCGCTCTCGATGATGCGGCCACACGTTCGCGGCCGGACTCCGGGCGCTCGACCCGGCGTCACAGCGAAACCGGGCGGCGTCCGAGGGTGTCGTTACCTCCCGGTTATTCTTCGCGCTCCGGATAGTAGCAGCATCGGGCCCCTAGGGGTCGACCCCGAGAAATGTGGCCCATGTCACATTGACAATGCGGTGATCTTATCGTGATCTTGGTCGTCCGTGCAGGTCAAACGCCCTTTTTCGAAGGTATGGATTAGGCCCGCGCGTCCGGGGAAGCCCCCCCGATCCCCCTGAGGCGGTGTCGTCCAGGTCACCGTCGCCGGGTGCGCTGAGCACCGGTCCGGTCGCCCTGTGCGACCGCCGGCGGCGGTTCCGGCGTTTCGATCGGGCGCTCGTGGGCACGCGGTCCCGCGCCCGTGTGCGCCGCGCGCCTCCGGAGCCCCGCGCGGCGGTGACGGCGCGTGACGGTCGGCGGTCCTCTCCGTCCGGATCGGGCGCGCCGGCGGGGCGCCTCCGCCCGCCGGGTGCGGC
>NZ_BCRK01000089.1 GCF_001552555.1 Nocardiopsis trehalosi NBRC 14201 | reverse complement strand
GGGCCGCTCACGTCCAGGGGTCGAGCGGCGGGGCGCCCGCCAGCGGGGCGGCCGGGCCGGGCGGCGCCGGGGCCGCGGCGGGGTCGATCCCGAGGACGGGCCGCAGCACGCGGCGGGCCGCCTCGTTGAGGCGCGGGTCGGCCATCAGCTCGTCCAGCAGCACCGGTTCGCCCTCGGCGCTGGCCAGCGGGATGCGCCAGTTGGGGTACTCGTCGCTGGTGCCGGGCTGGTTCTGCATGCGCCGGTCGCCCACCACGTCGGTCAGCGCGACCCCGACGAGCCGCGAGGGCGTGCGCGCCAGGTAGGCGTGCAGGGCCTCGACCACGCGCGCGGGGTCGGACACCGGGTCGGTCCCGGGGTCGAGCAGGCCGAGGTCGACCAGCGCCGCGCACCAGGCGGCGACCTGCGCCTCGGCGTCGGCCCGCTCCTCGGCGACGGGGCGGGTCAGCAGGCCCAGCCGGTCGCGCAGTTCCACGTGCTCGGCCGACAGGTAGGACGCCACCGGCGGCAGGTCGTGGGTGGCGACGGTGGCCAGGCAGCCGATGCGCCAGTCCTCGGGGCGGCGCGGGGCGCCGTCGCCGTCGCGCTCGAACCACAGCACCGAGGTGCCGAGGATGCCGCGCTCGGTGAGGTGGTCGCGGACCCACGGTTCGACGGTGCCGAGGTCCTCACCGATCACGGCCGCGCCGAACTCGTGGGCGGCCAGCGCGACGGCGCCGACCATGCCCTCGTGGTCGTAGCGCACGTAGGTGCCCTGGTCGGCGGTCGCGCCCTCGGGCACCCACCACAGCCGGAACAGGCCCATGACGTGGTCGATGCGCACGCCCCCGGAGTGCCGGACGGACTGGCGGAGGATCTCGCGCAGCGGGCCGTAGCCCTGCTCGGCGAGCCGGACGGGGTGCCAGGGCGGCTGCGCCCAGTCCTGGCCCTGCTGGTTGAACGCGTCGGGCGGGGCGCCCACGCTGATGCCGGTGGCCAGCGCGTCGTGGTACATCCAGGCGTCGGCGCCGCCGGGCTGCACGCCGATGGCGAGGTCGTGCACGATGCCCAGGGGCATGCCCGCGCTGCGCGCCCCGGCCTGGGCGGCGGCGAGCTGGTCGTCGACCACCCACTGCAGCCAGCGGTGGAACTCCACGCCCGGCCAGCGGCGGAGCGCCTCGGCGGCGACCGTGTGGGCGGCGACGTCGCGCAGGTCCGGCGGCCAGCCGCGGTAGTCGGTGCCGTGGTCCTCGGCGAGATGCGCCCAGGTGGCGAACTCGACCAGGGCCGCGCCCTCGCGCTCCAGGAACGCCTGGTAGGCGGCCTCGCGGGCGGGGGCGCGCGGCACCTGGAACAGCATGAGCAGGGCGGCGCGCTTGGCCTCCCACACGGCGTCGCGGTCGAGGAGGTCGGCGGTGCGGCCGCGTTCGCGCAGCGGGCGGGCGAGGCGCTGGACGGCTTCGCGCTGCGCGGGTTCCAGGCCGGCGTACTCGGGGATGTCCTCGATGCGGATGTAGAGCGGGCTGGCGTAGCGGCGGCTGACCGGCAGGTAGGGGGAGGGTTCCAGCGGCGGCACGGGCTCGGTGGCGTGCAGGGGGTTGATCAGGGTGAAGGCCGCGCCGAGGTCGCGCGCGCTCCAGTCGGCGAGTTCGGCCAGGTCGCGCAGGTCGCCCATGCCCCAGGACGCGCGGGAGCGCACGGAGTAGAGCTGGGCCATCAACCCCCACATCCGCCGATCGCCGAGCGCGGCGGCGGGGTCGAGCCGGTCGGGGACCACCATCAGCGGGGCGCGCTGGCGGACCGAGCCGTGCTCCACCAGCAGCGCGTGGACGCCCAGGGGCAGCCCGGGGCCGGGTTCGGCCCATTGGCCGTCGGCCAGCTCCACCCAGGCGCGGGCGGAGTCGGGGAGGGGCACCTGCGGCGCGCGCCCGGCGCGGGTGACCACGGCGGGCGGCAGCAGCCGCGTGGCCTGCTTCGCCCAGTGCTCGGCCAGCGCCTCCCGGGGTCGGGCGGCGTCGAGGCCGAGCGCGGCCAGGACGTGCCGCAGGGTGTCGACGGAGACGCGCTCACGGCGCCCGCGCCAGTCCTCGTAGGTCGTCGCGACGCCGTACTCCTCGGCCAGCCGGGCCAGATGCGCATCACTCACAGAAACCGATGATGCCCTACGGGCGGTCCGCGTCGGAGGAATGCCATGCGGCGGTGTCGTGAGCGTGGGGCATAATCGCAGCGGTGTTCCACTCCTACCGGCGCCTCTTCGCGGTCCCGCACGTTCCCGCTCTGCTCACCTGGTCGCTGCTCGCCCGGCTGCACATCGGCGGCCTGCCGATCGCGGTGACGTTCCTCGTCGCCGGCTGGACCGGCTCCTACGCGCTGGCGGGGCTGGTGGCGGGGGCGCTCACGGTGGGCACGGCGGTGGGCGGCCCGGTCCGGGGACGCATGGCCGACGTGCGGCCCAACGACCGCATCCTGGCGGGCTCCGCGGTGGCCTACGGCGCCGGGCTGGCCGGCCTGGCGCTGCTGCCCGCCTCGCTGTGGTGGGCGGCGCTGCCGATCGCGCTGGTCACGGGGCTGTTCCAGCCGCCGTCGGCGCAGATCGCCCGCTCGCTGTGGCCGCGCATCACCTCCGGGCCCACCCGGCAGACCATGTTCGCCGCCGAGGCCACGCTCCAGGAGCTGCTGTTCATCGTCGGCCCGCTGCTGGCGGCGGCGATCGTGGGCCTGTGGGGCGGCCGGGCGGGGGTGGCGGCGCTGGCGGTCGTCGCCTGCGCCGCGACCTTGGGATTCGCGTGGGCGCTGCGCTCGGCCGGGTACGCGCGGCCCCCGGCGCCGGAGGCGTCCGTCCCGGTGGGGCCGCGCCGGTCCCTGCTCGCCGATCGGCGCATCGCGCTGATCATCGTGATGTGCGCGCTGACCGTCGCCGGGCTCGGCGGGGTCGACCTGGTGATGGTGGCGTGGTCGCGCGAGATCGGGTCACCCGGTCTGGCCGGAGGGCTCATGGCGGTCTACGCGGCGGGGTCGGGGGTCGGCGGCCTGCTGGCGGGCGCGCGGGGCGGCGCGCCCCGGCTGTCGCTGCGGTCGTTCGGCGCCGCGCTGGGCATCGTGCCGCTGATCGTGCTGGTGCCGCCCGTGCTGCACCCGCCCACGCCCTGGCTGGTCGCGCCCGTGCTGTTCGTCGCCGGGTTGGCCATCGCGCCGACGATCGCCGCCGTCACCGAGCGGCTGGGCGAGGTCGCGCCGCCCCACCGCCGCGGCGAGGCGTACGGGTGGATGGCCACCGGGATCACCGGCGGCATCTCGGTGGCCTCACCGGTGACCGGGTGGCTGGTCGACCTGGGCGGGATCTCCGCGGGGGTGGCCGGGGCCGCGGCGTTCACGCTGGCCGCGGCGGCGGTCAGCCTGCTGATCCCCGCACCTCCGGCGGCCGCCGGTGCGCCCACGGACGGGCCGCCTCGATCTGCGCCGACAGGGACAGCAGGTCCGCCTCGCCCGCCGGACGCCCCGTCAGCATGACGCCGACGGGCCGGCCCCGGTCGGTCCAGTGCAGCGGGAGGCTGATCGAGGGCTGGCCGGTCACGTTGGCCAGCGCGGTGAACGGGGTGAACCGGTTCATCCGGTCGAAGGCGGCCGCCGGGTCGCCCGCGAAGTGGCCGACCGGCACCGGCGTGCCCGCGAGCGCCGGGGTGAGCACGGCGTCGTAGGGCTCCAGCCGGGTCAGGGCCACCCGGGCCGCCGCCTGGAGGCGCCCGGTGGCGTCGAGGTAGTCCGCGATGGAGGAGGCGCGGGCGCGTTCGCGCAGCCACCGGTTGATGGGCAGCAGCCGGTGCTCGTCGCGGGGCGGGACGGGAACGGCGACCGCCATGGCCGCCCACACCAGGGCGAAGTGGTCGGCGAACGCGGCGTCGACCGGCGGGTCGACGTCCTCCACGTCGTGGCCGAGCGCGGCGAGCAGGTCGGACGCGGCGGTGTAGGCCGCCATGGCGTCGGGGTGCACGTCGGCGCCGGGGATCGGGGAGGCGGCGTAGCGGGCGACGCGCAGCCGGCCGGGCTCGCGGCGGGCGTGGTCGAGGAAGGTGCGGCCGCCGGGGGGCGGCGGGACGGCGTGGCGGTCGCCGGGGCGGGGGCCGCTGATGGCGTCGAGCAGCAGGGCGGCGTCGGCGACGGTGCGGGCGATCGGGCCGGCCGAGGCCAGGCCGAAGTGGTCGGGGCGGTGCGGCCCCGCGGAGACCCGGCCGCGCGCGGGTTTGAGGCCGACCACCCCGCACACGGCGGCGGGGATGCGGATCGAGCCCCCGCCGTCGCTGCCGTGCGCCACCGGCGCGAGTCCGGCGGCGACGGCGGCCGCCGCTCCCCCGCTGGAGCCGCCCGCGGCGGCGGACGGGTCCCACGGGGAGCGCGCGGGCGGGGCCACGCCATTGTCGGTGTCGCAGGTGGACCCGAACTCGGAGGTGGTGGTCGTGCCGGGCAGGAGGGCGCCGGCGGCCCGCAGGAGGGCGACCACCCCGGAGTCGGCGCCGGCGACGCGGTCGGCGAAGGCGGCGGAGCCGGCGGTGTGCCGGACGCCCGCGACGGGGTCGAGGTCCTTGACGGGAACGGGGACGCCGATGAGCGGGGGCAGGTCCTCCGGCGTGTCGGCCAGCACGCGCTTCTCCGCGATCCGGGCCTGTTCGAGTGCCATTTCAGCGGTGACCGTTACAAAGGCGCCGAGTCGGGCGGCCGGGCCGTCGATACGCGCCAGGGCGTGGTCGGCGATCTCGACCGGCGAGAGTTCGCGCCGCCGGACGGCGCTCACCAGGGCGTTCGCGGTCAGGTCGTGGATCTCCGTCATGGCGGAGAGGCTAGCCGCCCGCCGGTTCTCTAGAGAAGCGCCGGGAAGGACAATCATTCCCCGTCGTGCTTGTCCGAACACGTCACATTGGCCACCGCGCGGGGGTAGGAAAGTGTGAGATTGGCCGGACTGTGTCACGCCTCGCGATGTGGTTACGCTCGGCAGCGTGGATTCGGCAACCAACGTCACCGGCGACCGGAACAAGGGGACCGCGCACCCGTCCTTCTTCGTCACCCGCGCCAAGAAGTCGGGCGCGAAGTCCGGCGGCGCGGCCCGGACCTACGGCGCGCTGCTCACCTCGGGCAGCACGCGGCGCTGGGCGCTCAGATGCGCCGTCGCGGCGGCGGTCGGCCTCGCGGCCGGTCTGCTCACCGCCGATGTGCGCATCGGCGTCACGTTCGGCCTGGGCACGGTCGTCGCGTTCACCGTGCACGCGTCCCGGCGGCAGTCGGAGGTCCCGCGCTGGCGGCGGCCCTCGGCGGCGCAGCGCCGCACCGAGGCCCAGCTCAAGGTCATGAAGCGGCTGGGCTACCGCGTGCTGCACGCGCGCGGCATCCCGGGCGGCAACGGGCAGATCGACCACTTCATCGTGGGGCGGCGCGGCGCGTTCGCCATCGACTCCGAGGCGTGGGACAAGCGCCTGCCCCTGCGCAACAAGCTCGAGAAGCTCTACCACGGGCGGTTCTCCAAGAACGAGCGCATCGACGAGGCGCTGGAGGAGGCCCGCACGGCCCAGCGGCTGATCAGCGAGGAGCTCGGCCGCGAGATCCGCGTCCGCGCGTCGCTGGCCATCTACGGCCCGGGCATGCCGTGGGACAGCCACAACCTGCGCGGCGTCGACATCATCACGGGCACCAAGGTGCGCAAGTGGCTGCGCACCGGCAAGGACCGGCTCAGCGAAGAGGAGATCGAGGCCATCTACAACGCGGCGGCGAAGGTGCTGCCGCCCCGCTACTGAACCGGTCCGCCCGCACTCCGGCCCGCCATCTCGAATACTGGACATCCGATCTTCCCCCGCGAGACACGATCCGCTCGCCACGGGGTCTACCATCGATGCAGAAGCACTGTTCGACACGCCTCCGGCGTCGATGGGAGTACACCCCATGCCCGCGCTCCGCTCTCGCACGGTCACCCACGGCAGGAACATGGCCGGTGCGCGCGCCCTCATGCGCGCGTCCGGCGTGGAACGCGAAGACTTCGGCAAGCCGATCGTCGCCGTGGCCAACAGCTTCACCCAGTTCGTGCCGGGCCACGTGCACCTCCGCGAGGTCGCCGACGTGGTCGCCGACGCGGTGCGCGAGGCCGGCGGGGTGCCCCGCGAGTTCAACACCATCGCGGTCGACGACGGCATCGCCATGGGCCACGGGGGCATGCTGTACTCGCTGCCCAGCCGCGAGCTCATCGCCGACGCCGTCGAGTACATGGTCAACGCCCACTGCGCCGACGCGCTGGTGTGCATCTCCAACTGCGACAAGATCACCCCGGGCATGCTGCTGGCCGCCATGCGGCTGAACATCCCCACCGTGTTCGTGTCGGGCGGCCCCATGGAGGCCGGCAAGGTCACCGTGGTCAACGGCACCGCAACCACGGTGCGCAAGCTCGACCTGATCGACTCCATGGTCGCGGCCGCCGACGAGAGCGTCTCGCAGGCCCAGCTCGACGAGATGGAGGAGGCCGCCTGCCCCACCTGCGGCTCCTGCTCCGGCATGTTCACCGCCAACTCGATGAACTGCCTGACCGAGGCCATCGGGCTGGCGCTGCCCGGCAACGGCACCGTCCTGGCCACCCACGTCGCCCGCCGCCGGCTCTACGAGGACGCCGGCCGGCTCGTGGTCGAGGCCGCCAACCGCTACTACGGGGACGACGACGACTCGGTGCTGCCGCTGTCGATCGCCACCCCCGCCGCCTTCGCCAACGCCATGGCGCTCGACGTCGCCATGGGCGGGTCGACCAACACCATCCTGCACCTGCTGGCGGCGGCCACCGAGGCCGGCGTGAAGTTCGGCCTGCCCGAGATCGACGAGGTGTCGCGCCGGGTGCCGTGCCTGTGCAAGGTCGCGCCGAACACCGACAAGTACCACGTCGAGGACGTCCACCGCGCCGGCGGCATCCCCGCCATCCTCGGCGAACTCGCCCGCGCCGGCCTGGTCGACACCTCGCTGCCCACCGTGCACGGCTCCACCCTCGGCGAGTACCTCGCCGTCTGGGACATCATGTCGCCCACCGCCGCCCCCGACGCCGTCGAACTGTTCCACGCGGCCCCCGGCGGGGTGCGCACCACCCGCGCCTACTCCCAGGACACCCGCTGGGACACCCTCGACACCGACCGCGCCGCCGGGTGCGTCCGCAGCGTCGAGCACGCCTACACCGCCGACGGCGGCCTGGCCGTCCTGTTCGGCAACCTCGCCCCCGACGGCGCCATCGTGAAGACGGCCGGGGTCGAGGAGGAGCTGTGGACCTTCACCGGCCCCGCGAAGGTGTTCGAGAGCCAGGAGGACGCGGTCGAGGGCATCCTCGGCAAGAAGATCGTCCCCGGTGACGTCGTGGTCATCCGCTACGAGGGCCCCAAGGGCGGCCCGGGCATGCAGGAGATGCTCTACCCGACGAGCTTCCTCAAGGGCCGCGGGCTGGGCAAGGCGTGCGCGCTCATCACCGACGGCCGGTTCTCCGGCGGCACCTCGGGCCTGTCGATCGGCCACGCCTCGCCGGAGGCCGCGGCGGGCGGCGACATCGCGCTGGTCGAGGACGGCGACACCATCGCCATCGACATCCCCAACCGCTCGCTGAACCTGGTGGTCGAGCCGGCCGTGCTGGAGGCCCGCCGCACCCGGCTGCTCGCCGAGCTGGGCGGCCGGTTCCGACCCCGCGACCGGCAGCGCCAGGTGAGCCCGGCGCTGCGCGCCTACGCCGCCATGGCGACGTCGGCGTCCACCGGCGCGGCCCGCGACGTCAGCCAGGTGGAGTAGCCCGCCGGGTCAGCCGCAGCACCCGCCGCCGCAGCACCCGCCCTGGGGCGGTGCGGCGGCGGTGCCGCCCACCGCCACGGCCGACAGCAGCTTGACGGTGTCGGTGTGGCCCTCGGGGCACTGCGCGGGGTCGGCCGACTCGGCCATGGGCCGGGACAGTTCGAACGTGGCGCCGCAGGACCGGCAGCGGTAGTCGTAGCGAGGCATGGCGACAGCATAGACGCCCGGGAGCGGGTGGGACGTGGGCCCGCTCCCGGGCGTCGACGGTGCGGTCAGGCGGCCGCCCTGGTCATGTACGGAGCCCACTGGGGGTCACCGTGCTGATCGCCGTTGATCAGCCGCCAGTGCAGCCCGCGCGGCACGGTCGGGGTGACGTTGAGCTCCCACCCCAGTTCGTCGAGCAGCCGATCCGCCTTGCGGTGGTTGCACGGCTTGCACGAGGCCACGACGTTCTCCCACACGTGCGCCCCGCCGCGGCTGCGCGGGATGACGTGGTCGATGGTCTCGGCCCGCTTGCCGCAGTAGGCGCAGCGGTGGGCGTCGCGCCGCATCAGGGCGACCCTGGTGAGCGGCACCCGCCGCCGGTAGGGCACCCGGATGTAGCGCCGGAGCCGGATCACCGACGGCACCGACAGCGCGGTGGTGGCCGAGTGCAGCACGGCGCCCGCCGCGTCGCCGTGCACCACCTCGGCCTTCTCGCGCAACACCAGCAGGATCGCCCTGCGCAGCGGAAGGGTGGTCAACGGTTCGTAGCTGGCGTTGAGCAGCAGCACGTGGCGGTGGATCGCTGTTCCGCCCTCCGCACTGCGCCCGGAGTTCATGGCGTCTCCAAGACCGTCGCACCGACCGGCCGTGTTCGCTCCCCGGTCGGCCGAACGGCCGGCCGGGGAGCCTCCTTGGTGACCGGCCGCAGCGCCGGTTCTGTTCGCGTTGCCACACGGACCTCCCGTGGGTGGTTCCCGCCGAGTTGCGTCCCGCATTCAGTTTGCGTGGTGAGGCAGGTCCGCCGCCACCCCAATTCCCCGCGCGTGTCCCCGGCGGGGAGGCCGGGGGCCGGAACGGACCGGGGTTATAGAGTTCCCCCATGCCGGAACGCCGCTACCCTGCCGCCGAACGCCAGGACGTCGTCGACACCCTGCACGGCCACGAGGTCCCCGACCCCTACCGCTGGCTGGAGGACGCCGGGTCCGCCCGGACCAAGGAGTGGTCGGCGGCGCAGGACGCGCTGTTCGCCGCGGCGGCCGCGGAGCTGCCCGGCCGCGACCGGTTCGCCGAGCAGATCACCGCGCTGATGGGCGCCGGCCAGGTGGGGGTCCCGCTGTGGCGGGGCGACCGGCACCTGGTCGTGCGGCGCACCGCCGAGCAGGAGCACGGCGTCCTGTACCTGGCCGAGCCCGGCGTGCCCGAGCGGGCGCTGGTCGACCCCGTCGCCCTGGACCCGTCCGGGGCGACCACCCTGGACGCGTGGCGCCCCGACCGGGAGGGCCGCCTCCTCGCCTACCAGGTCTCCGAGGGCGGCGACGAGGAGTCGCTGCTGCGCGTCATGGACATCGACACCGGCACGATCGTCGACGGCCCGATCGACCGGTGCCGGTACTCCCCCATCGCCTGGCTGCCCGGCGGCGAGGCGTTCTACTACGTCCGGCGGCTGCCGCCCGGCGCCGTCCCCGAGGGCGAGGAGCAGTACCACCGGCGGGTCTACCTGCACCGCGTCGGCACCCCGACCGACGAGGACGTCCTCATCTTCGGTGAGGGCCGCGACAAGACCGAGTACTACGGGGTGTCGGTCAGCCGCGACGGCCGGTGGCTGGTGCTCGACGCCACCAAGGGCACGGCCTCCCGCAACGACGTGTGGATCGCCGACCTCTCCCGCACCGGCCCCGAGGCGCCCGCCTTCCGCACCGTGCAGGAGGGCGTCGACGCCGAGGTCTCCGCGTACGTGGGCCGCGACGGCCGCCTCTACCTGGAGACCGACCGCGACGCGCCGCGCGGGCGGCTCTGCGTCGCCGACCCCGAGCACCCGGAGTACGCCGCGTGGCGGACCCTGGTCCCCGAGGACCCCGACGCGGTCTTCGAGGGCCACGCCCTGCTCGACCGCGGGCTGGACGCGCCGCTGCTGCTCGCGGTGCGGCGGCGGCACGCCATCAGCGAGATGACCGTGCACGACGCGGCCACCGGCGAGCGGCGGGGAGCCGTCGACCTGCCGGGGCTGGGCACCATCGGCACGCCGATCGAGCGGCCCGAGGGCGGGCACGAGGTGTGGTTCGGCTACACCGACACCACCACCCCGCACCAGGTGTACCGGTACGACGGCCGCACCGGCGCGACGGAGCTGTGGGCGTCGGCGCCGGGCCGGCCGGAGGTGCCGGACGTCCGCACCGAGCAGGTCGTGGCCACGTCCCGCGACGGCACCCCGGTGCGCATGCTGGTGGTGTCGCCGCCCGACGCGGACGGGCCCCGCCCGACCATCCTGTACGGCTACGGCGGCTTCTCCATCTCCATGACGCCCGGGTACTCCGCCGCCGTCCTCTCGTGGGTGCGGGCGGGCGGCGTGTACGCCGTCGCCAACCTCCGCGGCGGGCTGGAGGAGGGCGAGGAGTGGCACCGGGCGGGCATGCTCGGCGCCAAGCAGAACGTGTTCGACGACTTCGCCGGTGCGGCCGAGCACCTCATCGCGACCGGGGTGACCGCACCGGACCGGCTCGCGGCCATGGGCGGCAGCAACGGGGGGCTGCTCGTCGGCGCGGCCGTGACGCAGCGGCCGGACCTGTTCGCCGCGGCGGTGTGCTCGGCGCCACTGCTGGACATGGTGCGCTACGAGCGGTTCGGGCTGGGGCGGCTGTGGAGCGTCGAGTACGGCAGCGCCGACGACCCCGAGGCGCTGGAGTGGCTGCTGGCGTATTCGCCGTACCACAACGTGCGTGCGGGCGAACGGTACCCGGCCACCCTGTTCACCGTCTTCGACAACGACACGCGCGTCGACCCGCTGCACGCCCGCAAGCTCTGCGCGGCCCTGCAGCACGCCACGGGCGCCTCCCCGGAGGAGCGGCCGATCCTGCTCCGCCGCGAGGCCGAGGTCGGCCACAGCTCGCGCTCGGTCAGCCGGGGCGTCCGCCTCAGCGCGGACCAGCTCGCCTTCCTGGCGAAGTACACGGGGATGACGGCGCCCGCCTGACTCGGAGCGCCCCGCTGCGGTGGCGGCGCCGGGGCCGGCACGGCTCGGCCCGGACCGCCGCGCGGGCGCGCTGCCGGCGGACCGGTCGGGCCGGTCGAACGGCCCGGTCGGGCAGCCATGTCGGCGCGCGTGCCACCGCCGCCACGTGCGTACCGGCCGGTGGCAGGCGCCGAACACGCATCAGCGCGGATCGCCGGGGTACCAGGGGCAGGGGCGCCGGTACCGGCGCCGTCCGGCGGGGCCGGGGCGAGGGGGGCCGCACGGGGCGGACCACCGCCTGGGAGAATCGTCGGGTCCCGATGGCGTCGATGAACAGGGAGTTGAGCACGGTGGTGGAGACGGCGACGGAACGGACCCGTGGCGGGGCGGACGCGCCCGGGGCGCCGCACGTGCACCTGGCGCACATCCGGTTCGCCGACCTCGACCCGCTGAACCACGTGAACAACGTGCGGATGCTCACCTACCTGGAGGACGCGCGCATCTCGTTCCTGCAGTGGGACGCCGCCGACGGCGACGGGCGGCTGTTCGGCGGCCTGGTCGTGGCGCGGCACGAGGTCGACTACGTGCACCCGCTGCTGCTCCGCCGCGAGCCGGTGCGGGTCGAGACCCGCGTGACCGAGGTGCGCAACGCCAGCTTCTCGCTCGCCTACGAGATCCGCGACGACGACCGCGTCTACGTGCGGGCGCGCTCCATCCTCGTCGGCTTCGACCTGGAGACCCAGGGCGTCCGCCGCCTCACCGACCCGGAGCGCGCCTACCTCCACACCCACCTCACCCCCGACGCCTGACCACGGGCACGCCCACGCGCCGCCGCAAGGACACCCGCGCGCCGGTTCACCGACCACCGCGCGCCGGTGTGCCTCCACGGCCCGCGTCGCGGAGGCGATGATCGACGTGTACGTGTACCTCCCCGGGGCGATCCGTGCCCGACCAGGGGTGAGCGCCCGTCGGGGCGTCCGACGACGCGGAGTTCCACCGGAAGCGTCCGCCGCCCCAGGATGAACACCCCGAGGAGCCGGAACAGCACCGGCGATCCGCGCCGCGCGCGCACGACGGCCCCCTCGCGCTCGACACGGCGCCACCCCATGTCCCTGAGCGCGGCCGCGACCCTCTCGGGGAGGTGGTCCACCGGATGGGCGAGGGCGATCTCCTCGCGGACGTCATGGAGGTCGGACGTCCGGTCTCCCGTCGACGGGGACCCGCCGGGGCGGCGGACGCGGTGTGCTCCCGCCCATCGGACTCCCCGGCGCGCCGACGCCCACACACGCGGGAACGCGGCGCCCGGTCCCCCCCGGGAGGGAGGGGTAGCGGCCGCCCTGGCCCGGACGCCGCCGACCCGCTCGGGCGGCGTGGTGGCGGGGGCGAAGCGAAGCCCCACCCGCCCCCGGGGCGAGCGCCCTGAGGTGATGAGCGAGCGCACGGCCACGTCCCGGATCGGCCCCCTCGCGCCACCACCGGGGGCGGACGGCAGGCGGTCCACGTCGTCGGGTCCGGGTCCGGGGGCCGCGGACCGCAGGCACGCCGAGTGGGCGCCGACGGTATCCCCTCGGCGACGTCGGACCCGGCCAGCCGGCGCGACGGCGCAGTCGGAGCCGGAGTCGGAGTCGGAGTCGGCATCGAGCATGACGACGTCGTACGCACCCTCGCCACCGCAGAGCCGACCGCAGGACGAGCGCGACGGACACCGCGCCGGTCCCGTGGCGCCTGCCTGCCCGGCGGATCTTCATCGCGGATGGGCTCGCCTCCGCAGGAGGAATGCGGAGAACGTGGCGGTTTTCCGCTCCACGTGTGCCCTGAGCTGGGGTTTCGTGCGTCACCGGTCGTTTGCGGCGGGGCGCGGCGGATAGGCGCCACCTCGTACATCCGAACCGGGAGGGCCACGTTATGACCCAGCCACCGTCCGGACCGCCGCCCGAGGAACCGCGCGGCGGACGGCCCGATCCGCAGCAGCCGGCGGACCCGAACGCGTCGGGCGGCCCCGCCGGGCCGCCCGACGACGCGGCTGCGGACCCGTACGGCGGACCGGAGCGGCCGCAGGCCCCCGGACCGGACCCGGCCTCCCCGGACGACGCGGGGCTTCCGCGGGGTGACGCGGCCGGTCGGCCGGACGACACCGGGCTCCCGCAAGGCGACACGGCCGGTCCGCCGGACGACGCGGGGCTCCCGCAGGGAGACGCGGCCGGTCGTGGGGCCGAACGGCCGAGGCCTCGGGGGGCGCACGCGCGTCCGGAGCCGGAGGAGCCCCCGGACGCGCGGGACCCGCGCACGCCGTTCGAGTCGCCCGGCGCCGGGCCGGTCTACGGCGAGCCGAGCGCCCCGCAGGAGCCCGGCGCACATGGCGCGGGGGCGGCCCCGGAGGGCGGCCCCTCCCCCGCTGCGGGCGGGCCCTGGTACCCGGCCGACGGCCCCACGGAACCGACCGGACCGCGCGGCCCCGCCGGGCCCGGCGACCCCGGCAGCCCGGGCGGCGCCGCGGCCCCCGGCCCCGGGGTGCCACCGGGCGGCGCGGCGGGCGCCCCGGCGGGCAGCGCCGCCGGGGTCCCCGGCTCCCACCAGCCGTACGGCTCCCCCGAGGGCGCGGCGCAGCCGCCCGACCCCTACGGGATCGACCCGAACGCGGCGGCCTACGGGCCGGGCGGCATCCGGCTGGCCGAGTGGTGGCAGCGGCTGCTCGCCCGGATCATCGACGGGTTCGTGGTGCTCATCCCGGCGATCGTGCTGCTCTTCGTGGAGGTGCTGCTGACGGTTGCCCTGCTCGGCCCCCGTTCGGTCGGTGCCGCGTCGCCCTATGGCGACCGCCCCGGTGAGAGCTTCGCGGCCGACGTGATCAGCGGCCTGCTCCTGCTGGCGCTCCTCGTCGCGTACGAGGCGTGGATGCTGAGCCGGTGGGGCCGCACCGTCGGCAAGATGGCGCTCGGGCTGCGGGTGGTCCCCGTCGAGTCCCCGGGCTCGGCCGGTCCGGGGCTGCCCGGAAAGACCTCCTTCGTGCGCGCGTTCGTGTGGTGGGGGCCGAACGGGTTGGGCTGGCTGCCCGTCATCGGCGGCTACCTGTGGATCTTCCCGGTGATCAACGGCCTCTGGCCCCTGTGGGACCGCCCGTACCGGCAGTCGCTGAACGACAAGATCGCCCGCACGCTGGTGATCACCGACCGCTGACGCCCACCGTCGCGGCCGGCGGCCACGGCGCCCTCCGGGCGGGCGGCGGCCGTGCCTGCCCGCCCGTCCGCCCGTGGCACGATCGGCCTATGCCCGCCGATATCCGTGAGCACGGGGGCCGCCACTACGCCGTGCGGTTCCACTACGCCCTGCCCGACGACGCCTGGGCCGTGGAGCTGAGCGAGGCCGCACCCGTGCCCGAAGGGCGGCCCGGCGCCGGAACCCTCCTGCCCGGGCCCGCGTTCCTGGTGGCCTACGTGCCCGACGAGGACCCGCGCCGGGAGCCGACCGTCCACGTCCACGGCCACGACGAGCACGCCGTCCCGTACCCGATCATGCGCTGGTTCATGACAGGGGTGGCCGACCAGGTGGCGCGCTGCCGGACCGCCGCGCGGGACGGAGACGAGGAGGCCGGGACGCCCTGACTCCCCATGCCCCGCATCGACGCGGGGCCCGGCCACCGGCGCCCGGCCCCGAGTCCGGGGATCCGGATGGCGGCGGCCGCACCCGGTGGACGCCTGCCGTGGTCGGGCCGCACGGAGCCGGCGACGGGCGAGCGGGGGATGGACTCGGTCCGTGTCCCCCGCCTCCGCCTCTCCTGCGGTCGGCGGGGTGCCCGGCTTCTCGTGCGCGACCGAACGATCCGGACCCCCTCTCGCCGCCGGACGTCAGCCGAGGCCGGGCTCCCGGCCGGGGAAGAAGTCGGCGCTCTGGACGTACGCCATGGCCTTGGTGAACTCCGGGTCGCCGAGGCGGCTTTCCATCTCCTGCGGGCTCAGGTCCTCCACGCGGGTCTGGATCCAGTACAGGTTGCCCAGCGGGTCGCGTACCCGCCCGACCCGGTCTCCGAAGAACAGGTGGGTGACCTCGGTGACCGAGGTGCCGCCGGCCGCAACGGCCCGGCGGTGCACGGCATCGGCGTCCTCGACGTAGAGGCGGAGGAAGCCGGGGGTCGCCGGCCACTCCGGCCGCGCGTCGAACATCATCACCACGGAGTCGCCGATCCGTACCTCGGCGTGCTCGACGGCCCCGTCCTCGCCCGCGAGGCAGGCGAGCTCCTCCGCGCCGAAGGCCCTCTTCAGGTAGTCGATGAGCCGCACCGTGTCGCGCGAGATGATCCATGGCGTCACGGTGCTGTAGCCCTGGGGAACCGGTTTGACGGACATCTGACTGCCTCCTGGGGGTGCGATCTCCTCAATGCGGTGGCGACGCTAACCCTCATCTAGGTCGGTCGCGGTCCTCGATGGCACCGACCGAAAGGCCCCAACGGGCGAACCCGCTGGGTCTGGGTCCTGAGCGTCTCGGCTCCATCGGGGGTCCGGGGCGGACCGGCGGGGTGGGCGGTCGTTAGCCTAAGGCGATGGGCGTGCGGAATCGTTGGATCATCCTGTCTATCGCGATCGTCGCGCAGATCGCCAGTGTGGCCGCGTTGTTCGGTGTCGCCTTCGTCCTCCCCGAACTCCAGGACACCTACGGACTGAACGTCGCGCAGGCGGGGACCCTCGCCGGACTGCCGAGCCTCGGGCTGCTGCTGACACTGCTCGTCTGGGGCGTCGTCATCGACCGCTGGGGCGAGCGGTTCACCATGGCGCTGAGCCTGGTGCTGACCGCCGGGTTCCTCGCCCTGCTGGGCACGGTCGACTCGGCCACCGGCGCAGCCACCGTGCTGGCGCTCGTCGGGGCGGCGGGCGGGCCGGTGAACGCGGCCAGCGGCCGGCTGGTGCTCGACCGCTTCCACGCCCGCGAACGCGGCCTGGCCATGGGCATCCGGCAGGCGGCGCAACCGCTCGGCGTGGGGGCGTCCGCGGCGATCCTGCCCGTGGCCGCCGGGCAGTGGGGGTTCGCGGGCGCCATGCTGGTCCCCGCCCTACTCGCGGTGGTGACCACCCCGTTGGTGCTGCTCATCGCCTCACCCGGCCGGACCGCCCGGCACCCCCGTACGGTCGAGACCGACGGCGCCGCATCGGGGACCGGACCGGCCGCGGGCGGCGGGGAGCCGGCGCACGCGGACCTGCGGACGGCGACCGCCCCCGAGAGCACGGGTGGAGCGGACGCCGACCGCCCCGGGGTGGACCGGGACGTCGAGCCGGAAGGCACCGCCTCCTCCGGACGGCCCCTCGGCGATGCCGACCCCGACGACACCGGGGCTCCCGGGCGTGCCGCGCCCGCGCGCGGCGGTTCTGGGGACACCGCTCCCGTGGCCGGTGGTGACAGCGGTGGGATCACGGCGCCGGTGCGGGGCGGGTCGCCCTACCGGCACGGGGCCATCTGGCGGGTACACGCCATCAGCATGCTGCTGGGGGTGCCGCAGTTCGCGGTCATGACCTACGCGCTGGTGTACCTCGTGCAGGAGCACGGGTGGACGGCGTCCGCCGCGGGGGCGGCGATCGCCGCCACCCAGGTGCCCGGTGCGCTGAGCCGGCTGCTCGCGGGCGTGTGGTCGGACCGGGTGGGGAGCAGGCTGGGGCCCGTGCGGGTGATCGCGGCCGTGTCGGGTGGAGCGCTGCTGCTCCTGGCGGCCGCGCCCGCGGTCCTTCCCGGGGCCGCCGTGCCGCTGCTGCTGGCCTGCCTGGTGCTGTCGATGAGCCACAACGGGCTGACGTTCACGGCGGTGGCCGAGACCGCCGGCCTGGCCTGGGCGGGGCGGGCCATGGCGGCCCAGAACTCGCTCCAGGCGGTCAGCACCACGCTCACCCCCGTGCTCATGGCCGGGGTGATCCACTGGCAGGGGCTCGGCGCGGTGTACGGCGTGGCGGCGGTGTTCTGCGCGGCGGCGGTCGCCGCGGTGCCCCGGCGGGCCCCGGGCGGCACCGCGCGCGCCTGACCACCGCGCTCGCCGCCCGCACGTGCGTCGACCTGCTCCTGGCCGATCCGCTCATGACGGAACCGCACGCCTGACCGCCGCGCTTCGACCACACGGGCGCCGGCCGGCTCGTGGTGGCGCCGCGCGCGACCGGCCGCCGGCGGCTACTTCAACGAGATGGTGATGGGCGGGTCGTCACCGTCGTCGCCGGACGCGGTGTCGCCCGTGGCGACGGTGATGGAGGTGGGGTCGGCCACGGCGGGTTCGGGGGCGTCCTCGGCGACGTTCACCATGCTGTGCGCCGCGTAGACCATGTACTCCCACAGCCGGCGCTCGAACTCGGCGGGGAGTTCGAGGTCGTCGACGGCGGCGCGCATGTGCGCCAGCCAGTGGTCGCGCTCGCGGGCGCCGACGCGGAACGGGACGTGGCGCATGCGCAGCCGGGGGTGGCCGCGCCGATCGCTGTAGGTGCGGGGGCCGCCCCAGTACTGGATGAGGAACAGGCGCAGGCGCTCCTCGGCGGGGCCGAGGTCCTCTTCGGGGTACATGGGGCGCAGGACGGGATCGGCGGCGACGCCCTCGTAGAAGCGGCGGACGAGGCGGACGAACGTGTCCTCGCCGCCGACGGCGTCGTAGAACGTCACGGGGTCTTCGCGCGGTTCACTCATGATCGCCTGCCAGCCTATGTGGTGACCGCCGCGCGGGAAAGCCCGCCCCGGCGGGGCCCGCCGCCGCCGGGGGCGCGGTGCGCCCCCGGCGGACGGGGTCAGTCGCGGGTGAGCTTGCGGTGGGTGACCGCGTGCGGGCGCGCGGCCTCGGCGCCCAGCCGCTCGATCTTGTTCTTCTCGTACGAGGCGAAGTTGCCCTCGAACCAGAACCAGTTGGCGCCGCCCTCCCACGCGAGGATGTGCGTGGCGACCCGGTCCAGGAACCACCGGTCGTGGCTGGTGATCACGGCGCAGCCGGGGAAGTCCAGCAGCGCGTTCTCCAGCGAGCCGAGGGTGTCGACGTCGAGGTCGTTGGTGGGCTCGTCGAGCAGCAGCAGGTTGCCGCCCTGCTTGAGGGTGAGCGCGAGGTTGACCCGGTTGCGCTCGCCGCCCGACAGGACGCCCGCCGACTTCTGCTGGTCGGAGCCCTTGAACCCGAACGCGGCGACGTAGGCGCGGCTGGGGATCTCGACGTTGCCGACCCGGATGAAGGTCTCGCCGTCGGAGATGGCCTCCCAGACGTTCTTCTTGTCGTCGATGCGGCCGCGGTACTGGTCGACGTAGGAGATCTTCACGGTGTCGCCCACCGCGATGGAGCCGGAGTCGGGCTTCTCCTCACCGACGATCATCTTGAACAGCGTGGTCTTGCCGACGCCGTTGGGGCCGATGACACCGACGATGCCGTTGGGCGGCAGCTGGAAGCTCAGGTTCTCGATGAGGAGGCGGTCGTCGAACCCCTTGGACAGGTTCTTGACCTCGACCACGCTGGTGCCCAGACGCGGGCCCGGCGGGATCTGGATCTCCTCGAAGTCGAGCTTGCGGGTCTTGTCGGCCTCGGCCGCCATCTCCTCGTAGCGCTGGAGGCGGGCACGGCTCTTGGTCTGGCGCGCCTTGGCGTTGGAGCGGACCCATTCGAGTTCGTCCTGGAGCCGCTTGCGCCGCTTGGCGTCCTTCTGCCCCTCGACCTTCAGCCGGGACGCCTTGGTGTCGAGGTAGGTGGTGTAGTTGCCCTCGTAGGGGTACAGCTTGCCCCGGTCGAGCTCCAGGATCCACGTGGCGACGTTGTCGAGGAAGTACCGGTCGTGGGTGATCGCGATGATCGTGCCGGGGTAGTTCTCGAGGTGCTGCTCCAGCCACTGCACGCTCTCGGCGTCGAGGTGGTTGGTGGGCTCGTCGAGCAGCAGCAGGTCGGGCTGCTCCAGCAGGAGCTTGCACAGCGCCACGCGGCGCTTCTCGCCACCGGAGAGCACGGACACGTCGGAGTCCGGCGGGGGGCAGCGCAAGGCGTCCATGGCCTGGGCGAGCTGGCTGTCGAGGTCCCAGGCGTTGCGGTGGTCGAGCTGCTCCTGGAGCTTGCCCATCTCCTCCAGCAGCTCGTCGGAGTAGTCGGTGGCCATCTTCTCGGCGATCTCGTTGAAGCGGTCGAGCATCGCCTTGGTCTCGGCCACCCCGTCCTCGACGTTCTGCAGGACGGTCTTGTCGGGGTCGAGCCGCGGCTCCTGGGAGAGCAGGCCGACCGTGAACCCGGGCATGAGCCGGGCCTCTCCGTTGGACGGCTGCTCGGTGCCGGCCATGAGCTTCAACAGCGTGGACTTACCCGCGCCGTTCGGCCCGACGACACCGATCTTCGCCCCGGGCAGGAACTGGCCCGAGACGTTGTCCAGCACGACCTTGTCACCGTGCGCCTTACGCACGTTTCGCAAGCTGTAGATATACTCCGGCATGCCTTCCAGCCTAGGGCGTCGGGGCCGGTGCCCGGGCCGGTACCCGGGTGCGGCGCCGGCCCGATCCGCCGCCGGCCCGACCGGGGCGAGCCGGTGGCGCGGGAACGGCTCCCACGACAGTCCGCAGCGCACCGCGCGGCGCACCAGCCCCGCCATGGAGTAGCCGGGCGCGTCGCGCTCGACCCGGTCGAGCGCCGCCTCGGCCAGGGCGAGGTCGCCGACCGCCCACGCCGCCACCGCCAGCAGCGACCCCGGCGCCGCCGCGTACGCGGGGCCCACGCACCGCAGGACGTGCCGCCACAGCGCGATGTGGGCGGGCGCGGTCCGGGCGCCGATGCGGGCCCACGCCTCGTCGCGGACCCGGACGCACCCCAGGAGCACGGCGAGCCACGCGATGTGCCCGGGGTCGTCGGGCAGCCGGCCGCGCGCCGCCGCGTCGGCGGCCGCGCCGACCACCCTCACCCCCTCGGCCCGGAAGGCGGGGCCGTAGGGGTCGCCCGCCGTGCGGGTGCGGGCCCGCAGCAGCCGGCCGCGGAGTTCGGCCCGGGGGGCGGCGCGGCCGACCCGGGAGCGCAGCACCGGGTGGGGGTCGTCGACGAACGCCCGGACCCGCGCGCGGTCGGGCCACGCGCTGAGCCCGTGGGCGACCGCCGCCGCGGCGACCGGCGACGCGCCGGCCCGCACGGGCGTCCCCTCGGCCGGGCAGCAGTCGGCCGCCCCGCACAGGTAGGACCAGTAGCGGCCGTCGGTGACGCGCAGCGCCTCGGCGACCGGGACACCCTCGGCCCGGCCCGCGGCGCGCAGCGTGTCGACGGCGGGGGTGACCGCCGGCGCGGGGCCGTAGCCCACCACGAGCATGGCCGCGCAGCCCTCGCCGCGCAGGTGGGCGGCCGCCCGGGCGGCGGCCTCGGGATCGGGTGGCGGACCGAGGTCGCGCCGCAGCAGGACGTGCACGCGGCGGGAGGGGCCGTGCAGGCCCAGGACCACGAGCTGGTCGGCGGGGTGGTGGCCGAGGAGGAAGGGCACGGCCGCGAGGAGGTCGGCGGGGGTGCGCAGGCTCAGCCGGGGCAGGACGGCGGAGGGCGGGGCGGGGTCCGGGGCCGGGGAACCGAAGGTGTCCATACGAACACGTTGGGTGATCGTGACCGGTCGCGGCAAGCCGGATCCGGCGCCTGTGGACAACCGGATCAGTCGTGGGCGGGGGCGGCGCGCTCGCCGATGCCGCCGTCGGCGAGGCGGCCGGGGGGCTCGGGTTCGGCGCCCCTCGGGCGCAGGGCCGCCCGGGTGACGGGCAGGCAGACCCGGTTGCGCCCGGCACCCTTGGCGCGGTAGAGGGCGAGGTCGGCCGCCGCGAGGAGGTCGACGAGGTCGTCGCCGTGCACGCCCGAGACGGCCACCCCGATGGACACGGTGATGGTGACGGCGGTGTCGCCCGCCCGCAGCACCATGCGGCCGACGCGCATGCGCAGGCGCTCGGCGGCGCGGCACGCCTCGGCCATGTCGGCCCCCGGCAGCAGCGCCACGAACTCCTCGCCGCCGAACCGCCCGATGACGTCGGACTGGCGGAGCTGGTGGGTGAGCGTCGTGGCCACCCCGAGCAGCACGTGGTCGCCGAACAGGTGGCCGTGGGTGTCGTTGACGCCCTTGAAGTGGTCGATGTCGATGATGAGCACGGCGGCGGGCCCGCGCCCCTGCCGGGCCCGGGCGAGTTCGGCGCCCGCCGCGGACTCCCAGGCCGCCGCGTTGAGCAGGCCGGTCTTGGGGTCGGTGCGGGCCGCGGTCTGCAACTGCTGGAAGAGCAGGCTGCGCTGGAGCAGCAGCACCGGCGGGAGGGTGATGAGCAGCAGCGCCACCGACACCCCGGTGAGGATGGCGATGCACAGCCCCACGCACAGTTCGGCCATGTCGACGGTGACGGCCTCGCGGTCGAGCATGATGCGCTTCCACGTGGGCTCCGACGCGCTGAGCCGCACCGCGATGGCGACCACACCGGTGTTGACGACGGTGAACAGGGCGCAGCACAGCAGGGCGAGGAACGCGCCGGGCGCGGTGACCAGGGCGCGTTCGGCCACGGCGGAGGGCATCCCCGCCGCCCCGGAGAGCCCGCCCGCGAGCACCGCGTGGTACAGCTGCGAGCAGGCGAACCCGGACAGCGCGACCGACGCCGCGTTGAACACCCGCCGGTGGACCACCGTGCGCCGGATGCGGTACTGCAGCAGCAGGTAGATCGGGATGGGGATGAACAGCGAGTAGACCGGCGGCAGGAGCAGGAGGGTGGGGAACCACCACGCCCCCAGCAGGTCGCGGGTGAGCCCGGCGGGCGTGCCCAGCCGGCGCATGGCCTCGACCGAGACGGCGGCACAGGCCACCAGGGCGGCGAACACGGCGAACTCGTACGGCCGCAGCGGGGTGAAGGGCAGCGACACGGCGCCGAGCGCGATCGGGGCGGTGAGGACCAGCGCCATGAAGCACCCCAGAGGGCGCGGCAGCGCGAAGACCGGCCACTCGCGCACACCGGCGACGCTCAGGCCCCAGGGCCCCGGCCCGGTCCGCTCCGCTACCGCCACGTGCCCCCCTCGCCCACCGGCCGCGGCAAGTCCGCACCCGGAGCCCCGACTTTGAACTACAGTCGGTGATACTTTAGTCGCTGATTGTACAAGGGTGAGAGTGAACCGTTACATTGGGGAGTGCTGTGGCCCGGTCCGGCCGCCCGCGACCTGCGGGACCGGGGGGTGAGACGGCCGGGGACGGGCGGTGAGCACAACTGTCGTCCACGGAGGGGGAGGGACCATCGTGTCCTCTGGTGTGCAGTGGGTCTAGGTCCGGTCCGCCGGGTCCGCGCGTGAGCGCCGCTTCCGGGCGCACCGCGGCCGGAGTCCGCGGACGACGGCGGGCGGGCGCCCCAAACGCGTTCCGCCCGCCGCCCGATCCCTCCGCCCGACCCGCTCCCGCGGGCCCCGCTAGCCCTTGGCCGCCGCCAAGGCCTCGCTGTACTCGTGGTAGCGCCGCAGCTCCCGCTCGACGGGCGCCAGCACCCGCTCCTCGGCGAGGGCGCGCACCTTCTCCGCGCTGTCCAGCTCCACGCGTTCGCGCCGCTGCGCCGCCGCCACCGACACCAGGTTCCGGCAGCCCACCCCGGTGAGCCAGCCCACCACGGGCGCGGCGGCCACCACGGCGCCGGCCAGGGCCAGGAACACCGGGTCGTCCAGCGCGGCGACCCCGGTGGCCCCGCCCATCAGCCAGCTGGTCAGGATCGTGCCGAACCAGGCGAGCCCGGCCACGCCCAGCACCACGAGCACGTGCTGCACCGCGCCCACCGTCCGCCACCAGCCGGGGGTGTCATCAGGATCGGGCACGGTCCCGGCGATCGCCGCACCGATGTCGGTGGGCAGGTCGGCGGTGCCGGCGCGGGCCGCCGCCCGCACGCGGCGCGGCCACGGGGCGGGCAGCGATCCCGACACGTGCTCGGCGACCTCGGCGGCCGCCTTCTCGACCTCGGCGCGCTGGGCCTCGACGGGGCCGGTGACCCCGGCTCCGCCGCCGCGCAGGAAGTCGAGCCGGGCCGCGCGCAGCGGGTCGCGGCGGAGCCTGCCGGCCCAGCGGGCGAGCGGCCACCCCACCCGTCGGCTGCCCCGCTGCTCGTAGGCGGTCTCGGCGCTGTCGGCGATGGCGGACGCCCCGCCGGCCTCCAGGAAGTCGGCGACCAGGCGCTGGCGCACGTCGGCGGGGACGGCGATCTCGGCGCCGTCGTCGCCGTGGTAGCGCTCGAAGGAGCCGACCACGCGCCCGAGGTCGGCCACCAGCCGGTCGATCATCGCCCGCCGCTCGGTGACGGTCTCGACCAGCAGCTCGCGCAGGTCGCGGATGCCGCGGCCGGTGAGCGCCGAGGTGGTGAGCACCCGCGGCTGCACGCCGGACTCGGTCTCCAGCAGCCGGCGCAGGTCGGTGAGCAGCTCCTCCAGCTCCTCGGGTTCGACCCGGTCGACCTGGTTGAGCACGGCCACGGTGACCGCCCCGTACCCCGACATCTCGGCGAGGTAGCGGTGGTGGACGGCGGCGTCGGCGTACTTCTGCGGGTCGAGCACCCACACGAGCAGGTCGGCGGAGCCGATCATGCGGTCGGCCTCGGCGGTGTGCACGGCCCGGACGGAGTCGTGGTCGGGCAGGTCCAGCAGGATCAGCCCGGACAGCTCGCTGCCGCCCTTGTCGAGTTCGCTGGTGCGGGAGTGCCGGTTGCGCCGGGGGACGCCGAGCCAGCCGAGCAGGCCCTCGGCGCCCTCGTTGCCCCACACGCAGGCGTGCGCCGCCGAGGTGGTGGGGCGGGTGATGCCGACCCGGGAGAAGTCGAGCCCGCACAAGGCGTTGAACAGGGAGGACTTGCCGCTGCCGGTGCCGCCCGCGAGGGCGACCACGGTGTGCTCGCCGGACAGCCGGAGCCGGGCGCCCGCGTGGTCGAGCAGGTGGCGGGCGCGGGAGATGTCCTCGGGGTCGAAGTCGTCGCGGCCCAGGGACACCACCGTGGCCAGGCCGTCGAGCCGGGCGATCAGCTGCTCGCGGCTGATCGCCGGCATCGGCTGCCAGAACTCGCGGGTGATCGGCCGGTACTCGTCGTCCTCGTCGTCGACCGTGTCGACGGCGGACGGCACGGGGGCGTCGTCGGGCTCGGCCTCGTGGCGGGACGCGTCGCCGCCGGGGGCCTCGGGCGCGTCCGCCGCGTCCGCAGCGGCGGCGGGACCGGCGGGGTCCGTCGCAGGGGCGGCCGGAGCGGGGGCGGGTGCGCCGCGCTCCGCTGTGCCGCCGCCGTCCTCGGCGTGGACGGGCGCGGGGTCGGCGCCGACCGGGCGGTCGTCCGCGCGGTCCTCGGCACGGTCCTCGGGGTCGTCCTCGGCACCGTCGGCGGCGCCGGGCTCGGTGACGATCGGCAGGGGGCCGGTGCGCCGGCCCGCGATCATCGCGGTCTCCTCGGCGTCGGCCAGGCTGCCGACCCACGCGGCGAGTTCGTCGTCCTCGTCGGGCTCGCCCGGGCGGCGCGCCGGGAGCGCGGCCGCGCGGCGCGGGGCCGCGTGCCGGCCGTGGGAGGCGGGGCGGGCGGG
>NZ_BCRK01000088.1 GCF_001552555.1 Nocardiopsis trehalosi NBRC 14201 | reverse complement strand
GAGGCCGCGCCCGGGGTGGGCGCGGCCTCGCGGGGTGGTCAGCCGACCGACTCCCTGGGCGGGGCGGCGGGCACCGAGATGCGCCACGCGGCCGCCCCCGCCGCCGCGAGGCCCGCGATGGCGAGGAGGGCGCTGGTGAGGAACGGGTCGGCGCCGGACGCGGCGGGGGCGAACCCGATCCCCACGTAGAGGGTGATCCCGGTGGATCCGCCGAGCTGGTCGGCGGCCCGCTGGACGCCAGAGGCGATGCCGGCGTCCTCCTCGGTCACGCCCGTCACCGCCGCGTACTGCAGGCCGACGAGCCCGAAGACCATGCCCGCGGCGACCAGCAGCATGGCCGGGACCATCGCGGCGGCGCCCGCGTCGATGCGCGCGGCGAGGGCGAGGGCGGCCATCGCCAGCGCCGTGCACCAGGCCCCGACCAGGGCGCAGGTCCGCGCGCCCCAGCGCCCGAGCAGGCGCGGGGCGGCGGAGGACGCCGCGAGGAGGGCCACGGCCAAGGGCAGCATCGTCACCCCCGCGTACAGGGGCGACAGCCCGAGCCGGTCCTGCAGGTAGTAGGTGAACAGCAGGAACGACGTGGACAGCGCGGCGCTCAACAGGGCGGTCGCCAGGTTGGCCAGGACCCGGGGCCGGTTGCGCAGCAGCCGCAGCGGGACCAGCGGGTCGACCGCGCGGCGCTCGACCGCGATGAACAGGGCCGCGGCGAGTACCGCCCCGGCGAGGGCCGCGGCGGACGGCCACCCGGCCGCACCGTCCGCCTCACCCGCCTCGACGACCCCGTAGCAGAACAGCAGCGGGGCCGTCGTCAGCAGGAGCGATCCGGGCAGGTCGAGCGCCGTGCGCGCGACCGGCGGGTCGGCCGGGACGAGGAAGGCCACCGCGCAGAGCACGACCAGGACGAACGGCACGGACACCAGGAAGATCCACCGCCAGCCGAACAGCTCCGTGATGACCCCGGACAGGACGAAGCCCAGGACCAGGCCGCAGCTCGCCACCGCCGCCCACACGCTCAGCGCCCGGGACCGGCGCGGCCCCTCGGGGAACATGAGCACGATCACGGCCATCGCCGCCGGCAGCGCCAGCGCCTCACCGGCCCCCTGGAGCAGCCGGGCGGCGACGAGCAGGGGGAACGACGGCGCGAGCCCGGCCAGCAGCGACGCGGCCCCGAAGAGCACCGTCCCGAACAGCAGGACGCGCCGCCGGCCGAGCACGTCGCCGAGCCGGCCGCCGAGCATGAGCAGCCCGCCGCCGGTGATCGTGTATCCGACGACCACCCACGTGAGGTGGCGGCCGTCGGCCCCGAACTCGTCGCCGATCGACGGCAGGGCGATGTTGACCACGGTCACGTCGACCGCGATGAGGAACTGCAGCATGGCCATGCAGCACAGCACCGACCATGCCCGCACGGGGGACGGCGTCCCGCCGCGCGACGGGGAGATGCCTGGGAACACGTGAACGCTCCGTTGCTCGGAAGAGGGATCCGGGCAGCACAAAGGGCCGCTCCGGTGGGACCACGGAGCGGCGGAACGTTCGGAACAGGAGTGAGCGAGCGCCCCGCCGCTAGCGGGGCGTCCTCGTCACGGCGGCGGCGGCCGCGGCGGAAGCACTGCACATGCGGCCGACCCTACCGGACGGCGGATCGGGACCCGGCCGGATCCGCCTGTGGACGGGGTGGCGCGGAGGGTAGGTGCTCGGCTACCGTGGGTGGTGTTTCCAGCGGTCCGAGGAGACGTGGGCCCCGTCCGTCGCGGCGGGTGCGAGACGCAGCGCGCGGCGCGCCCACACGCGATGGCGACCGCCGTCCGCGCCCGCCGGCTTCCTTCCGGCGGGCGGCATCCTCTCCGTCCTGGAGGCCCTCATGACCGGTCCCGTGCCGACGTCCACCCCCGCCGACCCCGCGCGCGTGGTCACCCTCGTCCTCGACCCCGTCACCCGTGCCGAACTGGAGCGCGCCGCCGGCTCCAAGGACCTCGCGTCGTACCTGCACGTGCTCGCCGGGCGGCATGCCCGGTGGAACGAGCTGCGCGCGTGGTTGGAGCAGCTGGAGGCCGCCTACGGCCCGCTGCCGCCCGAGGCGCTCGAACGCGTCCACCGGCAGATGCTGGGGCTGGCCCGCCGCACGGCGGACGACCCCCGCACCCTGTCGGTCGCCTTCACCACCGAGGAGTTCGCCGCCCTCGGCGCAGCGGCGGGCGACCGCCCGCTCGCGCCGTTCGTACACGACCTGGTGGTCGACCACCTCACCTCGGCCCGGGCCGATCCCGTGCCCGGCGGCTGCTGAGCGTGCGGGCGGCCGCGGCACCGCGGCCGCCCGCGGGGCGGGTCACGCCGCCAGCGAACGCGCGTAGTTCACCTGCTGCATGACCTGCTGCGCCGTCTGGTACCCGCGCGCCGGGATCATCGTGGAGTGGAAGACCCCGTTGCCCTGCACCGTCACCTGCACGTATCCGGTCACCCTGCGCTCCTTGATGAGCAGGAACAGCAGGCCGATCAGGCAGAACAGGAAGCCGAGGACGGCCAGGATGATGGCGTAGGCGGGCGTCGACTCCGACGTCTGGGTCATGTCGTTGACCGTCCAGATGCTGCCCTTGATCGGGAAGCGCCCGGCCGGGGTGATCACCTCGGTCTGGGTGATGGTGATGTCGCCGATGGACGTGAGCGGCTGGCCGCTGGGCATCATCGCGCCCGACGCGGCCTGCCAGCCGCCGGTCTGCGGAGCGTCGCCGTAGGGGGCCAGCTCACCCGACGGGTACCCCCCCGAGGGGAAGCCCTGCTGGGCGAACGGGTCGCCCCCGTAGGACTGCGGGTGGTCGTCGCCGGAACCCGGCTGGGGGTAGTGGGTCATGCTCGGATTCTCCCAAAGGGCGGGGTCGCGCGGAACCGCGACGACCACGGTCGACGGAAGGCCGCGATCCGCCTCTGCCAGGATGGTCGACGACGCGACGGAGGAACGCGGTGCGAATCCGCGGCTGTCCCGCAACTGTAAGGGTGGAGCCCGCCTCGAACGACGCCACTGCCGGGCGACCGGCGGGAAGGCCGGGGCCGGGTGCCGATCCCCGAGCCAGGAGACTCCGCGGTGTCGATCACCCGACCGGTCGCGGGGCGCGGACCCCGCACACGAGATAAGGGGCCGCCGCGTGGCGACCATTCTGCTGCTGTCCACGGCCGACACCGACCTGCTGGCGGCCCGCGCCGCCGACGCCGGCTACCGCACCGCCAACCCGGCGCGCACCGCGCCCGACGACCTCCCCGCGCTGCTCGGCGGGGCCGACCTCGCCGTGGTGCGCCTCCTCGGCGGGCGCGACGCCTGGCCCGACGGCCTCGCGGCCCTGCGCGCCGCCGGGGTGCCCCTGGTCGCGCTCGGCGGCGAGTCCACCCCCGACCCCGAGCTCACCGCCCTGTCCACGGTGCCGGCGGGCGTCGCCACCGACGCCCACGCCTACCTGCGCGAGGGCGGGGTCGCCAACCTCCGCGAACTCGCCCGCTTCCTGTCCGACACCGTCCTGCTCACCGGCGAGGGGTTCGCCCCGCCCGAGCCCATGCCCGAGTACGGCCTGCACCGCCGCCCCGGCCGCCCCGCGCCCGAGCCCACCGCCGGCCGCCCCACCGTGGCCGTGGTGTTCTACCGCGCCCACGAACTCTCCGGCAACACCGCGTTCATCGACGTGCTGTGCGCGGCCATCGAGGACGCCGGCGGCACCGCGCTGCCCGTTTTCACCGGATCGCTGCGCGGGCTCACCCGCGCCACCAGCCCCGGGCTGTTCGAACTGCTCGACCGCGCCGACGCGGTCGTCACCACGGTGCTCGCCGCGGGCGGGGCGGTGGCCGCCGACGCCAGCGGCGGCGGCGACGAGGACGCCTGGGACGCCGGGGCGCTCGCCGCCCTCGACATCCCCCTCCTCCAAGGCCTCGTGCTCACGTCGGGCCGCGACCGCTGGGCGGCCTCCGACGCCGCGCTCACCCCCATGGACGCCGGCATGCAGGTCGCCATCCCCGAGTTCGACGGCCGCCTGATCACCGTCCCCTTCTCGTTCAAGGAGGTCGGCGGCGACACCGGCCTGCCCCTCTACACCGCCGACCCCGAACGCGCCGCCCGGGTCGCCGGCACCGCGGTGCGGCACGCCCGCCTGCGGTCCGTCCCGCCGGCCGAGCGGCGCCTGGCCGTGGTGCTGTCGTCCTACCCGACCAAGCACTCCCGCGTGGGCAACGCCGTCGGCCTCGACACCCCCGCCTCGGCCGTCCGGCTGTTCCGCGAACTCGCCGCCCGCGGCTACGACCTCGGCCCCGACGACACCCTGTGGCGCGTCCCCGCCCCCGGCGAGGACCGCCGCGACGACGACGGCGACCCCCTGATCCACGCCCTGATCGCGGCGGGCGGCCACGACGTCGAGTGGCTGACCGAGGACCAGTTGGCGGCCGCCCCCGTGCGCGTCCCCCTCGACGCCTATGCGCGGTGGTTCGGCGCCCTGCCCGCGCCGCTGCGCGACGCCGTCCGCGGGCACTGGGGCGAACCCCCGGGCGAGCTCTACGTCGACCACTCCCGCGGCCGCCCCGAGATCGTCCCGGCGTGCCTGCGGTTCGGCAACGTGGTGCTGATGATCCAGCCGCCGCGCGGCTTCGGCGAGAACCCGATCGCCATCTACCACGACCCCGACCTGCCACCCTCGCACCACTACCTGGCCGCCTACCGGTGGCTGGCGGCCGCGCCCGACGACGGCGGGTTCGGCGCGCACGCCGTGGTCCACCTCGGCAAGCACGGCACCCTGGAATGGCTGCCCGGCAAGGGCCTGGGCCTGGCCGCCGAGGACGCCCCCGACGCCGTGCTGGGCGACCTCCCGCTGGTCTACCCGTTCATCGTCAACGACCCCGGCGAGGGCACCCAGGCCAAGCGGCGGGCGCACGCCACCGTGGTCGACCACCTGGTGCCGCCCATGGCCCGCGCCGACACCTACGGCGACATCGCGCGGCTCGAACAGCTCCTGGACGAGTACGCCATGGTGACCGACCTCGACCCCGACAAGGCCCCCACGCTGCGCGCCCAGATCTGGACCCTGATCAAGGCCGCCGAACTCCACCACGACCTGCACACCGACGAGATGCCCGACGACGACGCGTTCGACGACTTCGTGCTGCACGTCGACGGCTACCTGTGCGAGATCAAGGACGTCCAGATCCGCGACGGCCTGCACGTGCTCGGCGCCGCCCCCGAGGGCGAGGCCCGCGTCAACCTCGTCCTGGCGGTGCTGCGCGCCGCCCAGGTGTGGGCCGGGAAGGCCGGCGCGGTGCCCGGCCTGCGGGCGGCGGTCGCCGCCTGGGCCGGGCTGGACGAGGGGGCGCTGCTGGCCGAACCCGGAGCCCGGCTGGCCGTCCCCGCCGCCCTCACCGCCCGGGTCGACGGCCCGGCGCGCACCGCGTCCGACGCCCTGGACCTGGTCGACGCGCTGTCCCGGCGCCTGGTCGAGGCCATGGACGCCCGGGGGTGGCCCACCGGCGCCGCCCCCGCCGTCGTCCGCGAGCACCTGGGCGCCGACCACGCCGACGCCGCCGCGGTGCTGGAGTTCGCGGCGGCCGAGGTCGTGCCCCGCCTGGCCGCCACCCGCGGCGAGATCGACGCGGTCCTGCACGCCCTCGACGGCGGGCACGTGCCCGCCGGCCCGTCGGGGTCGCCCACGCGCGGCCTGGTCAACGTGCTCCCCACCGGGCGCAACTTCTACTCCGTCGACCCCAAGGCCGTACCGTCGCGCAACGCGTGGGAGGTCGGGCAGGCGCTCGCCGACTCCCTGGTCCAGCGCCACCTGGCCGACACCGGCGCCCACCCGCGCTCGGTGGGGCTCACGGTGTGGGGCACCTCGGCCATGCGCACCCAGGGCGACGACGTCGCCGAGGTGCTGGCGCTGCTGGGCACCCGCCCGGTGTGGGACGACGCGTCGCGGCGCGTCACCGGCTTCGAGATCGTGCCCCTCGCCGAGCTGGGCCGCCCGCGCATCGACGTCACCCTGCGCATCTCCGGGTTCTTCCGCGACGCGTTCCCGCACGTCATCGGCCTGCTGGACGACGCGGTCCGGGCGGTGGCCGACCTGGACGAGCCGGCCCACCTCAACTACCCGCGCGCCCACGCGCTCGCCGACCACGCCGGGCACGGCGACTGGCGGCGCGCCACCACGCGCATCTTCGGCTCCAAGCCGGGCGCCTACGGCGCGGGCCTGCTGCCGCTGATCGACTCCCGCAACTGGCGCGACGACTCCGACCTGGCCGAGGTGTACGCGGTGTGGGGCGGCTACGCCTACGGCCGCGGGCTCGACGGCCGCGAGGCCCGCCCCGACATGGAGGCGTCGTTCCGCCGCATCGCGGTGGCCGCCAAGAACCAGGACACCCGCGAACACGACATCGTCGACTCCGACGACTACTTCCAGTACCACGGCGGCATGGTCGCGATGGTCCGCCGCCTCACCGGCGCCGACCCCGCCGCCTACGTCGGCGACTCCGCCACCCCCGACCGGGTGCGCACCCGCACCCTGGCCGAGGAGACCCGCCGGGTGTTCCGGTCGCGCGTGGTCAACCCGCGGTGGATCGCCGCCATGCGCCGCCACGGCTACAAGGGGGCGTTCGAGATGGCGGCCACCGTCGACTACCTGTTCGGCTACGACGCCACGGCCGGGGTGGTGGACGACTGGATGTACGCCAAGCTCGCCGAGTCCTACGTGTTCGACCCCGACAACCGCGCGTTCCTCGCCCAGGCCAACCCGTGGGCGCTGCGCGGCATGGCCGAGCGGCTGCTGGAGGCCGCCGACCGCAAGCTGTGGGAGCGCCCCGACCCCGCCCTGCTCGACCGGCTGCGCGCCACCTACCTGGAACTGGAGGGAGACCTGGAGGACGGCGGCTGACCACCGCCCCCGCGGGTGGCCACATCCGGCCACCCCGCGCGCGGGCGCGACCGCGACCGCGCGCGGACCGGCGGGTGTTACCGCTGGTACGGATGCGGTGACGCGACCGGCCGCCCGCGCCCCCACGCCGCCCGCCCGAGGGCCGACCGCGCGGGGCCGAACATGAAACGCTTTCGCGATCGCCGCGCGTGTGCCTAACCTGCGGCCACCCGGCGTGAGCGAGGTTCCCCCCATGACCCTGTCCCGTGCCCGACGGCGCGCCGCCGTGTCCGCGGCGGCCCTGTGCCTGCTCCTCCCGGTGGCGGCCGTCCCCGCCTCCGCCGACGACCACCCCGACACCGCCGCCCTGATGGCCGCCGTCGAGGACTACTGCGCCGACGGCGGCTGCCGCGACATCCTCGCCCCCGGCCAGAACGGCAACGCCACCCTGGTCGACATCCTCGGCAACCAGCTCTTCGGCACCCGACCGGAGCACTCCGACACCCAGCTGGAGCCCTACGACGACCTGCTGCACGACTACGGCGGCCTCACCGCCGACACCATCGACGACTACTTCCTCGACGCCTCGTTCGGCGTGGCCCCCGAGGACGTCGGCGAGGAGTACCGGCCGCGCGACGACGTCACGATCGTCCGCGACGAGCAGCACGGCATCCCGCACATCTACGGCAGCACCCGGTCCGGCACGATGTTCGGCGCCGGCTACGCCGCCGCCGAGGACCGCCTCTTCCTCATGGACGTGCTGCGCAACCTCGGCCGGGGCGAACTCACCCCGTTCGCCGGCGGCGCCGAGTCCAACCGCGCGCTGGAGCAGAGCCTGTGGCGCGGCGCCCCCTACACCGAGGACGACAAGCGGGAGCAGATCGACCGGGTCGCCGCCCAGGGCGAGCGGGGAGCGCAGGCGCTGGCCGACGTCGACGCCTACCTCGACGGCGTCAACGCCTACATCGACCGCTCCCAGGACCGTCGCGACTACCCCGGCGAGTACGTCCTGACCGGGCACAAGGACGCCATCACGCAGGCGGGCGAGATCGAGCACTTCTCCCGCACCGACGTCGTCGGCATCGCCTCCATGGTCGGCCTGCTGTTCGGCGGCGGGGGCGGCGGCGAGGTGGAGTCGGCGCTCGTCCGCGCGTCGTTCGCCGAGCGGTACGGCCCCGAGCGAGGCGAGGAGCTGTGGCGGGCCTGGCGCACCGAGAACGACCCCGAGGCCGTCACCACGGTCGCCGAGGAGTTCCCCTACACCGCCACCCCCGACGACCCGGTCGGCCGGGCCCTGCCCGACCCCGGCTCGGTCGAGCCCTACGACATCGTGCACGACGCCACCGGCGCCGCCGACAGCGGAGCCTCCGCCGCCCCCGAGGCCGCCGCGGCCGACGGCCCGCCCGCCGACGGCCCCGGCACCGTCGCCGACCTGCCCGCCGACGACCGCGCCCACCTGGCCGACCTCGCCGAGAGCGGCGACACCGAGGCCGCCGAGGGCGTCCTCAACAGCGGCGTGCTGCCCGGCGACCTGTTCGAGGGCGAGGCCGGCATGTCCAACGCCCTGCTGGTCGCCGGCGAGCACACCGCCGACGGCCACCCGATCGCCGTCATGGGCCCGCAGACCGGCTACTACTCGCCGCAGCTGCTCATGGTCCAGGAACTCCAGGGCCCCGGCATCAGCGCCCGGGGCGCCTCCTTCCCCGGCGTCAGCTTCTACGTGCAGATGGGCCGCGGCGCCGACTACGCCTGGAGCGCCACGTCCGCCGGGCAGGACATCACCGACACCTTCGCCGTGGAGCTGTGCGAGCCCGACGGCTCCGCGCCCTCCACCGACTCCCGCGCCTACCGAGACGGGGCCGAGTGCGTGCCGTTCGAGGAGCTGAGCGTGCACAACGAGTGGTCCCCGACCGTCGCCGACCAGACCCCCGCCGGGTCCTACACGCTGACCGCCCTGCGGTCGAGGTTCGGCCTGGTCGACGCGTTCGGCACGGTCGACGGCACCCCGGTGGCGTTCGCGACGCGCCGCTCCACCTACCAGCGCGAGGTCGACTCCATCATCGGCTTCCAGAAGTTCAACGACCCCGGCGCGATCACCTCGGCGGCCGACTTCCAGGACGCGGCCATGGACATCGGCTACGCCTTCAACTGGCACTACGCCGACGACACCGACATCGCGTTCGTCAACAGCGGCGCCAACCCGGTGCGCACCCCGGGCACCGACCCCAACCTGCCCATCGCCGCCGACTCCGCGGCCGGCTGGTCGGGCTGGGACCCCGACACCAACGCCGCCGACTACACCCCGCTGGCCGAGCACCCCCACTCCACCAACGCCGACTACTACGTCAACTGGAACAACAAGCCCGCCCCCGGCTACACCTCCGGGTACGGCACCGGCGCGGTGCACCGCGGCGATCTGCTCGACGGCCGCGTCAGCGGGCTGATCGAGGACGGCCACGCGTTCACCACCGCCTCCCTCGCCGCCGTCATGGCCGAGGCGGGCAGCACCGACCTGCGCGGCGAGCAGGTGCTGCCCGAACTCCTGGCCGTCCTGGAGAGCGAGGCCGTCACCGACCCCGGCCTCGCCGCCGCGGTCGACGACCTGCGGGCGTGGCTCGACGCCGGCGCGCCGCGCCGCGAACCCGAGAAGGGCGCCGGCGCCTACGAGCACGCCGACGCGATCCGGCTGATGGACGCCTGGTGGCCGCTGCTGGTGCGCGCCCAGTTCGCCCCGGGGCTGGGCGACGACCTCTACGCCGACCTCACCGGGGTGGTGCAGATCGACGAGTCCCCGTCGGGCTTCATCGGCGACGGCGCCCCGGGCAGCGTCAACCAGGGGCAGGCGCACCGCGGCTCGGCGTTCCAGTACGGGTGGTGGTCCTACGTCGACGCGGACCTGCGCACCGTCCTCGGTGAGGACGTGGCCGCCCCGCTGGGCGAGGCGTACTGCGGCGGGGGCGACCTCGGCGCCTGCCGCACGGTGCTGGCCGACACCCTGGCCGAGGCCGCGGCGACCCCCGCCGAGGAGGTCTACCCGGGCGACGCCGAGTGCGACGCCGGCGACCAGCTCTGCGCCGACTCCATCGTCCACTCCCGGCTGGGCGGGATCTCCATGTACCGGGTGGCCTGGCAGAACCGGCCGACCTACCAGATCGCCGCCCAGTTCACCGAGGGCCGCGGCTGACCCGTCCGTCCGCGCCCGCTTCCGGGACCGCCTCGGCGGCCGCGGAAGCGGGCGCACCATTCGCCCGGAACGTGTGCCGGATCACCCTTCCGCGGGTACGTTGGGAGTACCCGCCGCCACCTGAGGGGAGGCCGGTACTCATGCCGATGTGGGTCCTCTGGCTGATCGCCGCCGTCGCGCTCGGTGCCGCCGAGGTGGCCACCCTGACCCTCGCGCTCGGCCTGCTCGCCGTCGCCGCGCTGGTCGCCGGGGTCGTCGGCGCGCTGGGCGCGGGGCTGGCCGTCCAGGTCGGAGCCTTCGTCGCCACCTCCGCCGCCGGGCTGCTCGTGGTCCGCCCGATCGCCCGCCGCCACCTGTACCACCCCCCGCTGCTGCGGTCGGGCACCGAAGGGCTCGTCGGCCGCTCCGCCGTCGTCCTGCAGGAGGTCACCGGCGAGAACGGGCGCATCCGGCTCATGGGCGAGGAGTGGTCGGCGCGCTCCCTCGACGAGGACACGGTCATCCCGCCGGGTATCCGCGTCGACGTGCTCGGCATCGAGGGCGCCACCGCCGTCGTCTACCCGCGCGAGGCGCTGCCCTGACCCGCGCGCCCGCCCACCGCATCCCAACCCGGCAGCTCAGAGGCAGGAACCCATGGGACCCGACATCCTGTTCATCGTCCTGGCGGCCATCGCCGTCCTCCTGGTGGTGGCCACGGTGCGGATCGTGCCGCAGGCGCGCGCCTACAACATCGAGCGGTTCGGCCGGTACCTGCGCACCCTGCAACCCGGGCTGAACTTCATCATCCCGGGGGTCGACCGGGTCAACACCAAGTTCGACCTGCGCGAGCAGGTGTTCTCGTCCCGCCCGCAGCCGGTGATCACCGAGGACAACCTCGTGGTCAACATCGACACCGTGCTCTACTACCAGATCACCGACCCGCGGGCGGCGGCCTACGAGGTGGCCAACTACCTCCAGGCCATCGACCAGCTCACCGTCACCACGCTGCGCAACGTCATCGGCGGCATGGACCTGGAGAAGACCCTCACCTCGCGCGAGGAGATCAACACCCGGCTGCGCGGGGTGCTCGACGAGGCCACCGGAAAGTGGGGCATCCGCGCCAACCGGGTCGAGATCAAGGCGATCGACCCGCCGCCCACCATCAAGGAGGCCATGGAGAAGCAGATGCGGGCCGAGCGCGACAAGCGCGCCCTGGTGCTGCACGCCGAGGGCGAGCGGCAGTCCCGCATCCTCACCGCCGAGGGCGCCCGCCAGCAGGCGATCCTGGAGGCGCAGGGCGAGCAGCAGGCGCGCATCCTGCGCGCCGACGGCGAGGCCAAGGCCATCGAGCGCGTCTTCGAGGCCGTGCACGCCCACGACGCCGACTCCAAGGTGCTCGCCTACAAGTACCTGGAGACCCTGCCGCACCTCGCCCAGGGCGAGGGCAACACCTTCTGGGTGATCCCCGGCGAGCTCACCCAGGCGGTGCGCGACATCAGCAGCGCGTTCGCCGGCGACGGGGACGCCGCGCCGTCGGGCGGCGGCCGGGCCCGCCGCAGGGACGGCGCGGCAGCGGACGACGGTGAGCCGCCGCAGCTCACCTCGGGCGACCCGCTGGGCGCGGCCGAGGCGGTGCGCGCCGCCGACGCCGCAGCGGAGAGCGCGGCCGAGGCGGTCGCCGACGCCCGCAAGGAGGCCGACGAGGCCGCCGGCCGGCTGCCGGACCAGCGCGGCGGCGCCGACTAGGCCGGGTCCTCCGCGCCGTTCCGGGCGCGCGGCCCCGCCCCTGGTGGGCCTGCCTCGCGGGGGCGGGGCCGCGCGCCGGCCCGGGAGCACCCCGCGGACCCGCCGGGCGCGGCGCGGTTCAGGCGAGCAGCAGCTTTCCGGTGGTGCGCCGGCCCTCCAGGTCGGTGTGCGCGCGGGCGGCGTCGGCCAGCGGGTACCGGCCGCCCACCCGCACCTGCAGCGCGCCCGTCGCCACCAGGCCCAGCAGGTCCGAGGCGCGGTCGAGCAGCTCGCCGCGGTCGGCGATGTAGTGGGCCAGCGACGGCCGCGTGAGGTACACCGACCCCGCGCTGTTGAGCCGCTGCGGGTCGACCGGCGGGACCGGCCCGCTCGACTGGCCGAACAGGGCGAGCGTGCCGCGCGGGCGCAGCGAGGCCAGCCCGGCGTCGAAGGTCGCCGCCCCCACACCGTCGTAGACGGCGGCCACCCCGTCGGCGCTGATGCCGCGGATGGCGGCGGCGAGGTCCAGGCCCTCGGCGTCGTAGCGGATGACGTGGTCGGCGCCGGCCTCGCGGGCCAGCTCCTCCTTCGCCGCGGTCGACACCGTGGCGATGACCTCGGCCCCGCGCAGCTTGGCGAGCTGCACGAGCAGCAGCCCGGTCCCGCCGGCCGCCGCGTGCACCACGACGGTGTCGCCGGGCTGCGCCGGGTAGGTCGTGTGGGTCAGGTAGTGCGCGGTGAGGCCCTGGAGGAGCACGGCCGCGGCCTGCTCGGTGGCGACCCCGTCGGGCACGGGGACGGTGCGGTCGGCGCGCACCGCCACGCGCTCGGCGTAGGCGCCGGGCACCATGGCCCAGGCGACGCGCGACCCCACCCGCACGTCGTCGACGCCCGCTCCCACCGCGCTCACCGTGCCCGCGGCCTCCACGCCCGGGGTGAACGGGGTGGGCATCGAGTAGACGCCGCTGCGCTGGTAGACGTCGATGAAGTTGACGCCGCGTGCCTCGATGTCGACGACCACCTCGCCGGGGCCGGGGGCGGGGTCGGCGACGTCGGTGAGCCGCATGACCTCGGGTCCGCCCTGCTCCTCGATGGTGATGGCGCGCATGTCCGGCCTTTCTCGTCCTCGGTTCGGCGGGCCGGGCGCGGCCCGCCGGACCAGCCTAGGACGCGTCGGCCTCGGCGGGGGAGCTGGCCCCCGAGGTGGGCTGCAGCTCCTGCAGCGAGAAGTCGTCGAACGCGACGGCCGCGTCGTCGCCCCCGCCGCCGCCGCGCTTGGCGACCACGCCGACCTGGCGGACGACGATGTCATCGTCCTCGTCGGCGGCGTCGTCGGGCAGCAGCCGGTCGTCGACCGCCTCCAGGACGTGCTCCTCGTTCACCCACATGCTGAGCGTCATGGTGCCGGCGGCGGGGTCGGCCTGGCAGGACAGGGCGATGTCGTTGGCGACCGCCTCACCGTCCTCGGGGCGGGATTCGAACCCGGGCACCTCGGTGGTGGAGGCCAGTTCGGAGTCGCCGGAGGCGCCGCCGACGCGGCGGATGACCGCGCCGCCGCCGTCGAAGCGGACCAGGCCCTCGTACATGGTGACGACGCCTTCGCCGTCCTCCTGGCGGTAGCAGCGCACGCCGAACTCGCCGTAGTCGGGGCCGGACTCGACGTAGGCGTCGGTGCGGACGAGCACGTTCTGCGGGATGGGCTCGGTATCGCCGAAGGGCGCGGTCTCGCCGCGGGAGGGCTCGGCGGAGTCGCTCTGCACGATGAGCAGGAGTCGCTGGTCGCGGTAGCCGCCGCCGGAGGTGGTGTCGGCGGGGTCGTAGGCGTCGAGGTTCCACTCGCCGAGGGTGCTGAAGTCGCTGGCGTAGATCTCCGTGCCGTCGGGGACGGCCGGGGTGAGCAGCCGGTCGAGGCCGAAGGCCGCGGCCGCCACCAGCAGCAGGACGGCCGCCGCTGCGCCGCCGACCAGCAGCAGGGCGCGCCGCCGCTTCGGGGCGGGGGAGGGGGCGCCGCCGCCCGGTCCGCCGGGGGCGAAGGACGGGCCGCCGAACGGCGGGGACGGCGGGCCGCCCTTCGCGTGGCCGGGCTGCGGTCCCGAGGGCACGTTGTAGGGGCCGTACCGGTGGCCGCCCGGACCGGCGGGGGCGTAACCCGGCTGCGGCCCCGAGGGCACCTGGCCGAACGCGGGCTGCCCGCCGGTGGGCGGGACGCTGCCGTACGGCTCCATGGGCCGGGTCGAAGGCGGCTGCGCGCCGGTGAGCGGCGGCTGCCCGCCCGTCGGCGGCGGCGTCCCGCGCACGGGGTCCGCGGCGAGGCCGGCGGTGGGTTCGGCGGCGGGCGGTCCGCCGGCGGCGCCCGACGCGGCCCCGGCTCCCGCCGCCGCGCCTCCGGCCGCGCCCGCCGCGAGCGTCCCGGGAGCGGGCCGGGCGGTCGACGGCGGGGTCCACGAGCGCACCACGGTCTCGTCCACGGTGGCCGCCGGCGGGTCCTCCTGGCCGACCAGGCGGTTGAGGACGCCCTGGGCGGTGGGGCGGTTGGCGGGGTTCTTGTCGAGGGCCGCCGCGACGAGGTCGTGCAGGCGGGGGTCGAGACCGTCCAGGACGGGTTCGGCGGAGCTGATGCGGTGCAGCACCGCCGGCACGGTGGGGGCGTCGAACGGCGCGCGGCCGGTTCCGGCGAAGGCGACCAGGCAGCCCCAGGAGAAGATGTCGGAGGCCGGGCGCACGCTCTCGCCGAGGATCAGCTCGGGCGCCAGGTAGGCGGGCGTGCCCATGAGCTGGCTGGAGCGGGTGACGGAGCCGTCGTCGTCCATGGCGCGGGCGATGCCGAAGTCGATCACCTTCGGGCCCACCGTCGACAGCAGCACGTTGGCGGGCTTGAGGTCGCGGTGGATCACCCCGGCGCGGTGGATGGCGGTGAGCGCGGCCGCCACCCCCATGGCCAGGCTCTCCAGGGTGCCGCCGTCCATGGGGCCGTCGGCGGCGATCGCCTGGGCGAGGTTCGGACCCGGCACGTACTCGGAGACGATGAACAGGGGGTCGCCGTCGAGGCGGGCGTCGATGACCCCGGCGGTGGAGAACCGCGCGACCCGGCGGGCGGACGCGACCTCGCGCGCGAAGCGGCTGCGGAAGTCGGGGTCGTCGCTGAGGTCGGGGTGGATGAGCTTGACCGCCACGTACCGGTCGGCGGTGTCGCGGGCGAGGTAGACCGTGCCCATCCCGCCGCGCCCGAGCCGCCCCTCGATGCGGTACCCGCCGAGTTCGCGGGGGTCGCCGGTCCGAAGGGGCTTGGCGCGCTCGTGTGGCGTCACAGTGGTGGGTTCCTTCGTGCGTCGCGTGATCCGCGCATCACAGCGTACCGAGATCGGGGGGCCGGGGCGGGGCGCGGGCGGTGCCGTTGTACGTCGGGGTCCGTCCGATTCTAGACACGGGTCCGGCCACGGGGCCCGCCCGCGCGGTTCCGCCCGGTAGCCGCCTCCGCTACCATGGGAACACGTGTTCGAAGAGCGTGCCTGTCCTTCCCCGCAGGTCCGGCGCCCTCCGCAGCGGCGGAGGGGTGATGCGAGGGGAGCCCGTCGGTGGGGCGTGTCTATGGGGTACCGATCACGGTCGCGGAGCACGGGGGGCGCCCGGCGCGCTTCACCTGGGAGGGCCGCATCTACGTGGTCCGCCGGGTGATCGACCACTGGGTCACCCTGCGCACCGAGTGGTCGCCCGAGGGCGACGACCGCCTGCCCCAGCGCGCGTTCTGGCGGGTCGAGGCCGGCTCCGACACCGCCCTGGGCGTCTACGAGCTGCGCCACGACTCCGTCACCGACGCCTGGCTGCTGGCCCGCGTCTGGGACTAGCGGCGACCACCGGAGCGCGCGGCGACGGCGTCGATGAGCCGCTGTTCGGCGTCGGCCCCGGGCCCCACGCCCGGCAGCCGCCACACGAACACCGCGCCCGCCACCCACCACAGCCCGACGATCGCCCACTCGTAGGGCCAGATCAGCGCCGCCGGCATGCCCGGCAGGTAGAGCACCGCCAGCCCGATGCTGAGCACCACGGCCGCGCCCCCCACCACGGGGCCGGCCGGGGTGCGGAACGGCCGCTCCATGCCGGGTTCGCGGCGGCGCAGCACCAGGAACGACAGGCCCACCACCAGGTAGGCCACGACGATGTTGATCCCGCCCGCGTCGACCAGCCACACCAGCATGGGCTCGCCGAACAGCGGGGCCGCCGCCGACAGCGCGCCGATGAACAGCAGGGCGTTGCCGGGGGTGCGGTAGCGCGGGTGCAGCCGGCCGAACCAGGCCGGGATCATCCGCGACACCGCCATGGCGTACATCAGCCGGCTGGCGCCGATGAGGAACGCGTTCCAGCTGGTCACGATGCCCGCGATGCCGCCGAGGACGAGCAGGTCGCCCATCAGCGGGCTGTTCCACAGCGCGGCCATGGCGTCGGCCGAGGCGAGGTCGGACGCCGCCAGCTCCTCCGCCGACAGCCCGGACGCCACGGTGAGCACGATCAGGATGTACCAGGCGGCGGCGCAGCACACCGAGATCACGAGCAGGCGGCCCACCTGGCGGTACGGCAGCCGGATCTCGGCGGCCGACTGCGGGATGACGTCGAACCCCACGAAGAGGAACGGGACCGCCACCAGCACCGCCACGATCCCCGGCAGGCCGCCGGTGAACGCCGGCCGCATGTCCGCGATGGAGCCCCCGGTGAGCGAGCCGGTGAGCAGCACCGCGCCCGCCGCCAGCAGGAACAGCACGGCGACCGTCTGGAACACGCTGGCCGGGCGGATGCCGACGTAGTTCAGCGCGGTGACCACGATCGCGGCGCCGATGCCCACGGCCGCCCAGGTCGCGTGCACCTCGTAGCCCGCCACGGTCCACAGGTGCCCCGCGCGCATGTCGGGCGCCAGGTAGAGGATGGTCTGCGGCAGTGCGACGGCCTCGAACGCCACCACCGACACGTAGCCGAGCACCATCGCCCATGACGCGATGAACGCCCCGCGCGACCCCAGGGCCCGCAGCGCGTAGTGGTGCTCGCCGCCGGCGTGCGGCATGGCCGCCACGAGTTCGGCGTAGGTGAGTCCGACCAGGGCGATGATCACGCCGCCGATCACGAACGCCGTCACCGCCCCGAGGGTGCCGGCGGAGCCGATCCACTCGCCGGTCAGGACGACCCAGCCGAAGCCGATCATCGCCCCGAACGCCAGGGCGAGCACGTCGCCCCGGCCGAGCACGCGGATGAAGCCCTGCTCCGAACTCACGGCGCCTCCCTGGGGGTGGGGGTGTGGCTCACCAGGGTGCCGCGAAGATCACCGAAAGGGAATCGCGGGTCCGCATCAGAACGGACTCGGACGATCAAGGCGGCCGGCGGGAATCGCCCGCCCCCGCGCGGCGTTGCCACCGGCGGCGCGCCGCACGGCCGCCGTCCGCCGCCGGGGCGCCGCCCCGGCCCGCTTTTCCGGGAGGCCCCGTGGTGCGGCTGTCGGTGCTCGACCACGTGCTCGCCCCGCCCGGCACCACCGCGGGCGAGGCGCTGGCCGCCACCGCCGACGCGGCCCGGCTGGCCGAGCGCCTGGGCTACACCCGGGTGTGGTTCTCCGAGCACCACAACGCCCCCGGGCTGGCCGGGACGGCGCCCGAGGTGGTCACCGCCCACGTCGCCGCCGCCACCGAACGCATCCGGGTGGGCGCGGGCGGCGTGATGCTGCCCAACCACGCCCCGCTGAAGGTGGCCGAGGTGTTCCGCACCCTGGAGGCGCTCCACCCCGGCCGGATCGACCTCGGGCTGGGCCGCGCCCCCGGCACCGACAACCGCACCGCCGCCGCGCTGCGCGGCACCCGCGCGCCCGACCCGGACTTCGCCGGGCTCGCCGCCGACCTGCTCGGCCTCCTCGGCGACGGGCTGCCCGACGGCCACCCGCACGCCGGGATCACCGCGGCGCCCGAGGTGCCCGGTTCGCCCGAGGTGTGGGTCCTGGGGTCGAGCGACCGCGGCGCCGCGTATGCCGCGGCGCACGGCCTGCCGTTCGCCTTCGCCCACCAGATCGACCCCGACCGCGCCGTCCCGGTGCTGCGCCGCTACCGCGACACGTTCCGCCCCTCCGCCCGCGCCGCCGCCCCGCTCAGCGCGTTCTCGGCCGTCGCGTTCGCGTCCGAGGACCCCGGCGAGGTCGCCGACTTCGTGGCGTTCTGGGCGCTCTACGGCGCCGTGCTGCGGTCCGGGGCCGGGGCGGCGCCGACGGGCGAGGACGTCCGCGCGTTCCGCGCCGGCCCCCGGTTCGACGCCGCGCGCCGCGCCCTCGCGGACCGCGTCGTCGCGGGCGCCCCGGACGAGGTGGCGCGGCGGCTCCGCGCCATCGCCGCCATGGCGTACGCCGACGAGGTCGTGGTGGCCACCCCCGAGCCCGACCCCGCGCGGCGCCGCCGCAGCCTGGAGCTGCTCGCGGCCGGGTTCGGCATCGGACGGGCCGACGGGAGCGGGGCCGGCTAGAGCGGGGGCCGCCGACTACAGCGGGAGCGGCTCAAGAGCGGGGCGGCGCCGCCCGAAGCCGGTGGCCTGCTCGAAGGCGCGGCCCACCTCCAGCACGCGGCGCTCGGCCAGGTGCGGACCGACGATCTGCAGGCCCACCGGGAGCCCGCCGGGGGTGAACCCGCCGGGCACCGACAGCGCGGGGCAGCCGGTGGCGGAGATGAAGTACGCCGACCGCATCCAGTCGAGGTAGGTCTCCTGGGGGACGCCGTCGATGTCGGCGGGGTACTCCAGGTCGGCGTCGAACGGCACGACCTGGCTCACCGGCAGCAGCAGCACGTCGTAGCGCTCGAAGAAGACGCGCATCCGGTGGAACAGCTCGGTGTGCCGGAGCTCGGCGCGGGCGACGTCGGCTCCGGAGAGCCGCCGCCCCTCCTCGATGTTCCACACGATGCTCGGCTTGAGGCGGTCCCGGTCCGTGTCGAGCAGGCCGCCCAGCCGGCTCGCGAACTGCCACGCGCGCAGGGTGCGGAACACGTCCTCGGCGCCGTCCAGGTCGGGGGCGTCCTCGGCGACCTCGCACCCCAGGTCGGAGAACACGGCCACCTGCGGGGTGAGCGTGTCGAGCACGGCGCGCTCGCAGACCACCGACCCGCCCAGGTCCGGCGTCCACGCCACGCGCAGGCCGGTCAGGTCGCGGTCGAGCGGCCCGGCGAAGACCGACCCCGGCTCGGGGACCGCGATCGGGCTGCGCGGGTCGGGCCCGGCGATGACCGACAGCAGCAGGGCGGTGTCGGCGACGTCGCGCGCCATGGGCCCCTGCACCCCGAGGGTGCTCCACGCCAGGTCGGCGGGGTGGCGCGGGACCCGGCCGGGGGAGGGGCGCAGCCCCACCACGTTGGTGAACGACGCCGGGTTGCGCAGGGACCCGCCCATGTCGGAGCCGTCGGCCAGCGGGTGCAGGCCCGCGGCGAGCGCGGCCGCCGCGCCCCCGCTGCTGCCGCCCGCCGAGCGGGTGGGGTCGTAGGGGTTGCGCGTGGTGCCGAACACCGGGTTGAACGTGTGCGACCCGACCGCGAACTCGGGGGTGTTGGTCTTGCCGATGGTGATGGCCCCGGCGGCGCGCATGCGTTCGACGATCAGCTCGTCGCGGTCGGGGACGTGGTCGGCGAACAGCGGGGAGCCGAAGGTCGTCCGCAGGCCCGCGGTCTCGTGGACGTCCTTGTGCGCGACCGGCAGCCCGTGCAGCGGGCCGACGTCGGCCCCGTAGGCCAGCCGCTCGTCGGCGGCGCGGGCCTCGTCCAGTGCCCGGTCGGCGCACAGGGTGACGACGCTGTTGATCGCGGGGTCGACCGCCTCGATGCGCTCCAGGTGGGCCTGGACGACCTCGCGCGCCGAGATCTCGCGGGAGCGCAGCAGCCCGGCCAGCTCCCGTGCCGACCGGTAGGTGAGGTCCTCGTGCATGGGAGGTCGGGCCTTTCCGCGCGGGGGAGGTGCCGTCCCATTAGAGCATTCCGCCGCGCGGTGGCCGGGGGCGGCCGGGATCAGTCGCCGCCTCCGCCCCCGCCGCCACCGCCACCGTCACCGCCGCTGTCGCCGCCCCAGCCGCCCCATCCGCCGCTGTCGCCGCCCGCCGCGTAGCCGCCGTCGGCGGAGCCGCCCGTCCCGCTGCCCGAAGGGCGCCGCCGGCGCGTGGGCGCGGGCGGGCGCGGACGCCGGGGCTCGCCCGGTCGGCGCAGGGTGAGCACCACGATGGGCACCACGATGACGGCGGCGACCACGACGGCGGCCACGATGCCGGGGAGGGAGAAGGTGAGGACGCTCATCGGTGCCTGCCCAGGGGGTGAGGGGGGTCGGGGGTGGACCACCGTACCGTCGCATGTACCCGCTCGGACCAGGCGGACAACCGCATTTCCGGCAGAACGTCCGCTTACGGACAGGTGGCCGACCGCTCCGCCGCCCCGGGCGCGCCTGGGGCGGCGGAGAAGCCGTGTGCCATCCTGATGGGCGGTGCCGACAGCGGCGGGGAACGCCCCCGCCACGAGCAGGAACCCGGTGCGAATCCGGGGCGGTCCCGCCACTGTGACCAGGGAGCGGACCCGCGACCAGCGCCACTGCCGGAGACTCCGGTGGGAAGGCGGCGGGGAAGCGGCGATCTGGGAGCCAGGAGACTGCGCGGCGCCACGACCGACCCCTATGGGCGTGGACTCCCGAGGAAGGACCCATCCGCGTGAGCGCTTCCGCTCGCTACCCCTTCAGCGCGGTCGTCGGTATGGACGACCTCAAACTGGCCCTGCTCGTCAACGCCGTCTCCCCGGCGGTCGGCGGCGTCCTGGTCCGCGGCGAGAAGGGCACCGCGAAGTCGACGGCGGTGCGCGCCCTCGCCGCGCTGCTGCCCGGCGTCGACGCCGTCGCCGGGTGCCGGTTCGGCTGCGACCCGGCGGCCCCCGACCCCGACTGCCCCGACGGCCCGCACCCGGCGGCGGCCCCGGCCGAGCACCGCCCGGCCCGCCTGGTGGAGCTGCCCGTGGGCGCCAGCGAGGACCGCCTCGTGGGCTCCCTGGACCTGGAGCGGGCGCTGACCGAGGGCGTCACCGCGTTCGAACCCGGGCTGCTCGCGGCGGCCCACCGCGGCGTCCTCTACGTCGACGAGGTCAACCTGCTCCACGACCACCTCGTCGACCTGCTGCTCGACGCCGCCGCCATGGGGACCTCCCACGTCGAGCGGGAGGGCGTGTCGGTGCGGCACGCGGCACGGTTCCTCCTCGTCGGCACCATGAACCCCGAGGAGGGCGAGCTGCGGCCGCAGCTCCTCGACCGGTTCGGCCTCACCGTCGAGGTCGCCGCCTCCCGCGACCCCGCCGAGCGCGCCGAGGTGGTCCGCCGCCGCCTCGCCCACGAGGCCGACCCCGCCGCCTTCGCCGCCCGCTTCGCCCCCGAGGAGACCGACCTCGCCGCCCGCGTCCAGGCGGCGCGCGCCCGGCTCGCCGACGTGGTCCTCACCGACGCCGCCCTGCGCCAGGTCACCGCCGTATGCGCCGCCTTCCAGGTCGACGGGCTGCGCGCCGACATCGTCACCGCGCGCGCCGCCATGGCCCTCGCCGCCTGGCGCGGCCGGACCCTCGTCACGGCCGACGACGTGCGCGACGCCGCCCGGCTCGCCCTGCCGCACCGGCGCCGGCGCGACCCGTTCGACGCCCCCGACCTGGACGAGGACCGCCTGCAGGAGGCCCTGGACCAGGCCGGCGACGGCGACCCCGAGCCGCCCGACGACACCCCCGGCGGAGGCGGCCCCGGCGCGCCCGGACCGGACGGGACCGACGGCGGACCCGGGGACGGGGCCGACGGCGGCCCCACCGCGGACACGCCCGCCTCCGGCGACGCCGGGACCGAACCCGACGCCCCCGCTCCGGCGCCCGCGCCGGCGGGCGGCGCCGAGGACCCGGCGGCCGACCGGCCCGGGGCCCCCGAGGCCGCCCCCGCCGAGGCCGGGAGCACCTTCCGGCCGCGCCTCCTCCGCGTCGCCGGGGTGGGCGCGGGCGCGCCCGGCCGCCGCTCGCCCGCGCGCACCGCGTCCGGCCGCACCACGGGCGACCGCCGCCCCGGCGGCCGCCTCACCGCCCTGCACGCCGCCGCGACCCTGCGCGCCGCGGCACCCCACCAGCGGCGGCGGGGGCGCTCCGGGCCCGGCCTGGTCCTGCACCGCGCCGACCTGCGCGAGGCCGTCCGCGAGGGCCGCGAGGGCAACCTCGTGCTGTTCTGCGTCGACGCCAGCGGGTCGATGGCGGCCCGGCAGCGGATGCGCGCCGTCAAGGGCGCCGTGCTCAGCCTGCTCCTCGACGCCTACCAGCGGCGCGACAAGGTCGGGCTGGTCACCTTCCGCGGCAGCGGGGCGGCCTTGGACCTGCCGCCGACGTCGTCGGTCGAGGCCGGCGCCCGCCGACTGCGCGACCTGCGCACCGGGGGCCGCACCCCGCTCGCGGCGGGGCTGCTGCGCTGCGCCGACGTGCTGCGCGTGGAGCGCCTGCGCGACCCGCTGCGCCGCCCGCTGCTCGTCGTCGTCACCGACGGCCGGGCCACCCACGGCGGCTTCGACACCGCGCTCCGCGCCGCCGCGCGCCTGCGCGCCCTCGGCACCGCGGGCGTCGTGGTCGACTGCGAGTCCGGGCCGGTGCGCCTGGGGCTGGCGGAGCGCCTCGCCGCCGAGCTGGACGCCCCCGCCGTGCGCGTGGACGACCTGGGTGCCGAGGCGCTCGGCGCCGTCGTCCGGCACACCCGCCGCGCCGCCTGACCACCGGGGCCGGCGCCGACCGGCCGCACCGGCCACCCCCCGGGGCCGCCTCCCGGCACGCCGCGCCGTCCGCCGCGCGCGCCCGGCCCCGCCCCCGCAGCCACGCCACAGGAAGAAGGACCCCCATGCCGCAGGGCCGACCCGCCACCGTCCCCGACGACGGCCTCACCACCCGCCAGCGCCGCAACCGGCCGCTGCTGATCGTGCACACCGGACCCGGCAAGGGCAAGTCCACGGCAGCGTTCGGCCTGGCCACCCGGGGCTGGTCCCAGGGCTGGGACATCGGGGTGTTCCAGTTCGTCAAGTCCGCCAAGTGGCGGATCGGCGAGGAGCGCGCGCTCCGCGTGCTCGGGGAGTCGGGCGAGGGCGGCCGCGTCACCTGGCACAAGATGGGCGAGGGCTGGTCCTGGATCCAGCGCCCCGGCACCGAGCGCGACCACGCCGCCGACGCCGCCGAGGGGTGGGCCCGCATCAAGCGGGACCTCGCCGCCCAGGCGTACCGCCTCTACGTCCTGGACGAGTTCACCTACCCGATGAAATGGGGGTGGGTGGACGTGGACGACGTGGTGGCGACCCTGCGCGACCGGCCCGGCGCCCAGCACGTCGTGGTCACCGGGCGCGACGCCGACCCGCGGCTGCTGGAGGCGGCCGACCTCGTCACCGAGATGACCAAGGTCAAGCACCCCATGGACGCCGGACAGAAGGGGCAGCGCGGCATCGAGTGGTGACCGCCGCCCGGGGGCGGGGGTGCCCCGCCCCCGGGCTCACACCAGGTCGGCCGGGATGAGGCTGTAAACGGCGAGGTCGGTCCGCCCCACGTGCAGCGGCATGGCGTTGCGCTCGACGCCCTCGAACGCGAACCCGGACCGCACCGCCACCCGGCGCGACGCGGTGTTGCCGGTCGCCGCCTTCAGCTCCACCCGCTCGAACCGGCGGTCGAACAGCGCCCACCGCGACACCGCCACGACGGCCTCGGTGGCCAGGCCCCGCCGCCGCGCCTCGGGCACCGTCCAGTACCCGACCTCGGTCAGCCGCGCCCGCCACCGGGTGTGCACCAGCCCGAACGCGCCCACGAACGCGCCCGTCGCCGTCTCCACCGCCGCCCACTGCTGGCCGTCGCCGGTGACCCGCGCCTCGGGCGCCTGCACCAGGCACCAGTGCTCGGCGTCGGCGCGGGTGTAGGTGCGGCCGGGTTCCGGCAGGGGGATCCAGCGGCGGGTCTCGGGGTCGGTCATGGCGCGCAGCACGCCGTCGACGTCGGACTCGGTGAACGCCCGCAGGGTCAGCCGGTCGGTGCGCAGGATGACCGCCGGCAGCGTGGGGCCCGGCCGCGCGGCGCTCACGCGCCGCCCCCCGCGCCCGGGGCGGAGGGGACCGGAACGGGGGTGCCGGTGCCGCCGGCACCGTGTGCGCTGCTCGCCGCCAGATCCACTCGCGTCCCCTCTCGCCCGTCCCGGCGTTGGAAGGGTATGCGGTCGCCCCCGGGGCGTGCCGGGCCGGTCAGGGTGTACGGGCGGGAGAAACATCACCCCATCCGCGCCGGCCCCGGCGCGGGAGGGGCCCGCGCGGGCCGGGGGCGGTGGGGGTACGCTTTCCGACGCCGTGCCGCCGCCCGGCCGCCGGCGCCACCACGCCCCGCCGCCCGTCGGCGGCGCCCGCGCCTCCGCCGCGCTGCCGCCCCCCGGCCCGCAGGGCCCCGCGCCCCGGCCCCGCCACGGAAAGGAACCCGATGACCGCCCCGACGGACCGCCGCGTCCCCGCCGACGGCGTCGACCTGCGCCACCACGGCGACGCCGAGACCGGCCCGGGGCTGCTCGACCTCGCGGTGAACGTGCGCTCCGGCACCCCGCCCGCCTGGCTGGCCGACCGCGTCGCCGCGTCGCTGGCCGGTGTCGCCGCCTACCCCGACCCGGGGCCCGCCCGCGCCGCCGTCGCGGCCCGCCACGGCCGCGCCGAGGCCGATGTGCTGCTCACGGCGGG